>JAHDDN010000007.1 GCA_020629335.1 Chitinophagales bacterium | reverse complement strand
ATCTTTAGCATAGATTTAGATGGTGATAGCGACAATGATGTGCTATCGGCTTCTGATGAAGATGATAAAATTGCTTGGTATGAGAATGATGGATTAGGTGACTTTGGATTAGGGGAAATTATTACTACAAATGCAAATGGAGCACGGGATGTATTTAGTATAGATTTAGACGGTGATGGTGATAGTGATGTGTTGTCAGCTTCAGGCGCAGATGATAAAATTACTTGGTATGAGAATGATGGATTAGGTAACTTTGGATTAGAAGAAATTATTACTACGAATGCCTACTATGCACTAGATGTTTATAGCATAGATTTAGATGGTGATGGCGATAATGATATACTATCTGCTTCTGCTGGGGATAATAAAATTGCTTGGTATGAAAATGATGGATTAGGCAGCTTTGGTGATCAACAAATTATTAGCACAAATGCAGTTACAGCAAGATCTGTATTTAGTATTGATTTAGATGGCGATGGGGATAATGATGTGCTGTCAGCTTCTGAAAGTGATAACAAAATTGCTTGGTATGAGAATGATGGATTAGGTAACTTTGGATTAGAGCAAATTATTAGTATAAATGCTTTTAATCCACAAGATGTGTTTAGTGTTGATTTAGATGGTGACGGCGATAACGATGTGCTATCAGTTTCTAATTGGGATAATAAAATTGCTTGGTATGAAAATGATGGTATAGGAAACTTTGGATTAGAACAAGAAATTATTAATAATTCAAATGGTACACAGGATATTTATAGCATAGATTTAGATGGTGATGGCGATAATGATGTACTTTCGGCTTCCATTGTAGATAATAAAATTGCGTGGTACGAAAATGACGGATTAGGCAACTTTGGATTAGAGCAAATTATTACAACAGATGCAAATTGGGGAATGTCTGTTTTTAGCATAGATTTAGATGGTGATGGAGATAATGATGTACTTTCGGCTTCTAAATGGGATAGTAAAGTTGCGTGGTATGAAAATGATGGTATAGGAAACTTTGGTAATCAACAAATTATTACTACGAGTGCCGGTGATATACGGGATGTATTTAGCATAGATTTAGATGGAGATGGGGATAATGATGTGCTGTCGGCTTGCTTTACAGGAGATAAAATTGCTTGGTATGAAAATGATGGTTTCGGAAATTTTATTAGTCAACAATTTATTACCACGAATGCAGATGGAGCTAGATCTGTATTTAGTATAGATTTAGATGGAGATGGGGATAATGATGTACTGTCAGCTTCAAAAAATGATGATAAAATTGCTTGGTATGAAAATTTTTCAGCATTTAGTGGGACTATTTTAGAAAATAATCCGCTTTGCGAAGGTATTAGTACTGGTTCTTTAGAAGTTATGTTGTCAGGTTTCTTAAATCCCCCATATACCTACACATGGACATTAGATAATGGCTTAGCAGAAGGAAGCGGCATTGTCGAATCCAATACATTAACGATAGAAGTATTAGCGGCAGGTTCATATGATTTACTTATTATCAGCGCAGCAGAAGATAGTGTTCAATTAGAAAATATCATAGTGGAGGAAATTCCTCTACCTATCATTAATACAAATCCCATTTTGTATCATTGTGAAGCAGATTCAATTGATTTATCAGCCATATTAGAAAATACAGCTGTTTTGGAATGGACAAGCGAGGGCGATGGTAGCTTTGATAATGCAAATGATACTAATCCTATTTATATTTTTGGCCCTAACGATCAACTTCAAGAGAGTATCAATATCAACTTAACCGCCTATTCACTAAGTGAAGCTTGTTCATCAGAAATTGTAAATGTAGAAGTTATTCTATTAGACGAAATCACTTGGCAGATAGAGGAAAACTGCGACTCTTTAACAGGCGAATTGACAATAAATGCCCAGATCAATGGTGGCTTGCCAGCCTATGATGAATCAGAGGATTATAGCATATCAGGCGATTATGTTTTAGAAAATACAGCTGGGAGCTTTAATATAGTTATAAACGAAATTAATGAACCGACTACTCTATCCATGACAGCATCAGATGCTAATGATTGTAATAATACCATAGAAATAACAGTAGAATGTAGTACCTCTACAAGTATTAACTCTATAAAGCATGTATATGAAATTCAACAAACAAATAAATCTATAGTAGTAAAAAGTAAAGACCTACAAGGCTATCAGTTACTTAATTTGAATGGTCAAATATTACAAGCTAAAAAATATACCTCATCGATCGATCAATTAAATGTTTTAACAACTGAATTGGTCGCAGGCGTGTATTTTTTGCAATTAGAATTTAATGATCAATCCATCACTAGGAAAATACTGATTCAGTAAGGGTGAAAATTCAGGATACAAGACATATTAGTAGAGATAAGGCATGTGTCGTCTCTACTAATTTTCTGCGCAAAGGATGGAAGCGGTATGTGGCGTTCATGCAGCGACTTACGGCGCTTAGTGATGCGATGGCTGGCCCGAAGGGCAGACAAGCAGCACTTAGCAGAGTAGGAGCGGCATAGCCACATAAGAGCGTACAGCCTGACCCTGCGCCTTTAGCGAATGATTAATGCATAATGATTAATGCATAATTTTTGATGTGCTGTGTACTTTGTCTTTTATGAGCGCAGGGATGCGCCCTAAATAAAAAAATATTGTTTGATTATTCAAGTCTTAGCAGGCACAAGTGAAAAACACTTGCGCTATCATTTTAGGGAGTTAACTCATTATTTGGCAAAAAAAATGGAGACGCCATTCACTGCGCCTCCATTCGTTCACCAAAAAAACAATCTATTTATTCCTCGTATAAAATTTTCCCAAAATGATGGTGAATTACGAAAAACAACAGTGTTTCCTATTTTATGACTCGTCCTTTTAGGATATCTCCCTTATCATTGGTGAGTCGATAGAAGTAGATACCTATTGGGAGATTGATTCCTAATTGGTTTTGTCCATTCCATCTGATTGGTCTATCATTGACTATTTGGTGATAGACTAAACGGCCATATTCATCAAAGATACTGAGACGAGTATCATTCCATTGGCATTCGTCTAAGCCATCAATGATTAGTACATCTGATTGGCTGCCTAATGCTTGTTTAATAACCCTAGGCGTGCAATCTTCTTCTTGTGGTATATCAATAGCTGCTTTTCCACTTCCATCTTCAAGATATCCTGGAGAGTCACAATCTCCTACGACTATAGTGATACTTTCAGTTACACATACTCCAGCATCATTACAAGCGATTACGTCTACCACTTCTGTTCCTTCAAATAAAGGCATACCGATATAAGTAAAACAAGTATTGGATGTGGTATGAACACTACATTCATAAATACTGGATACCGTTACGATTTGCGGATTTTCGATCCCACAGAAATCCACGCAGATATTGATCGGTGTTTGTGGAGGCGTACAAACTGGAGCATTGATACAACTTTCCACATGAATGATGACAGTTGCAGTATCTTGATTGCCATTTTCATCACATATGGTGTAGGTGAAGCTATCAAGACCACTGAAGTTGGCGTAAGGGGTATAGTTGGCTATATCCCCATTGAAGCTGACATAACCATTAGCTGGCTGGCTGTAATCGCATACATATATACTGCCGCCATCAGGATCGCTATCGTTAATTAGAACGACGATGGAGACGCCTCCTTCTTCAGAATTAGCGGTATCATCATTGGCGATAGGAGGGGTGTTGTCACAAGAAGGAGCGACCTCTACCCATACGCTTGCTGAGGTGCATATATCTTCTACACAGGCGGTGATGACTATTTCTTCGATGCCTTCAAATGCTGGAAGAGGCAGGTAACTAATGCATCCATTTTCCAGCATGGTAATGGAACAATTAAAGGTTGTTTCTACATCGCTTATTTGAAGATCACCTTCTAAGCACCAGTCAGGACAGATGACCACTGGACTCATCATTTCCGTACAGAGGTTGATATTTTCCATTGGGCAATCTGGAATATTATTATTATTATCGGAGGAGCAATCTACCAATATGGTTACGGTACTTGTACAACTTAAGCCATTAGAATCACATACGGTATAGCTGAAGCTATCAGTTCCAACAAACTCACTATCAGGGGTATATATAAACCCATTTATAGTTGAAGTGATCGTTCCTGATAGTGGTAAGCTATGGTTACAGATGGTCAGTACATCGCCATCAGGATCTAGGTCATTATTTAATACAAATATGGAGACTGGATCGCAGCCTGTGATACTCACATCATCATTACAAAGAGGTGGGCTATTACCAACTTGTGGAGAAACGGTAACTTTAGCACCGCCATCATTATTTCCATAATCGGGATCTAATTGATCACTAGCAGAAATGGTGGCGGTATTGATGATTAAGCCTTCTTCTTGAGCAATGACACTGATGCTAAGCGTGGTGCTATTACCAATTCCTAATTCGTCTATATTCCAATAGAAATCTCCATTGTAAGGATCATATGATTCATCAGATGTTGATACGCAAAGGACTTCGCTTGGTAGTTCATCAGTGACGATGACATTGGTGGCAGTATTAGGCCCATTATTAGCAACTGTCAAAGTATAAATAATGGTATCTCCCACATAGGCATATTCAACATTAGCTGTTTTGTCTAAAGCTAAGTCTGCGTAAAGTACTGTTCCAAAGATTTCTGCACTGTCGGTATTATTTTCTAAGTCAGGGTCCGTTAAATCGCTCGAAACGATTTCGACTGTATTAGTTGTAATACCTGGTGCTTCTACCGTAGCGATAAGGCTTAAGTACATGATATCACCATAAACAATTTCCTCTATAGACCAGATGCCAGTATTAGGATTATAAACGCCATCGTCGGTATCGCTACTTACATATTGTAAACTAGCTGGGAGTAATTCAAGTATTTCTACATTTGTTGCTGATTGAGGGCCTACATTAACTACACTAATCATATACTCTACTTCCTCTCCCACAACAAACTCATAACCAATGCTTTGTTTAGTAATGGCTAAATTAGCTGTAGGTTCGATTACTTCAAGATCGGCACTTGCGGTATCATTATTATCATTCCAATCAGGTACACTGCTATTGGTAATTGTTGCGGTATTGATAAGGTTGCCGATTTCTGTAGCGTTTGTAATTATTTCTAAACTCCAAGCTTGTCCACTTTCTATAGTTCCTATACTCCAGATTCCAGTAGCTTGATTATATACTCCGTTGCTGTTAGAGTGATCCACATATTCTAATCCAGGTGGTAACAGTTCTAATACCTCCACATCTTCAGCGGTATCAGGGCCATCGTTATGGACCATTATAATGAAGCTTACTTGCTCACCTAAAAGAGCGACATCAGTATTGGCTTCTTTCGTGATAATCAAATCCGCTTTAGTCGTTTCAACGGTCGCTGAATCTTGATTATTAGCGGTATTAGGATCATACTGATTAGTTGCAGTGATATAGGCAGTATTAGTGATAGGATCACTACTTTCTACTTCCACATATAATTCTAATGTAGCACTTCCTCCATTGATTAACTGAGGAATATACCATTCACCTGAAGCAGGATCATAAGTACCAGTGGAGCCACCTGCGGTAATATAATCTAGTCCATCAGGGAGTAAATCTGATACTATAATATCATTCGCTTCATCAGGGCCTAAGTTATTTACTATAATGGTAAATACAGTTTCATCTCCTAAGTTAACATAAGTTGGATAGACATTTTTGATCAACTCTAAATCTGCAATTGGGTTACTTTGGAGCGTGGCTGAATCTTCATTATTATCTGTATTGCTATCTGCTTGATCAATATTGATGATGTGTGCTGTATTGGTTAATGTTCCTAATTCATCTACCATCACCCAAATACTTAAAGTCTCTGTACTGTTAGGAGCTATATTGGAAATTGTCCAAATTCCTGTTCCAGCAACATAATAACCTTCTGTTGCCTCACTACTTTCGTATAAGAAGCTTTCAGGTAAGTTGTCAGTTACTACCACATTGGTCGCAACACTTGGTCCTTGATTCGTAATATGAATTTGAAACTCTACTATTTCTCCAATAGCAGAAACTGTAGGAGAAACCGTTTTGTCCATGACTAAATCTACTATTTGAGTATTGATCACTACTTCATCTTGATTATCCTCTAAGTTAGGATCAAACTGATCGCTTGAGATGATACTAGCCGTATTAGTCATACTTTCTACCAAACTAACATGAGTTGTAATTTCTAAGAAAGCGGTCGCTCCATTATTCAGCGAATTTAAGTTCCAGATACCTGTGGAAGGATTATAAGATCCTGAGGTTTCATCATGGTTGATATAATCTAAGCCATTAGGTAAGATTTCTTCAATGGCAATATTAGAAGCATGAGCTGGGCCATTGTTATCTATCTGGATAGTGAAGACGACTTCGTCTCCTAAATTCGGTTCCTCATTATCGACACTTTTTATAATTACTAAATCGGCAGCTTCTCCATTGACAGATACCTCATCTACATTATTTGAATTATCTGGATCAGATTGATCAGCAGTCATACTGACGCTATTAGTAATGACTTCAGTTGTATTTAGCATAGCGACAATTTCTAAAGAGATAGACTGTCCTCCAGCTAGTAATGGAATATTCCAAACATAATCGCCGATCATAGGATTATAGGAAATATCAGAAGCACTGACGAAGGTTAGATTTTCATCTAATACATCCGTTACTAAAATATTAGTTGCATTGGCTGTTCCTAAATTAGAAACGCTTATTGTATAAGTAAATTCCTCATTAACATTCGGACTCTCATCACTCACTGTTTTATTGATGCTTAGGTCTACTTCAACTCCTTCAATGACTGCTTCCGCCTGATTATCATTTGGATCAGGATCTCCTTGATTACTGCTTGAAATAAAGGCTTGATTAGTTATTGAACCACTGTTTCCTACTTCAGCCGTTATGCTTAGTGTCACAGGGACAGGGCTTACATTGACGATGCCCACATTCCATAAACCTGTACCTGGATTATAATTTCCTTGAGAACTTTCATATCCAGTATAATTTAAGCCATAAGGGAGATAATCAATGACTTCTACATTGGTAGCTTGATCAGGTCCATCATTAAAAATGCTAATCGTATAAGTTACTTGATCTCCAACAGAAACAATATCAGCATCACTTACTTTTTCGATCCTTAAATCAGCGAAATTAAGCGGGATAGAAGTAGGGGTACTATTATCTCCAGGGCCGTTATTATCAGGGTCGGGGTCGAATCCGTTGGTACTAATATCATTGACTTCTTCTCCGCTAGGTGACTGAGCACTTGCATAAGCGATATTCTCTAAAGGTATATTGACTTCTAATGCATTAATCATAACACTAAGGCTGATCGTGATGCTTTCTCCAACATCTAAAATACCATCATTTCCAGTTAGAATATTTGTGCTACTTGAACCATTGAAAAAGGCATTGATCGTTGGGTCTTGTGTAGCTGTTGAATTAGTAATTTGCGCTAAACTTTCTAAAGGAGTGAAGTAAGCAATATTCTCTAATCCAAACTGGCCTTGAAAATAATCGCTCAATTGAATTTGGTCGATCAGAAGATTACCAGTATTTTCTATTCTAAATTGGAAATTTAAAACCATCAAATTAGGATCATCTTCTGAAGTAGACACACTAGTTAAAGCCTTTGCTAAACCAATTTCGGCTTCTCCGCTTTCAAATGTTCCTATTGTTGCATCATCATCAGAAGTAAGATCAGTAGGATCATCGGAAAGGTCTTGAATTTCTTCTCCATTAGGTGTATAAGCTATCGCTAATGCTTGATTAGATATACTACCCCCTTCACTATAAGGCCCTGCATTTATTTGTAAGCTTAAGTAAGCATTTTCACCAGCACCCAAACTATTATTAGCACTTAACATATTAGTTTCATCCAGTCCATTATAGAAAAGGTTGGTATTGATATTGGATGATGGATTTAATATTTCAACCGAATTCAAAGGTTCAAAAGCACTTAGTTCATCAATGATTTGTAAGTCATTAATATCTATATTTCCAGTATTGCTGATACTGATGTAGTAACTTATATCATAAGTGCCATCTGAATTGAGATTAGGCCCACTAGATAGTTGTTTGAGTAGAGTGAGTGCTGGATTAGCCGTTTCGAAAGTAGCATCATCACTACTATCATCCGCATCTACTTCATTTCCTACAACATCATTTGCACTTACATTGACTGTATTCCCAA
The DNA here is from genome assembly GCA_020629335.1 of Chitinophagales bacterium. The sequence continues at coordinate 26,170 of JAHDDN010000007.1, read as the reverse complement.
TAGAAGGGGCATCGGAAGTATAAGGACCAACATTCAATACAAGATTCAAACTAGCTTGTTCGCCAACCGATAAATTATCTCCCCCTATTAATAAGTTTTGATTGTCTAAACCATTAAAGAAAAGGTTAGGGGATAAATTAGGAGAAACCATAGATAAATTGACCGTATTAATCGGTTCAAATGCACTTAAATTATCCGTCATTTGCAAGTTCTCCAAATCGATATTACCTGTATTTTGTACAAGGATGGTATAAGTTAAATCATAGCTGCCATCCGTATTCAGTACTGGTGGCTGAGATAGTATTTTATCAACACTTATTTCAGCGATTGCTCCCTCCAGTTCAATAGAAGTATATTCATTATCATCTCCAGGGCCATTATTGTTGGGATCAGGATTAGTACCATTTGTAGAAATGTCACTTACTTCAGCGCCAGAAGGAACTACTCCACTAACAAAAGCTTGATTATTATAAGTGCCACCTGGTTGAGGAACAGGCCCTATATTTACTAGTATCTGTATACTTCCCGTTTCATCCACCTCAAAAGAGTCGAATCCTAAAAGTAAGTTTGGATCACTCACGCCATTATAAGAACCATTAGGAGATAAATTAGAAGACGCATAAGCTAAGGAAACATCATTAATCGGTACCGTTGGTGGGCCAATAAAAGTAGTAGCTAAATTATCCATTATTTGGATATTATCAATATTGACCTCTCCCATATTTTGAACATATAGGGTGTACACAATATCATAGGTGCCATCTGGATTAAGGTCAGAAATGTCCGAAAGCTCTTTAGCAATACCTATTTGACCATTTGGTAAAGTCGTCATAATTGGAGAAGGCTCATTATTATTACCTGGCCCATCATTTTCGGGATCAGGATCAGCTCCATTATGAGATAAATCAATAATCTCATTTCCGCCTGGATCTAAACCGATACCCTGAGCTGTATTATAATAAGTTGTTCCACCAGGAAATGGCTCAGGGCCAAAGTTGATTGCAATATCTACAAAGGCAATTTCACCAGCAGCTAATACATCATTACCAAAAAGCAAATTAATATTATCTTGCCCATCATAAAAAATATTCGTATTAATATTATTAGAGTTGTTTACGATGTCAACACTATTAATTGGAGTCTCTCCAAATGTAGTAAGCAAGTTATCTTGCAGTTGTAGATTCGTTAATTCAATATTACCCATATTTTCTGCAACGATTCTCATAATAATATCGTAGGTGCCATCTGAATTAAGAGCAGGTCCATTGGTCATCAATTTGGAAAGTCCTAACTCAGCTATTTGTTCAGGGAATTCTGTTGCTGCCTCTGCAACATATTCTATTACATTTCCTTCTGGATCACTGGTGTTCGCTACAATTGAATTAATTAGATCAGTTGGAGGACTCGCATAAGGGCCTACATTAATTACAAGGTCAAAGCTTGCCATTTCATTGACAGCTAAAGTGTTATTACCGCTCAATGTATTTATTATATTAATACCATCATAAGCAAAATTTGTTTGTAAATTAGCACTGACATTCGCTAAAATAGCGTTATTAACAGGTGCAAATGCAGATAGGTCATCTACGATCTGTATATTACTTAAATTCAAGTTCCCATCATTCTGAAGGAAAACATTAAAAGTCATATTATAAGTCCCATTATTTTGAACTGTTGGCCCATCTATTAATGTTTTTTCTATATTTAAGCTTGACACAGCTTCATCATAAATGAAGAGCTGTTGACATTCAGCACTATTTCCACAAGCATCACTAATCGTATATGTTCTAGTGATCACTGAAGCGGTTCCAATTGGACATACATCCGCAATTGTATAGTCATCCTCGAAATTAATACTTAAGTCAGAGAGATCATTACAAGCATCACTAACAGCTCCTATTTGATCAATAAAAGTATTAATAGAGCTAATAGCTGGAGGCGGCGCAACGCCACATTCTAATGCTATTTCAATAGATGGGCAATCGGTTACAGGAGCTTGATTATCAGCTTGATATTCAATTACATGATCACAAGTAATTGAATTTCCACAAGGGTCTGTAAATTGATAAGTTCTCGTAATTATAAGATCTTCAGTACAACTACTTCCGCCATTGTCCACTTCATTAATTAAGGAAATACTCACATTTGCAGCACTTCCACCTCCACAATATTCTGTAACTACTCCACCAGCACTAATAAAATCATTTACATCAGTAAAAGTTGCTGGTAAAGGATCTCCACAGCCTAAGGAATTATTGACTGGAGGACAGCTAACTAAAGGAGCAACAGTATCTTGTAAAGTGATACTGGCACTACAAGTGGAGACATTATTACAATCGTCTGTTAGTGTGAAGACGACTGTTAATCCTGCTGTCGAATTATCACAAACAAGGTCTAATGTACCACCATTATAATTGTTTTCGATACTTACATTACAATCGTCATTTACACTATTAGCAATGCTTGTCTCAATACCTGCTAACCAAGTAGAAATAGCACTGGAATAATCACCATCACATTCTAATTCCAAATCATTAATATTATCACAATTAATCTGAGGAGGCGTACTATCATTTAGCGTAATGGATTGTGTACAACTAAAATTACAAAATGCCCCTGTTGTCCCAGCCGAAATTTGGAAAGTTCTTTCAATTGTCATTGGACACCCATTTCCTACAAGCAGATCTTGATAAGTGATACTATTTATTGGGTCAGTACTAATTATTTGCCCGCCCTCAGCAAGAAATTGGGCTTCACTGATAGGAGCTGAATCCGATGAAAAACTCAATGCTGAAATGCCATTTGCAAGATCTCCTGTCGTACATCCTGTAGTATTAATATTGGGAGGACAATTAATATCCAATTCTCCTTGAACCACTATATCCACACAAGTTTGTTCTACACAAGTAGAATAACCACTCGTATTACAAATCGTAAAAGTACCAGCGTCTGTAGTACTAAAACTGACATTGCCTGTTGTACCACTCAAGCCCTCTGTACCGCCATTGACGGACCACTCTTGACCGCAATCTGTTGGATTAGGAACAAAGGATGCATTGGCATAATCACAACCGACATCTTGTGTCATTGTAAATTCAGAATCAGAAATTTCAATCGGAATTAAGAAGTAATCTAAAAAGACACAATTACAATAATCACAACCTGTATTAACTATTGGGCCGCCATTATTTTGGCTGGCAAATACTCCATTAACCGATTGCGTGTAATCTAAACAATTAGGCGTATCACAAGAAGCGGCATCTCCATCAAGAACTGGTCCTGGAATGATCTCTTCGCTATCACAAAAATCACCTACCGAATTGCCTCCTTGATCTCCATTAGTATATAAAGTAATAGAGTAAACCCCATCTGATGTCTGGTAATTATAGGCACAAGGAGGAATCTTTACAATAGTACATATTGGCTCCGAAGTACAATCAAATGCATAATCATCTGCTGGGTGACCTGGAATATCCCCAATTTGATTGCCCTGTTCATCATATATAAATACAATCTCAGTTGCCTGTCCAAAATCACCTCTTCGACATATCCTAAATTCAATATCATTACAAACAGGTGTGTTTTGAGCCGCATCTGGTATCGTTAAATCCATCCGCCATTCAGGATCTTCACCATTTCCACTCATATTAGTTCCATCTCCTTGAATACATAATTCAGGAGTTTGGGCTAAATAAAATCCATTCGCAACGGTACCATCAATTGATATCACGGCATCAGGATTACCAACATCATCACCAGGAGTACCCACAGAAGGGAATATCTGGGCAGATAATGTATTAGCAAATAGAAATAAAAATAGAATGCCCGAAAATACGGACGTTTTTATAAAGGATCTAATTAGGCGAGAACGTCTATTAGTATAAAATAATTTCATGTTTAATTAAGTTGGTGAACAAAATAAAATGATGGCTTAAATTTTTGCAAGTGAAATAGAAGAAATAAAATAGACCAAATTAAATGCAATATTTTTGTCTGTTTTTAGGCGAAAAAATGTTTCATAGCAGAGCTACGGGACAATTTTTTTAACGAAGAAACAGGCAAAAAGATAAGGCTTAATGGTATAGTTTATTTATTTTGTTTCACTAAAGCCATGTGAATGATTTTAATTGTGGGCACATCCCTTCACTCACGAAGAGGCGAATTGCCTCCCTATCTTGAATCTTTGTTGGATGTATTAGTTGGTTGGTTAGTGGAATGAAAAGCATCAAATTCGCCTCTTCATTCCTTCGGGGGCGGGCTATCCGCTTGTATTAGGCACCGCTATCTACTGTTCAGCATAGTCGTGGCTTGTCTTCGCTGATCACTCAGCCTGCGCCACTCCTTGCTTCACAAGTAGCTATCAGCACCTAATATCGCTTCTATCCCTTGTGCGAATAAATAGTACACTTATTACTTACCCAATATTTATTCCAAAATTGCTGTCAAATTATAAATATTCAATTATAAAAAAGCATCTTAATAGCATGTAATTTCATAATAGGCCAGAATACTATAGCAATAGAAAATGAAATGATTATTTAAATGACGTTATGCCTTTGTTAGCTAAAGTTAGGGAGCCACTGAAAACTCAATGATAAGCCGATATTTGATGAAAATTTGAAATGCAATTTACATTGTTGTGCTGTTTGACTAAATTGCGCCGCTAAATAAAAAGAAAAAAAACACCCTAAAAGTAAATATTTTTTTATCGTATAATATTGAAGGCTAAGTTGCGTGTCTAAATTCAGTTATTAGAATACAAGTCTGCATAATATGGTAGTTTTATTACATGAAAACACTGATATGTAAAAAATGACCTCATAACTGATTATAAACAAGCTAATAACGTCAAGAGACTAAACAAATCTTTTAAGATTGAATTTTTATCTCATAAGATAATAGATTGTAAGCGTGTTTTAACTTTTCATAAATTTTTTAAAATGGCCGTTTTGGCATGACAAAAGAAGAATTTACTGTATAAAAAAACATAGTGAGCGTTTACATTTGATAGCTCCTGAACTAAATGTGAAATTATAATTATATTTTTCATTCGCTTATAATTACTTAGAAAAATAGATGAGAAAAGCTGAAACACTCTATTCATTACGATGAGGTCAGGAAGGGTTCTAATTGCGCAAAGGATGGAAGCGGTATGTGGTGTCGAGAGGTAGCTTACGGAACTTAGTGATGCGATGGCTTGCCCGCAGGGAAGACAAGCAGCACTTAGTGTAGTAGCTGCCGAACAGCCACATAAGAGCGTACAGCCTGACCCTGCGCCTTCGGCGAATGATGAATGCAGAATGATGAACGCATCATTTTTGATGTGCTATGTACTTTGTCTTTATGAGCGCAGGGATGCGCCCTAAATAAATAATTATTGTTTGATTATTCAAGTCTTAGCAGGCACAAGTGAAAAACACTTGCGCTATTATTTTAGGGAGTTAACTCATTATTTGGCAAAAAAAATGGAGACGCCATTCACTGCGCCTCCATTAGTTCACCAATAAAAACAATCTATTTAATTTCAAGTAATCTTCCTTAAGAATAGGAGATTATGAAAAACAAGAGTGTTTCCTATTTTATTATGCTACCTTTTAGTAGTTGTCCTTGATCGTTGGTGAGTCGATAGAAGTAGATGCCCATTGGGAGTTTGACTCCTAAATGATTTTCGCCATTCCATTTGATAGGTCTATCGTAAATTCGTTGGTGATAAACTAATCTTCCGTATTCATCAAAAATACTTAATTGGGTGTTAATCCAGTCGCATTCGTCTAAACCTTCAATGATTAGTACATCTGATTGGCTGCCGATTGACTTGATAACAGTTGGCGTACAGGCTTCTTCTTGATTTACGAGCTCCCATTTGCCTGTCCCATCTTGTGGGCCTTCAGACTCTTCTAATCCGCCACAATCACCTATGATGATAGTGATGGATTCTGTCACACAAATTCCTGCATCATTACAAGCGGTTACATCCACTATTTCCGTTCCTTCAAATTGAGGGAGTGCGATATAAGTAAAGCAGGTATTATTTGTAGAGTTGATACTACACTCAAAAATACTGTTAACATTTACAATTTGTGGGTTTTCGATACCACAGAAATCTACGCAAATATTTACGGGTGTTTGAGGAGGAATACACATAGGTGGATTGATACAACTTTCTACATGGATAATTACTGTAGCGGTATCTTCATTGCCAAACACATCACAAATAGTATAAGTAAAGCTATCTATACCAGTGAAATTTTGATTTGGAATATAATTAGCAATATTATTGGTAAAGCTAACATACCCATTAGACGGTTGCGTGTATTCACATACATATAAGTCGTCACCGTCTGGATCACTATCATTAATGAGTACCACTATAGAAACCCCTCCTTCTTCTGAATAGGCAGTATCATCATTAGCGATAGGTGGACTGGAGTCACAAGAAGGAGTTACTTGAATAAAGATCGTAGTAGTAGTGCAGATATCCTCTACACAAGCAGAAATCACTAATTCTTCTGTGCCTTCAAAGCCTGGTAAAGGAAGGTAACTAACACATCCATCTTCTAGAAGAGTGATTGAGCAATCAAACATGGTTTCTACATCGGTAAGAAGGATAGGCCCATCCAAACACCAGTCAGGACAAATCACTAATGGAGTAAGTGTTTCAGTACATAATTGCATGTTCTCCATTGGGCAGTCTTCAATATTTGCATATTCTACTTCACAATCTACCAATAAGGTTACTGTACTGGTACAGCTTAAGCCATCCGTATCACAGACTGTATAGGTGAAGCTGTCGGTGCCTGTGTATATACTATTAGGTGTATAAGTAAAGCCATCAACGGTAGGAGTGAGGATACCTAATTGCGGTAAGGTATGACTGCAAATTGTCAATGGGTCTCCATTGGGATCTATATCATTATCTAAAACAGATATGGAGACTGTTTCACAATTGGTAATACTCACATCATCATTACATATGGGGCCTGAATTAATAGGTGATTCAGTAACGATTACTTTAGCACCGCCATCATTATTTTCGGGATCGGGATCTAATAAATCGCTTGCTGTGATACTGGCAGTATTAATTACAGTCCCCTCTTCCTGAGCGATGACACTAATTGTCAATGTAGTAGTATTTCCAACTCCAAGTTCATCAATATTCCAGTAGAAGTCGCCATTATAAGGATCGTATGATTCGTCTGAAGTAGCTAAGCAAAGAACTTCTTCTGGCAACTCATCAGTGACGATGATATTAGTAGCAGCATTAGGTCCATTATTAGAAACCGTTAAGTTATAAATAATGGTATCTCCGATGAATGCAGAGTCTACATTGGCTGTTTTATTAAGCGCTAAATCAGCATATAATACAGTACCAAAAACTTCGGCGCTGGCGGAGTTATTATCCAAATTAGGATCGGTTAAATCGCTTGCTATAATTTCTACTTCATTAGTAGTTAAACCAGGAGCTTGTACTGTCGCTGTAATATTTAGGTACATAATATCTCCGAAAGCAATTTCTTCTATTGACCAAACCCCTGTATTGACATTGAAACTTCCATCGTTTGTATTACTAGCTACAAACTGTAAGCTTGGAGGTAATAATTCAAGTATCTCGACATTAGTGGCTGCTTGTGGCCCTAAGTTTGATAAGCTAATAATATACTCGACTTCCTGACCGATAACATACTCATAGCCAGTACTTTGTTTGCTCAAAGCTAAATTAGCCATTGGCTCCATTACTTCAATTTCAGCAAAAGCAGTATCATTGTTATCATTAAGGTCTGGAACGCTACTATTCGTAACACTCGCAGTATTAGTGATAATTCCCGTATTGGTAGCATAAGCAGTAATTTCTAAACTCCAAGCTTGCCCATTCTCTAAATCACCCACGTTCCATACACCTGTTGCTTGATTATATACGCCATTGCCAGCGTTATGGCTAATATACTCTAATCCAGGAGGCAAAAGGTCTAGTACTTCAATGTCTTCTGCGGTACTGGGGCCATCATTATTGATAGTAATTAAGTAGTTTATTTCTTCACCTAAAAGAATGACATCAGCACTCGCTTCTTTAGTGATACTTAAGTCTGCTTTGGTTGTTTCTACAGTAGCAGAATCTTCATTATTATTCGTATTAGGATCGTAATGATTGCTTTCAGAAATATAAGCAGTATTAGTGATTGGATCATTGCTCTCTACTTCTACATAAAGTTCTAATGTAGCGCTTCCTCCATTGATTATCTGAGGAATATTCCAATTACCTGTAGTTGGATTATAAGTACCTGTTGAACCACCAGCAGTAATATAGCTTAGTCCATCAGGTAATATATCGCTGACGATTATATTATCTGTATCATTAGGGCCTAAGTTATTTACCGTAATAGTAAATACTGTTTCTTCTCCAAGGTTGACAGTTGTAGGATAAACATCTTTGATTATTTCTAAATCTGCTACAGGATTACTTTGAAGAGTAGCGGAATCTTGATTATTATTGGTATTGCTATCAGATTGATCGCTACCAACTATTTGAGCTGTATTGGTCAATTCCCCCAAATCATTTACTTGTACCCAAAGTGTTAGGGTTTCTGTAGTATTGGGTTCGATACTGGATATTATCCAAAGTCCTGTTCCTGCCACATAATAGCCCTCTGTTGCTTCACTACTTTCGTATAGGAAGCTTCCAGATAAATTATCTGTTATGACCACATTGGTAGCAAGACTTGGTCCTTGGTTCGTTACTTGTAATTGGAACTCAACCGTTTCACCTATAGTAGAAACAGAGCTAGAGACTGTTTTGTCCATGATTAAGTCTACTATTTGAGTATTGATAACTACCTCATCTTCATTATCGTCTGTATTAGGATCAAACTGATCACTTGATAAGATACTGGCAGTATTGGTCATACTTCCTATTAAGCTGACATTGGTCGTAATTTGTAAGTAGGCAGTAGCACCATTATTTAAACTATTTAATGCCCATATACCAGTATTAGGATCATAGCTTCCAGAAGTTTCATCATGAGAAACATAGTCTAAGCCATTGGGAAGTATTTCTTCAATGCTAATATTTGATGCATTGGCTGGGCCATTGTTGTCTAATTGGATGGTGAAAATTATATTTTCCCCTAGATTAGGCTGGCTATTATCAACGCTTTTAATAATGACTAAGTCAGCGGCTTGCCCATTAATAGAAACCTCATCCTCATTATTAGAAGGCACAGGGTCTGTTTGATCAGCAATCATGCTGACGGTATTGCTAACTGTTTCAGTATTATTGAGCATCGTTACAATGTTTAAGGAGATAGATTCACCGCCTGTCAATACTGGTATATCCCAAATGTAATCATCAATGATGGGATTGTAAGAAATATCCGATGAACTGACAAATGTCAAGTTTTCATCTAAGACGTCAGTTACTTCAATATTCGTCGCATTGCTATTTCCAAGATTAGAGACCGTAATCGTATAGGTGAATTCCTCATTGATATTAGGTGTGTCGTTACTAACCGTCTTATTGACACTCAAGTCTACTGCTACACCTTCTATGACTGCTTCTGCTTCATTATCAGACGGATCATGGTCCCCTTGATTAGAAGCTGCAATGAAAGCATTATTAGTAATCGGTCCATCAATTCCAACTTCAGCAGTGATGCTCAAAGTTAAAGGAACAGGGCTTACATTCACTATTCCCACTTCCCACAATCCTGTTCCAGGATTATAAACTCCTTGTGCATTTTCATGGCTGATATAATTTAATCCATAAGGCAGATAATCAACCACTTCTACATTAGTCGCTTGATCTGGGCCGTCATTATAGAGACTAATTGTATAAGTAACTTGATCTCCGACAGATACGATTCCATTATCGGCATCGCTAATTTTTTCTATTCTCAAGTCCGCAAAATTAAGCGGAATTGGTGTTTCTATATTATTATCAGATGGCCCATTATTATTAGGATCAGGATCGAATCCATCCGTACTAATATCTCCAATCTCTATCCCATTAGGTGTATAAGCACTTGCATAAGCGGAGTTAGATAGTGGAATATTAACCTCCAAAGTATTAATCTCTACACTAAGGCTAATAGTGATGCTTTCTCCCGTATCTAAAATACCATCATTACCAGCAAATAAATTAGTATTACTAGACCCATTAAAGAATGCATTAAGTGTCGGATTTTGAGTTGCTGTTGAGTTGGTTATTTGTGCTAAAGAGGCTAAAGGAGTCATATAAGCAATATCTTCTAAACCGAATTGATTTTGAAAACTATCATTTAATTGTAGTTGATTCAGCACAAGATTACCAGCATTTTCAATTTTAAATTGGAAGCTTAACACCATCATATTAGGATCGTCCTCAGAAGGAATGGCATTGATTAAGGCTTTTGCTAAACCAATTTCAGCTGCTCCAGTAGCAAATTCTGCGAGAGTGACATCATTATCTGAAGTGAGATCAGTTGGATCATCAGACAGATCTTGAACTTCTTCTCCTGTCGGTGTTAATCCAAATGCCAATGCTTGATTGGAAATTACTTGTCCATCTTCAAATGGTCCCGCATTAATTTGAAGGGTCAGGTAAGCATTTTCACCCACTGCAAGTTCATTATTACTATCTAATAAGTTTATATCATCAATACCATTGAAGAAAATATTTTTACTAATATTAAAAGATGGGTTGATAATTTCTACATTATTAATCGGCAGAAATGAGCTAAGATTATCGCTTATTTGTAGATCTGTGATATTGACATTACCTGTATTCGCTAAGCTGATATAGTAACTGATATCAAAGGTGCCATCAGAATTTAAGCTTGGTCCTGCTGACAATTGTTTGAGTAAATTTAGTTCTGGATTTGAATTTTCAAAAGATGCGTCGGTACTGCTCGCATTAGCACTGATCAGATTCTCTCCAGCATCTTGTGCACTTACTTCCACCGTATTACTAATAGATGGCAATACAGAGTCAAATGGGCCAATATTCATAACGATATTTAAACTTCCTTGCTCATCAATTAGTAGATCATCACCACCGCTTAATAATAATTGATTGTTAATACCATCAAAGAATGGATTAGTAGATAAATTAGGAGAAACCATAGCAAGGTCTACAGAATTGATAGGAGTAAAGCCACTCAAATCATCTGTCATTTGTAAGTCCTGTAAGTCGATATTCCCAGAATTATTAATGATAATAGTATAAGTTAAATCATAGGTCCCATCCTCATTTAAAGAAGGAGCTTGAGACAATATCTTTTCGACCTCTATTTCTGCTGAAGCAGCATCTAAAACGACAGGAGTCGATTCATTATCATCTCCTGGCCCGTTATTATTAGGGTCAGGATTTATTCCATTATTAGAAATATCGCTTACCTCGGCTCCAGAAGGAACTACCCCCGTGATAAATGCCTGATTGAAATAAGTACCGCCAGGTTGAGGGACAGGCCCCACATTCACTAATATTTGTATGCTACCCGATTCGCCCACTTCAAATGAATCCAAACCAGAAAGTAAATTCGGGTTACTGCTTCCATTATAAGAACCATTAGGAGATAAGTTAGCGGAAGGGAAAGCCAAATTTACTTCATTAATCGATACCGTTGGAGGGCCCACAAATGTCGCTGCTAAATTATCAGTAATTTGTATACTATCAATAATGACATCTCCAGTATTTTGAATATTGAGAGTGTATACCAAATCATAAGTACCATCTGTATTGATTGTGGAAACCTCTGTCAATTCTTTGGCAATCCCAATCTGTCCGTTTGGCAAATTGGTGGTAATAGGAGAGGGCTCATTATTGTTTTGAGGCCCATCATTTTCGGGATCAGGGTCTGCACCATTATGAGAAAAATCTATTATTTCATTTCCCCCAGGATCCAAACCAACGCCCATAGCAACATTATAATAAGTTGTGTTTTCAGTGGAAGGCTCAGGTCCAAAATTAATCGCAATATCAACAAAGGCAATTTCGCCAGCCCCTAAAATATCATTGCCAAAAAGTAAATCAGTTTCATCTTCCCCATCATAAAAACTGTTCGTATTGATATTATTTGAGTGATTAATGATGTCCACACCATTAATAGGAGTCTCGCCAAAAGTAGTGGTTAAATTATCTACAAGTTGTAGATTCGTTAAGGCTACATTACCCATGTTTTCAGCAATGATCCTCATGATAATATCATAAGTCCCATCTGTATTTAGAGAAGGACCATTTGTTAATAATTTAGCCACTCCTAATTCTGCAAGCAGGGATGGGAATTCGGTAGGAGCTTCTGCATTATATTCCGTAATATTTCCGTCAGGATCACTAATATTAGCAATGATTGAATTACTTAAATTGGTGGGAATAATATCGTATGGTCCGACATTGATAACAATATCAAAGCTAGCGCTTTCTCCTACAGTAAGCGAATTATCACCAGTCAATATATTTTGAGTAGTGATACCATCAAAGGCAAAATTGGGTGAAAGATTAGCACTCACATTAGCTAATAAAGCACTATTGACTGGCTCAAATGCACTTAAGTCATCTATCATTTGAATACTACTTATGTTTAGAGTACCAGTGTTTTGTAGAGCGACATGATAACTAATATTATAAGTTCCATCATCTAATATCTCAGGGCCATTGATTAATGTTTTCTCAATATCTAAACTGGAAACGCCTTCTGTATAATTAAAAATTTGAACGCATTCAACACTGTTTTCACAAGCATCTGAAATGGTATAGGTCCTCGTGATGGCAGATGCTGTCCCAGATGGACAAACATCATTGATCGTATAATCATCCACAAATGTAAGACTTAATTCAGAAACACTATTACAAGCATCGCTAACATCAGCAATTTGATTAACAAATTCTGTGATTGTACTAAGACCAGCTGATGGAGCAATGCCACATTCCATCGCTATTTCCGATGAAACGCAATCCACCACAGGTGCTTGATTATCAGCCTGATATTCGATGATATGTTCGCAAGTACTTGAATTTCCACAAGGATCGCTAAACTCATAAGTTCTTGTGATAACCAAATCTTGTGTACAACTACTACCTCCATTATCGACTTCATTCACTAGTGTGATACTGATATTCTCATTACTCCCAGTATTGCAAAAATCAATGACCTCTCCACCAGCATCTTCAAAATCATTTACATTGGCAAAGACTGCTGGTAAAGCATCTCCACAGCTTAAGGTATTATTAACTGGAGGGCAGGTGACTAGTGGAGGATGAGTGTCTGTTATGATTATTTTTGCACTACAACTTGACACATTATTACAGTCATCAGTAACAATAAAATTAACCGTCACACCTTCCGCATTATCCCCACAAGCAATATTAATAGCACCAGTATAATCATTTTCAATACTAACACTACAATCGTCAACGACACTATTAGCAATCAAATTTTCATTAGTGGCTATCCAAGCAATAATTGAGCTGAAGAAATCTCCATTACACTCTAATTCAAGATCAACCAATTCCCCACAATTAATCTCAGGTGGACTAGTATCATTTAAATTAATCGATTGCGTGCAAGTGAAATTACAATCATTACCAGCAGTGAATTGATAAGTTCTTTCTATCGCAATAGGACATCCTGACCCAATCGCATTATCTTGATAAGTGATATTTGTAATCGGATTAGTGCTCAAAATTTGGCCTCCCTCAGCAAGAAATTGAGCTTCACTAATTGAAGTAGGAATATCAGAAAAACCTAAAGCAGTACCTCCACTTGAAAGATCATCCCCGCTACAGCCTTCTACACTAATATCAGAAGGACAGACAATTTCTAAGTTTCCTTCGACGACGATATCTACACAAGTTTGTTCCACACAAGTAGAGTGACCACTTGTATTACAAATTGTATAAGTACCTGCTTCAGTTGTATTAAAACTAACATTACCATTGGTGCCACTCAAGCCTTCAGATCCACCATTTACCGTCCACTCTTGACCACAATCAGTTGGATTAGGCTCAAAGCTCGCATTGGCATAATCACAACCCACATCCTGAGTCATAACAAATTCTGAATCCGAAATCTCAATAGGAATCATAAAATAATCCAAGAAGACACAATTACAAAATTGACAACCAGTATTAACCATCGGACCTCCATTAGATTGATTACCAAATACCCCATCCACAGATTGAGTAAAATCAATACAGTTAGGAGTATCGCAAGAAGCCGCATCTCCATCAGGCACAGGCCCAGCAATGATCTCCGAACTATCACAAAAATCTCCGACCGAATTACCTCCCTGTAATCCATTCGTATAAAGCGTGATAGAATAAATGCCATCTGAAGTCTGATAATTGTAAGCACAAGGCGGAATCTTTACAATCGTACATATAGGCTCAGACGTACAATCAAAATCATAATCATCCGCAGGATGACCAGGAATCTCTCCAATTTGATTGCCGATTTCATCATAGATAAATACAATTTCCGTCGCCTGTCCAAAATCTCCTCTTCTACAAATTCTAAATTCAATATCAGAACAAACAGGCGTATTTTGAGCAGCATCAGGAATCGTCAAATTCAATCGCCACTCTGGGTCTTCTCCATTCCCACTATTATTTGTCCCATCTCCCTGAATACACAACTCAGGAGTATGAGCCAAATAAATATTATTCGCCACAGTACCATCCACTGATAGGACAGCATCAGGATTTCCCACTTCATCTCCAGGGGTACCTACAGCAGGAAAAATTTGACCGTTAACTAAATTAGGGGAAAATGAAAAAAGAACAATCAAAAGCCAAAAAGCTTTTATATAGGGCATATTTAGGTCGTGAAGACTACTAGTGTAAAATAGTTTCATGTTTAATTAAGTTGGTGAACAAAATAAAATTGGCTTACTTAGGAACGTTTAAAAAATAAGATTGGCATTTGCAGCTAAATATTTTGTATCAAGACAAGGCGAAAAATGCAGTCGATGCAGCGCATCGGCAAGGCTTTTCAACGAAGTATTGGTACAAAAGATTAGTTGCTAAATGTGGAAATTATTTTTTAAACGTTCCTTAATCAATAAGCCATGTGAATGATTTTAATAAGGGCACACCCCTTCGTTCATGAAGAGGCAAAATACCTTCAGTACATAATCTTAATTCGGATTTAAAAGTGAATTGGTTTTTTTAATGAAAAGCTTGTTTATTTCGCCTCTTCATTCTCTTCGGGTCGGGCTATCCGTTCTTATGGGGCTATGCGCTGTCTGTTCGGCATAGTCGGTACTTGTCTGCCACTGCGTGGCCAGCCTGCGTCCCTCCTTGCCTCTCAAGCCATCGCATTTACGCCCCATACCACTTCTATCCCTTGTGCGAAAACTAAATAGTACAGTAATGGGTTGACCAATATTTATTCCAAAAAA
The DNA here is from genome assembly GCA_020629335.1 of Chitinophagales bacterium. The sequence continues at coordinate 10,801 of JAHDDN010000007.1, read as the reverse complement.
ATGATTTGTCAGCAAATAATTAGCGAGTAAAAGTTCTCAATCATTAAGTAAATTCATAACAGGCGAGAATATTTTTAATATTAATGTAATTAATAAAATTTAACTTCTTGTAAGCCTTTGTTAGCAAAGTGTATAAAATGCTTGAAAACCCAAAGAAAATCCTCTATATTGAAAAAAAAACAAATCATGCTTTACATTGTTAGAATGCTATAGAAAATAACGCCTTTTAAAAAAAAGATAAAAATTGACCCATCGAAAAAATATTTTTTTATCATATAATTAGAAGGGAAAACTGAAGCCCTAAATTAAGTCAGTAGAATACAGGCTTGTTTAATATGGCTGTTTTGTCTTATGCAAAATACTGATAATAAAAATAACTGGCTGTAAGTGATTATAATATAGCTACTAACATTCAGGCCCTAAACAAATCTATTTAAATTGCATTTTTATATCATAGGACAATATCTCTTAAATGTTTTTTGTTTTTCTGTAAATTTCAATAAATTAAAATTTGGCATGATATCAAAGTGTATATCTAGGAACATTGAAATAATATTTGCTTATTTTTGCACGCTTAAGATTCAAGGAACAAATAAGGAACTCATTTAAAGTTTTATGATGAAGCTGAAAAGGAGCTGTTTTTTTGTAGTTCAAGGCATTTTTGAAGCGCATAGCAGCACTACGTGCTGATAAAATAACGCAGAAATACGGAAAAATAGCCATTTTCTAAGCCAGCAAAAAAACTTTAAACGAGTTCAAAAATTATATTTTCCATTCACCCCCAATTATTTAAATAGCATGAACATAGAAGTAACAGATGAATTTCAAATAGCCATAAATGAGATGGAAAATACACAGAATCATCTGTTCATTACAGGTAAGGCTGGAACAGGTAAATCTACCCTTTTACAGTACTTTCGTTCTATGACAGAGAAAGAAATAGTCGTACTAGCCCCTACAGGTATTGCCGCAATTAATGTGAAAGGACAAACCATACACTCCTTTTTTGGCTTTCCACCTCGCCCCATCCAAGCTAAAGACATAGGAAAAAGAAGAGAAAGAGAGTTATACGAAAATCTAGATACCATCATCATAGATGAAATATCAATGGTTAGAGCAGACATCTTAGACAGTATCGATTATTTCATGCGTATCAATGGCCGCAGACGAGACTTGCCTTTCGGTGGAGTGCAAATGATCTTTATAGGCGACTTATTCCAATTACCTCCTGTAGTGGCTACCAATATTGAAGAACAACTCCTTGGAATGCAATATTATTCCCCTCATTTCTTCAGTGCATGGTGCCTACAAAAATGTGATATGAAATATATCGAACTCACCAAAGTATTTCGACAAGAAGACGAAGATTTTGTAAGGCTCCTCAATAAAGTAAGAGTGGCTAAAGTAGATCGAGAAAGTATGGCTCAGCTCAATATGGCTTATGATGAGTTTTTCTATCAAGATGAAGAACCCTTCATTACCTTATGTACAACTAACTCCTCCGCACAGCGAATCAACGATATGCGCTTAAGCAAGCTAATGGGAGAGGAGTTCGTTTTTAAAGGGAAGCTAGATGGTGAAATGGAAAAACGAGCCCTTCCCGGTGAGATAAACCTAATACTAAAGATCGGAGCACAAATAATATTCACCAAAAATGATAGCGAAGGTCGATGGGTCAATGGAACAATCGGCATCATTGAGGAAATCGGTACTGATAAGATCGAAGTAAACCTCTGGGAAGATGGCCGTGAAAGAAGGGTAGAAGTGAAACCCGTCAAATGGGAACTCCTGAAATATGACTATAATGATGAAAAAAATGCCATTGAAACCAAAGTAGTAGGCACCTTCACCCAATTGCCTATCAAATTAGCTTGGGCCATCACCATACACAAAAGTCAAGGGAAAACCTTTGATAAAATAGTAGTTGATTTAGGAAGAGGCGCATTTGCACCTGGACAGGTATATGTCGCTCTCAGTAGATGCAAAACCTTTGAAGGAATCATCTTAAATCGCCCTATCAGACAGAAAGATATCTTTACAGACGAACGAATTTTAGCATTTGCTCTTGAGAATGGCATATATTTGTGATAATTCAATCAACAAAACACCTTAATTAACAACACTTTCCGAGGATTATTTAAATTTTTTTTGTAACTTAGTATTTATTATACACATGATGGGTGTTTAAACACCTAACTTAATAGCTAGATTTTTTAACAAAAATTATCCAATTTTGCCTTACAAGGATTATGAAGTACAAAAGGTATATTATTCTATTGGTGAAGTAGCCAAAATGTTTGATGTGTCTCGCTCTCTTATTCGATTTTGGGAAAAAGAATTTGATACAATTAAACCCCGAAAAAATCGAAAGGGAAATCGTCTGTTTACAAAGAAAGATTTGGAAGCTCTACAAGTGATCTATCACTTAGTAAAGGAGAAAGGCTATACTTTAGATGGTGCAAAAAAACAAATTAAAGAGCAGAAAGATCAAGTAGACGATAACTTTGATATGATACAATCTTTAAAGAAAATTAGAACATTTTTAGTAGATCTTAAAGGAAGTGCTGAGGAAGAAGATGATACACATTCTAAAGCATCTTAGTATTTAAAATACCCAATTGATGCTTTCCGCATTCATTCTCATTCCTACACCAAATAGGTTACTAATTTCACTTTGACCATTTACCTCAGAATTTCGACTATTAAAGTATAGATCGAATAGTATATTATGTCGCCAATGATAGGAAATTTGTATGCCTGCATACAAGCTGCTCCTTTTTTGCCCTTGCAAAAAGCTAGCATCATTATCTGTAACCCTAAATTCATTACTCACCAAGATATTGCCACCATAATTAAAAGTATCTATATCCTCCCCCTTTTCCATCCAACTAGCCAACAACTGAATTTGCCACTTATAAGAAGGAGCATAACGAATAATCGCTAATGCCTCCTGAAAATTAGCCCCCAAAGGATGCGCTAAAGGCTGATTATAATGAGAGTAGTTGTTTTGTATGTTATTGTGAGAGTAAATATAGGGCCTAGCCTTATTATACTCTACTTGCCCATCTAAATGAGCAATGCCAGCTATGTCAAAGTATTTCAGCCCCAACTGATAAGCCCATTTATTAGCCCACCAATTAGGTTCATTCATCAAACGACTAAAAGAAAACTCATCTAATATAAATTGCCCATAAAATGATAAATGTTTGCCCAGATTAGCTCGCCAATCAGCGCCTATCAAGACATTATCAGGACTCCCCAACTGATGCTCTACAGAACGATAAAAAATCACAGGATTCAAGTAGTTAATATCATAACCATTCTCCCTAGCAAACACAATGCTCTCAAATACCCCAATATTCAACCATTTAGCCACATTTAAGCTCAAGTGATGCGTGGCTGCATATTTACGATCTAAGAGCGTATCAGCCTTATTATCAAACTGTACAATCAATTCCTTGAAAAGATTCTGATAATTGAATTTCCAAACCTTCGTATTAATTCGCCAAAACAAATAGTTATTAGCAAAATCCGACAATAGCAAAGAACGATAACCATTCCCCAGAAAATGCTTCCCATGCCCAAATTGCATATTCATATTCTTCAATGGCTGAAAACTGATATAAGCATTAGCGTTTAAATAGTCATAGACCACCTTATTCAAACTACTACTCACATAAGTCTCAAATCGCCCTCTAAATGGCACCGCTAATTCATCTATGACTCTATCCTCCACATAGCGAGGAAAAATACTTTGATTATCAGTGAGTTGAAAGTAGAAACCCAACTTTTGATAGAGCGCCCCTCTTAACTCCAACCCCCTAGTATTAATATATCGAAAATCTCCATCGCTATTCGCCATCAACTGAAAATTAATCACTGGATTCGCCATTAATAAAAGCGCTTCATCCGAATGTTGCCAAAAGTCCTTACGATTTTTATAAAAATATTTCAGAAATGCTTTGCTAGGATTAGCCTTGTAATAATCATTATTATCTTTCATAACATAATCCAAAATAAAACTATTCCGATGAGTAATACTTGGCAAAGTATCATAAAAAGAATCAAAAATATCTTGTCTATAATAAGGCTTCTGGCTACTATGCAATGCTTGTTGATCTCCAAACCCCTGCGTCAGCAAGCGATCAATCTGTTGATACGAATCTCTACCTATAGGTAAGTTCGAACTCTGAGCACTCAAGCATAAGCTTGCTAACAAAAACAATAAAGGAAATAGCAATTTGATTGGAGACATGGGCAATGTATTAATAGACCAAAATTAAGCAAAAATATGGCATTTATAAAGAGGCCTTATATTTTCAAAGATTCCTTGAGTCCTACATAAGGTTGCATCAACATAAAATCCCTATCTTTGCCAATCAAAAATAAGTTTAATGAGTAATAGAATAGTTATCACTTTAGCACTCCTTTTAATGCCCCTGCTATGGTCATGCAGCAGCAAAAAAAAGATCGCCAAAACACCAGCTCCTAAAAAAGAAGTAGTACAACAAGCGCCTAAAAAAGACAAAAATGCAATGGCAGCAGTATGTAAATGTGAAAATTTCGAGGAGCTAACAATAGACGAATATGCAGTGGAGGATAAGAAAAAGAAAAAGATGGAGCAAGAAGAGTACAATAATCACGTACTCAATTTATTCATCAACAACCCAACAGAAAACTGGGTCATCCAACGCTTCCTAAAAGACGGAGTTTTCAGCAATCAAGCAAGCGAAAAAGTGACACTATACAAACGCAGCAAAGAATTAGTTGACAAAAGAACACATGACAAATGGGAGGCTGAAGTAAAAACTCAATATCCCATTTGCCACAAAATCTTTACTTATATCATGACCTTAGGAACGTTTAAAAAATAAGATTGGCATTTGCAGCTAAATATTTTGTATCAAGACAAGGCGAAAAATGCAGGCGATGCAGCGCATCGGCAAGGCTTTTCAACGAAGTATTGATACAAAATATTAGTTGCTAAATGTGGAAATTATTTTTTAAACGTTCCTTAGATAAATAAAAAAATCAATGAAACCCCCTTGGCCTAATCTCTGACTGGCGTGTTAATTTTGTACCAATTTGCAGGGAGGTGAATTCCTGCAAGTTTTATTACGATAAGAAATCATCAACCTTTATAGCGCAAGTGTTTTTCACTTGTGCCTGCTGAGTCTTGCCTTTGTGTTTATTTTCTAATGGCAAGTATAGTAGTTGTCCTATCCGAGTAGTTATTCACTCCTAAGACAAATGCGCCTTTATATTCTCAACGTCATCATTTATTTCTTGATTGATTTTTTCATAAGCCCCTGAGAAATTCGTTTTCGTCTCCTCAATTTTCTTACTAACGGCATCAATCTCTGCACGAGTAGTATTTATCTCCTCCATCGTTTTTTCGATGAGAACATTCAGTTCTTGAATCTTTGCCTGATGCGTCTGTATATTTTTATTCAGTCCATTAATATGCTCCTGACGAGCAATCACCTTCTGTTGAATCTGAGATTGAACCGCCGTATCAAACTTCTGTTTTTCACGCGCCATCACATCTCGATAATAATCCGCACTCTTCATCAAATGATCTAAGCTAACACCAAAAGTAGAAGCCGTCGCAAAAGCCGATTTATATCGCATAGACTCCTCCATATCAATATCTCCCAAAGCCTGCAAAGACTTCTTAAATTTCAAGAAATCAAAGCCATTCGTTTGATTCGCCTCAATCGCATTCATCAAAAAATCATAATGCTTTTGATCTACTTTCTTTTTTCTTTTAGCCACAATACAGAGTTTAATATTTTAATAATTTAGTTTTTCGCATCTGAATACTAACTCCACATAAACGATCTCATTAATGATTGACTGCTAAGCTTCTTATTTAAAGCGAAGTGCGAAGCACGAGCCAATTCATCATTTATCATTATGCATTTATCATTAATTAGGGGCTTCCCATGCGCTGGTAAAAACAAGTGCGCAGCACGAGCCAATTCATCATTCATCATTACGCATTTATCATTCGCCGAAGGCGCATGGTCGGGCTGTCCGCTCTTATGGAGCTATGCTGCTCCTATTCCGCTAAGGCCCGTTTGTCTGCCCTTTCAGGGCCAGCCTGCACGTTCCTAAGCTCCATAAGTCGCTGCATTTACGCTCCATACCGCTACCATCCCTAAGCCAATGTCACACAAAAAACCAACCAAAGGTGAGAAATTTTTAATAGATAAACAAACGAAAAAACAGGCTTCAGGCTTTTGGCAAGGGTGGGACCCACCCGTTTCCGCCTCCGCCGCCGATTTCCTCAGCGCATTTTTAGATAGACCTCCGGCTGCCTTGCTATCCCAACCGTTTGAGAGAAGGTGCTATCAATGAGTAATATCTACTACCCAACTTATGTCAGAACGTTCCTGAGTAGTTGAAGGTAATTATTCGTGCATTCTTGATTAGATTATTTTTAGCTTAGACAAGGCATTTTTTGCCAGTAATAGCAGGGTTATTACTAAGAAAAATAACGCAGTGTAAGCTAAAAAGAAGCAATCAGAATTGCCGAAATAATTACTTTTAGCTACTTATGAAAGGAAGAAAAATCTTCCCTTTACTATTAAGAGGCAAGAACAGCACAAATTCCATAAAAATAAATGGACTTTTTTCAAAAAAAAATAGATTCTTGGTATAATAGTGGTTCAATTTATTAGTCCTTGACAGCCCAAGTTTTGTCTTTTTACGATTCTACTTCGTTATTTTTTCGTTTCGTAGCCCTGCTATGGGCCTCAAAAATGCCTTGTATAATCGCAAAAATCCTACAACTTAACTGTCAGAAACTTATAAACTGAACCAATAGAGGTTTTAAAAAGGCCAAAATAGTTACTGAACTCATTTAAAGTTTTATGATAAAGCGGAAAAACAGTCATTTTCTAAGCCAGCAGAAAAACTTTAAACGAGTTCACTGCTAATAGACAATTACTCTGGGCGTAGTCTCTGACTGGCGTGTTAATTTTGTACTAAATCGGGGAATGTAAATTCCCGCAAATCTTATAGCGCAAGTGTTTTTCACTTGTGCCTGCTGAGTCTTGCCTTCGATTTTACTTCCCAATGGCAAGCTTATCGGTTTTGTAAGTCAAAAAGACTTACCGTAATGCTCAGTATTAATTAGCAGACTTTTGTTGCAAATTATGTGCTTCGAAAGGCGCAAGTCAAAAAGACTTGCGCCATATATAGCATAGAATTAGGCTTATATAGCCTACTTTATTACATAAATGTTGCAGGATGCTAATAGCTGATTGATATTTTAGTAGTGTTAAAAAAAGTCTAACATACCTACTACTAACAGACTAATTACTAAGTAATCGGCTTAGGGATAGAAGCGGTATGTGGCGTTCATGGGGCGACTTACGGCGCTTAGTGATGCGACGGCTGGCCCGAAGGGCAGACAAGCAGCACTTAGCAGAGTAGGAGCCACATAGCCACATAAGAGCGGATAGCCCGGCCCATTCTGATTTTTTCATCGGAGGGCGCACACATAGGAACGCCCCTACGGTCCGATGAAAAAATCAGAATGGGAAGCCCCAAATTTAGTTAATTGGTTGAATAGTATATTAGTAATTCGTTAATGCACCATACGGCTATTCTCGTTTTGACCAATAAATTTCTAAAAACAGGTTTGGGGTATGATATTAATGGTAAAAACGATTTTGACTAATGAGTTTAGCCTTCCAAATCTTGGAGTTTTGTCGTAATAGATCCCTGTATGCCTACGGCATTCGGGATGACAGTTTTTATCAACTATATCAGTTAAAAAGTTCCAACGTTAATCAGTTTACCAGTTATGAAAGTTATTCAGTTTACCAGTTATTCCGTTTACCAGTTTATCAGTTATTCTAGTTTCCTGTCACCTTAAACTCCGTCCTTCTATTCATGGCCCTGCCTGCATCGGTGTCATTATCAGCTATTGGAACCTGGTCGCCCATGCCTTTGAAGCTGGTACGATTGGCGGCGATGCCTTTGCTGATTAGGTAATCGGCCACAGATTTTGCTCGATTATTAGATAGCTCTAAATTGGTGGCAGCTTGGCCTACATTATCGGTATGGCCAGTGATTTCGATTTTTATATTGGGATTTTCTGAAAGGAGATCGTATAGTTTGTCCAACTCAATATGAGATTCTGGCTTTAAATCGAAGGAGCCTGACTCGAAGAAAATATTCTTCATCACGACGGATTTGCCTACATTGATTGGTTCTAATTCTACGATGAGTTCGTAAGATTCATTAGGTTCTACATCCCTTAATTGATAGCTTTCTGAGAAGAATAAATAGCCATCCTTAGCCACATTATACAAGAAGTTGCGACCATAAGGAAGCGTCACCAAAAACTCGCCATTCTCGGCATCTGATACCACCTTATTATAGAGCTTGTTTTTTTGTAAATCTATGATTTCTATATCAGCGCTTAGGACTTCTTTCGTTTGTGCATCTTTGATGATACCTTTGACGTAGGTTACTCGCTTAGGCTTGGCTTCTTTAGGAAGATCAAACTGATAAATATCTAGGCCATTCTCTCCATTTTCAGAAGTGAAATAAGCTCTTTTACCATTAGTACTCACTACCAAACTACTCTGATTGAATTTGTTATTGATGGGGTAGCCTAAATTGACGGGTTTGCCCCAATTGCCATCCTCATCTCTTTGTACTTTGAATATATCGGTATCACCCATACCCACATGGCCGTCTGAAGAAAAATAAAGCGTTTGTCCATCTGGGTGAATGAAGGGGCATTGTTCCTCTCCACCCGTATTGATTTGATCTCCTAAATTGATAGGAGCTGACCAATAATTTTTGATGAGTTTAATCATCCAAATGTCTCGGCCACCTTTTCCACCTGGGCGATTACTACTAAAGTATAGCTCTGTTCCATCAGCCGAAATGGAGGGTTGGGATTCCCAAGCAGTGGTATTGGTCGGTTCTTCCATATTTCGAGGCAAGACCCAAACGCCATTCACCTTATAAGTATAATAAAGATCGAAGCTGCCTAAAGTATTCCATCTATCCTTAGCAGCAAAGAAACGCTTTTTGCCATCAGGCGTGATACAGATAGAACCTTCTTGATTAGGCGAGTTAATTTCCCCTTCAATTTCTACGGCTGTTTGCCATACGCTATCTTTTTTCTCGCTGATATAGAAATCTTCATTTGGCGCAATCATACTATCAAAGCGCCTAGTGAATATCAATTGTTCTTCATCTGCGGTAAGGGCAGGTAAATACTCATCAAAAGTGGAGTTAATTCCCTCTCCTAAATTGATTGGATTAAAAGGAACTGGATTTTTCATCGCCTCTTTAATAAACTCGGCATTGGCCAATTGTTTATTGGCGTAGGCCTTCTTTTCGGCTGGAATATTGGAGATGGCAATCGCCTTTTGGTAATAATTGATGGCGGCGTCCATATTATCGGTAAATAACTCTATATCCCCTAACTTTAGGAGGGGTCTGTAGGCGTGTTTCGTTTCATACTTCAAGATGCTTTGGTAGCAGCTTTTAGCCTCCTCATACTCTTCTAATTTTTCGTGTACATCTGCTAATTGGACATAGGCTCTGGTGTACTTATCATCAATTTTGATCGCCTTTTTAAGCAACTCTTTGGCCTTTTCATAGTCTTTGAAGAGGACTTTATCATAACTTTGAAGATATAGCTCTTTGGCTTTTTTACTTTGTGCTTGTGCTGTCATGCTAAGAAACAATAAAATACTTAGCAAAAAAAACAGTTGTCTCATACTTGGCTTTTCGTGAATGGAGAAAGTGGAATAAAATTATAGATACTTTTTATACCCAAACGTTACAAAGCTTTACTATGGTATGTTGAGGTATTTATGAATTTGCAAGGAAACTCGCCATTGTGGATGATTTTTGATATACTCGGTAATCAATGGCATCATTTCTTCCCTTTTACTCCACTCGGGTTGGAGATATAATTGGCAATCAGGATGGACTAATTCGGCATATTTTTCCGCCCATTTGAAGTCGCTTTTATTGAAAACGATCACTTTTAGCTCATGGGCTTTAAGCAGTACTTCTGGCAATGCAATTTTGAATTTCTTAGGAGATAAACAAATCCAATCCCAGTTTCCACTTAAAGGATGGGCCCCAGAGGTTTCAATATGGGTTTTAAAGCCTTTTTTATGAAGTGCATCGGTAAGGCTGTCTAAAGGGTACATCAATGGCTCACCGCCTGTTATAACTGCCACATCGGTATTAGATTGTGCTGCTTCTTCAACCATTTCCTCTATACTTTTAAGTGGGTGCTCATCCGCATCCCATGATTCTTTCACATCACACCAGTGGCATCCTACATCACAGCCAGCCAACCTGATAAAGTAAGCGGCTTTTCCTTGATGAAATCCTTCTCCCTGTATCGTATAAAAGTACTCCATGATAGGGAGTTCTTTACTTGGGTCGAAGGTATATTCTCTTTTGTTTATCGTTTCGATAAGGCTATTCAAATTATAATGATTTTATCCCGCAAAGGTAAGTTATTCTTTTTCTAATCCATAAAAATAAAAAGCACCTGCCATTTAGCAGGTGCTTCTTTATTATTATATTTCGATTAGTAATGATGAAATAATAGACTTGCGAATTAATACGTAGTTAAAAGCTTTCAAGACAAGGCGCAAAAACGAAGCATAGCAGCGCTAAGTGAGGCTTTTGCAACGCAGTATTGGAAGCTTTTAGCAAGTATTAAACGGAAATGTTATTATTTTATAATTACTTTTAGCTTATAAAACGTGTCGCTTTCTTAAGTACCCCTAAACCTACTTTATAAGGT
>JAHDDN010000340.1 GCA_020629335.1 Chitinophagales bacterium | reverse complement strand
AGGAGCAGCATAGCCACATAAGAGCGGATAGCCCGGCCCGAAGGGTGGCCCCAAATTATTATTCATTATTTGTCAGTTAAGAGTCGAACGCTTTTTGGTTGACTTGCTAAGTTTGCGTAATTTTAAAAAAAATTATATCTATGAAAGAAATTAAACTTTGTAAACTAAAAGATTTGGGCGAAAAGCAACCCGCTCACTATTTGATTAATGGCTTAGATTTAGTCGTCATTCGTTACGGAAATGAAGTATCTGTTTTATATGGCAGATGTTTGCATAGAGGTGCTTTAATGGCAGATGGGCATATAGAAGGGCAGAACTTAATATGTGGATTGCACGGATGGGACTATCGTTATGATACTGGTGTTAGTGAGTATAATAATGAAGAGGCTTTACATAAATTTCATGCTGTTATAAAGGATAAAGAGGTTTGGATAGATGAAGAAGAAATCAATGCTTATTTAGAGAAGCATCCTCAACCTTTTGATCGTTCAGAATACTTGGGGCAATATGCCGATACTCATCCTGAAAGTACAGAGCCTTATACCGCTTATATAAAATCATTAGCCAAAAATGGCTTGAAAAAGTATGGGCATCATGGCCCTTCTGCCTCTATGGGAGTAGATAGAAATACCTTACCTAAATGGGAGGACATTCAGTTTTTGCCCGCCCAATTAGCGAATCGTCCACTCTTAGATCATGAAAAGGTAAGCACTTCTGTGGTTATTGGAAAAAATGCTAAGAAGCCTTTAGTGTTAGATATTCCAATTTTTGTTTCTGATATGAGTTTTGGGGCTTTATCTAAAGAAGCTAAAATTGCCTTGTCTAAAGGAGCTGAATTAGCAGGAACAGGTATTTGTAGTGGAGAAGGTGGAATGTTGCCAGAGGAACAGGCGAATAACTCAAGATATTTTTATGAATTAGCTTCGGGTAGATTTGGGTTCTCTTGGCCTAAGGTGAAGAAAGCACAAGCTTTTCACTTCAAAGGTGGGCAAGGAGCTAAAACAGGTACTGGAGGACATTTGCCTGGCAGTAAGGTTACTAAGCAGATTGCCAAAGTAAGAGGGCTAAAAGCGGGAGAAGCAGCCATTTCTCCAGCTGCGTTTCCTGATTTGCTTAACCTAAATGATTTCAAAGAATTTGCTGAAAAGGTGAGACAAAAAACAGGGGGTATTCCGATAGGTTTCAAGATTGCAGCCAGTCATGTTGAGGCGGATATTGACTTTGCCTTAGATGCTGGAGCCGATTATATTATTTTAGATGGCCGTGGTGGTGGAACTGGTTCTGCGCCAACTATCTTAAGAGATAATATTAATGTCCCAACGATTCCTGCATTAGCAAGAGCAAGAAAACATTTAGACCGAAGAGGCGCTAAAGATGTCTCCTTGATTATTACGGGTGGACTAAGAGTAGCTGAGGATTTTGCCAAAGCCATGATGTTGGGTGCTGATGCAATAGCGGTTTCTAATTCTGCTTTACAAGCTATAGGTTGTCTGGGAATGCGTGCTTGTGGTAGCAATAATTGTCCCGTCGGTATTGCGACTCAAAAGGATCATTTAAGAAAGCGATTAATTATTGATGCTTCTGCTAAGCAACTCCATAATTTCTTCCATGCTTCTAATGAATTAATTAAGGTGATTGCCCGAGCTTGTGGACATGATGATATTGCTAAATTCAACTTCCATGATTTGAGTACCTTTAAATACGACATTCATCGACTCACAGGAATTTCTTATGCGGGGGTCTAGTAATTACTATCCTTTAACTTTATAAACATTATTTTCATGCCTGATTACTATAAAGAGTCCGTTGACCTTCACGAAAAACTAAAAGGAAAAATTAGTATTGCCAATAAAATAGAGGTAGAAACAAAAGAGGATTTATCTCGGGTTTACTCTCCTGGTGTAGCAGAACCTTGTAGAGAAATTCACAAAAATCCAGAGCGAGTATATGACCTAACTATTAAGGCCAATACGGTTGCTGTGATCTCTGATGGGTCAGCCGTATTGGGTTTGGGTAATATTGGTGCGAAGGCAGCTATTCCAGTCATGGAAGGTAAGGCGATGCTCTTCAAGAAATTTGCAGATATTGATGCTTTTCCTATTTGCTTGGATACCCAAGATACAGAAGAAATTATTCGTACTGTTACACTAATGGCTCCCGTTTTTGGAGGAGTCAATTTAGAAGATATTTCTGCTCCCAGAAGTTTTGAGATTGAAAGTCGATTACAAGATATTGGTATTCCCGTTTTTCATGATGATCAGCACGGAACCGCAATCGTGGTCTTAGCAGGACTTATCAATGCTTGTAAAGTCTTGGGGAAAGACATAGCCGATCTTAAAGTTGTTATCAATGGAGCTGGCGCAGCGGGAATTGCGATTACTAAATTGCTTCGCTGCATCAATTTAGAGCCTGATGTTTGTATTGCCGTTAGAGATATTGTAGTCTGTGATAGCAAGGGCATCATCAGTCGAGATAGAGATAATTTGAATGACACCAAAAAGGAGATTTTGAAATATACCAATCTCCAAAATAAGAAGGGAAGTTTACAAGATGCCCTAAAAGAAGCGGATGTCTTCATTGGAGTGAGTGTAAGCGATTTATTGACTAGTGAAGATATTCAAACGATGGCCAATGACGCCATTATTTTTGCCTTAGCCAATCCTACTCCCGAGATCATGCCGGATTTAGCAAAAGCGGGTGGTGCCGCTATTGTTGCCACAGGTCGCAGTGACTTTCCAAATCAAGTGAATAATGTATTGGCTTTCCCAGGTATTTTCAGAGGTGCTTTAGATAGTCGAGCCAAGCAGATTACTCCCCAAATGAAATTGGCCGCAGCTTATGCGATTGCTGATTGTGTGGCAGAGCCCACACGAGAAAAAATCATTCCCTCTTCCTTGAATAAGGGCGTAGCTGCGAAAGTGGCAGAGGCGGTTAAGGGGGCTTGTGATTAAAGGAATGGGGTATTAATTAAAAAAGGGCGACTCTAACGAGATCGCCCTTTTTTAATTTTGTAGAAAGAATATTTTACTTAGCTCCCAATACTTCCGCTTCTTGCTCTGCTAATGCCTTTAGCCTTTCTAAACCTAAGGCATTGATCTCTGCCATATGCTTTTCTGCACCAAACAACTTCATCATGAATTTTTGAAAGCCTGAACATGGGACTGTAAAGTTCTGTGTTACTATAGTTTCTCCATCCTTTTCGGTCAATACATATTCAAAGATCCCTTGGCTTTCATAAGGCACCTCAATATCACAGTTCATCAATAAATAAGAATCTTCCGTTAATTCGCTGATCGTTTGAGTTCCTTTACTTTTTTCAGCGACACCTTCCCAATGAAAAACTGCGCCAACTTCCCCATCTGGACCGGTTACTGAAGTCTTTTGTTCTGGATCAGTCACTTTAAAGGGAGACCATTCTGGAAATCTTTCTAATGAACGTAATATGTCATATACTTCTGAAACTGGTGCTTCAATGTTTTCAATTGTTTGAACCGCTATGCCTTTCGTTTTTGATTGGCCGAATAAATTGCTTGTTGTAATTACTAATGCTAAGGTGATAATTAATGTGATTAAAGTTTTCATGTTTTTAAATTTTAAATTGATTAATTTGATTTCACCCTTAAGTCGATTGAGATCCGAATAATTGGACAAGTCAAGCAAAAAACATTACAATTTATTTATCACAATACGTAAACAATTTAAAATCAATAAAAAATTATTCTTTTTTCATAAAAACAAACTTTGGGCGTGCCTCATTTTTTTGGGCCAGAGGGCGCACACATAAGTGCGCCCCTACAAATAATGGCAAAAATATCATTACGCATTAATAAGCACTATCGCCTCCGCAATCAATTCCATCCCCTCCCCTTCAAAATGAATCTGTTGATCTTTCTTTACAAAATCGCTATGATCTAGTAAGAGCGAACAAACAATATTTGCATTCAGTGCTTGTAAGGACCAAAGCAAGGACTGCATGGCCTTCTCCCCTCTTGGCTTTTGGGGAGTAAATACAATTGGCAAAACTCTATTCTCATATAGCTCCCCACCATTGGTCAAATGCTCCAAGGCATTTTTGAGGGTAGCAGGAATATTATGTAAATATTCAGGAGTGGTGATGATTAGGGCATCCGCTTCTCCTACTTTTTGTTTCCAGATTTGCACGACTTCACTCTCTTCTTCATTAGGCACAAACAAAGGCAGTTGGTCAATATTAAAATACTCATACTCTCCTATTATTTTTAGCAAGGCCAAATTAGTGGAGCCTTTGCGGTTTGATCCTGATATACTGATGATTTTCATTTTCTTGATTTTTATATTTTCACCCTACTCATCTTCCATCCAATATTTATTGATTATTTCAAAAAGTTCAGCCCTCGTAATATCATCTGCAATAGGATACTTCTTCCTCCCCAAAACTTCAAATAATAATTGATAGTCTTTCACAAACAAGGCAAATTCCTCCTCCGTATAGCGATCAAAATCTGCCAATTCATCTGGTAAAGCTCGATCTTCTATCAAATTTAAATAATTCTGTTTAGGCGATTTCTCTGGATTAGTCCACCAATCATCCCCAAACTTTTCCCATATCCCTATCAATCCCAAGACGACCAAAGGTGTACTTCCCACAAAACGTCGCTCCTCCCCTATGGCCCAAATATCCCCATAAAATTCTTCCCTTGAGTCTGGCACCATAAATATTTTATAGCCTTTAGCTACAATGGCGGCTAAGGCGTAATTATAGGTGTTGCCTGCTTCTGCTAGTATCATGTTTTGGTTTTATTTTTTTGCCATCGACTAAAGTCGATGGCAAAAATGTTGATCATGTCTACGACATGCATTTTATAAAAAAGCTGCCATTGGCAGCAGAAACATTGTAAGGTCAGCTTTTAAGCTGGCCTTTACAAGCTGCTATAAAATAATAAGTGCCCTTTAGGTACTTGCAAACCTCATAATCTTTGATGCCCTATGATACCACAATAATAGTCTTTTATACCAAATAATATAGCTTAGCCACACAAGAAATGACCTATCTCCTCCCAAGTAGCCAAGCAATTTAAGGAGCCCAATTTCTAAACTACTGGACATTTTTGAAAATCATAGAGAAAAGCTCTTAAGTTGAGCACTTTAAGGTCGTAGTCAGAGACTGGGCTGTTAATTTTGATATAATTCTAAGATTTTTGAATCCCTCAACATTTATGTATGAACCTGCTATATGGCGCAAGTCTTTTTGACTTGTGCCCTCCGAAGCCGATATTTTAGGCTTGAAAAATTGATCGGTGCCCAGAATTACAGTAAGTCTTTTTGACTTACACGACCAATAAGCTTGCCATTGGAAAGTAATAGCAAATGCAAGACTCGGCAGGCACAAGTGAAAAACACTTGCGCTATAAGATTTGCGGGAATTTACAAGCCCCAATTTAGTACAAAATTAACACACCAGTCAGAGACTACGACCAGGATTTAGTTCTAAATCGAGCTTTGGAGCCATGATATTAATGGTCAAAACGATTATTGCTAATGAGTTTAGCCTCCCAAATCCTTGGGTTTTGTTGTAATAGATCCCTGTATGCCTGCGGCATTCGGGATGACAGGTCTTGGTGGCAAGTTAAAACGAGAATAGCCGCAAGCCCAAAGAACACAACAAAAATATTTTCATGCGTAAATCGAACCAATTTTGTGGTAAATTTTGATTTGTTTTTTGTATTTTTTTAGACTAATAGAGTCTAAAAGTTTATTTATTTATTGGTCTATTATGGTAAAAGGGAAGACTACTAACATACTTAAGACTTACTACTAACTTACTCAAAAAGGCTTAGGGATAGGAGCGGTATGTGGCGGCCATGCACTGACTTACGGAGCTTAGGTACGCGCAGGCTGGCTTTAGCAGACAAGCGGACCTTAGCGTAGTAGGAAGGGCATAGCCACATAATAGCGGATAGCCCGACCTTTCCTCATTTTTCATTCGAGGGCGCACACATAGGTAGCGCCCCTACTGTCGAATGAAAAATGAGGAAAGGGAAGCCCCAAATAAAAAAAGGGCGGATCATATTTGGAATATGTCCGCCCT
>JAHDDN010000339.1 GCA_020629335.1 Chitinophagales bacterium | reverse complement strand
GCGATTTAGTATTAGAATGTGATAGTGACTTTACTGATGAAATTAATGCATGGTTAAGTACTACCCAAGCAGCTCTAATAAGCAGCGCACAAGAAGCTTGTACTGACAACTCAAACTTAACAGTAAGTAATGATTATGATGGTCTAAGCTTACCCTTTGTATCTTGCGATGCCAGCACAGGTTTAGCTGTGATCTTTACGATAGAAGACGAATGTGAATTGAGTTCAACTTGTACGGCGAATATCATTATTCAGGATACCGTTGCTCCAGAAATAGATTGTACCGTAGCAAGTGATTTAGTATTAGAATGTGATGGCGACTATGCAGCCGAAATTACTGCTTGGTTAAGTACAACAGAAATGGCTATTTTAAGTAGCGCAGATGATGCTTGTTTCGGAAATGATATTTTAGAAATAACAAATAACTACGATGGTTTGAGTATTCCAGAGCTAAGCTGTGATCAAACAAGCGGATTTGCAGTTACTTTTACTGTGAGTGACGAATGTGATTTGTTTTCTACATGTGTAGTCAATATAATCATTGATGACGAAATTCCACCAACATGGGTAGAAGCTCAAGGAACACTCGATCAAGTTTTTGGATGTGATGCACCAGTGATTACTCCAAATGTGCCCACTCCGACTGATATTTGTGTAGGAGTGGCTGATATCACCATAAATGTAGTATCAGATATAACGACTCCAGGATCTAATCCTTTAGCTTTTGTAAGAGAAATTACTTACGAAGCTGTTGATGCATGTGGTAATACTTCTGTACCATACCTTGTAACTATTGAAGTAGGTGATGATGTATTACCTGTATGTATGGCTCAAGATATAGAAGTATTCTTAGACGCAAGCGGTCAAGCTGTAATTACTGCCTCGGATATAGATAATGGCAGTACGGATAATTGTGGTATCGCTAGTTTAGCCATTGATATGGATACCTTTGATTGTTCAAATGTAGGAGAGAATGATGTTATTCTTACAGTAACAGATTTATTTGGAAATGAAAGTGAATGCCCTTCTACTGTAACAGTGACGGATAATCAAGCACCTGTATGTATGGCTCAAGATATAGAAGTGTTCTTAGACGCAAGCGGCCAAGTTATTATTGCTGCCTCCGATATAGATAATGGCAGTACAGATAATTGTGGTATCGCTAGTTTAGCCATTGATATAGATACCTTTGATTGTTCAAATGTAGGAGAGAATGATGTTATTCTTACAGTAACAGATTTATTTGGTAACTCAAGCGGATGTCCATCTACTGTAACGGTAACTGATAATTCGGCACCTGACTGTGTTACCCAAAATATAACTGTAGAATTAGATGATACAGGAAATGTCAGTATTATAGCCTCGGATATAGATAATGGGAGTACAGACAATTGTAGTATCGCAAGTTTAGCGATAGATACCGATAGCTTTGATTGTACGAATGTAGGACCAAATACTGTTGCATTAACACTAACAGATACGAATGGAAATTCAAGTACTTGTGATGCTATAGTAAATGTGGAGGATAACGAAGCACCAACTCTATTAACATGTCCAAGCGATATAGAAAGTTGTAGCCCAGGCGTTACCTATGAATTACCTACTTTTTCTGATAATTGTGGAGCTAATATAGTTATGAATAATAATCCTCCAGGCACAGTATTCCCAATAGGAGATACAGATGTGGCAATCGTCATCAGCGATGATGCAGGAAATATGGTGACATGTGAGTTTACCGTCACTTATAATCCACTTGAAATGGAAGTCATCCTTAGTGATTACAATGGATTCGGAGTGAGATGCGCAGGGGATGCAAACGGTACTGCTACAGCTAATATCACAAATGGAGCAGGTCCTTTTGGCTTCCAATGGAGTGATGGTCAAACTACAGCAATTGCAACAGGTTTAAGTGCTGGTATATATACTGTTACAGTGACTAACAGTTTAGCTTGTACTGTATCCGAAACGGTTGTAATTACAGAGCCATTGGCATATGATATTGACATTGAGATTAATAATGTAGAATGCCCTGGTGGAGAGCAAGGCGATTTAGGTAGTGCTGAAGTCTTCGTAGAAGGTGGCGTGCCTCCATATAATTACATATGGAGTACTGGAGGTCCAGTTCCTGTTTTTATAAGTGGTGGCAATGCTTCTAATATTGGTGGATTAACAGCAGGTCTCTACCAAGTGGAAATTGCAGATGCTAATAATTGTGAAACTAAAATTGACTTTGAAATTACAGAACCTGACCCATTCGTTTGGACAGAGGTAGGTGCTAATATATTTGAAGGAATGAATGGTCAGATTTTACCATTCTATTATAATACCCACCAAGTATTTATTGGTGGAGGCCAACCCCCTTATGAGGTAAATATGGATCATACTGGTTATGTTAATTGGGCAATACTGGAAAGTCCAGATCCTGATTACCAAACATTAGTCACCATTAATTATGCTGATAATGCGGAATGGGTCTTTTCAATAACAGATGCGAATGGTTGCCAAATAAACGATGTCGTCTTTACGAATGATATTGGATATGGTGGAGATAATCCTTCCGTTAGTGATCAAGGAAATATTTTAGATATAGATGATGTGGATATTATGGGAGAACATCAAGTGAATAGCTTTGATGGCAATATTGACATTACAGTTGTCGGTGGAAGTGGAGGCCCTTATACTTATGAGTGGACAGGCCCTAATGGCTTTACTGCTAATACGGAAGATGTTGCTGCTTTAGAATCTGGTAGTTACACTGTAATAGTCACAAGTGCTGACGGACAAGTAACACAAGGCTTTTACTGGGTGCCACTAGATCGGAATGGTGGACGACTTAAAAGTGCTTCAGAATCTATATCGCTGAATATTTATCCTAATACATTTAGTGACCATTCTACTATCGAATTCAGTTTGGAGAATGCAGATGAGGTAAATCTTCAAATTATAGATGTTAAAGGAGCATTGGTAGCGAATATATTTAATGATCATTTAGAGGAAGGAGTATATCGCCAAACACTAAATCCTTCTAATATCGGATTAAGTAATGGAACTTACTTCTGTCTCTTAACAAGCAAAAGTGGATATCATAAAGTGGTTAAATTTATTTTTGTAAAGTAAATTTTTGATTTATTAGTTTTGGGTGTGAACGTTTTATATGTTCACACCCTTTTTTTACTACTAAAAGCTAATGTAGCTAACCAACTAAGCTCTCCATTTAATAACTTATCTAATTTGAGAGCATCTAAAGAAATCTATAATACTTACTTATTCAATTTCGGAATATACTCATCCTTCTTATCCCAAATATATATAATAATTATTTTTGATAATGGGCTTCCCATGCGTTCCAATTACTTGACTTTTGTTCCCATTCAAATCTATCATTCATAATTCTGCATTCATCATTCGCCGAAGGCGCATGGTCGGGCTGTCCGCTCTTATGTGGCTATGCCGCTCCTACTCTGCTAAGTGCTGCTTGTCTGCCCTTCGGGCCAGCCGTCGCATCACTAAGCGCCGCAAGTCGCTGCATAAACGCCACATACCGCTTCCATCCCTAAGCTATTTTTGAATCATATCTCTTTTGTAATATTGATCAAATATATTTACCTTGAAGAATTATTATCAAGTGCCTCATTCCTATTCTTGAAAAAACAAACCTATGAACCTACGAAATGTACTAATCGCAATTATCAGTGTCCTTTTATTATCAGTTGGAGCGGATAAATTTCTAAATTTTTTAGAGCCCCCCTGTTCTCTGATGGATAGCATACCACCAACATTTTGGAAAAGTTTAGGGGTCTTACAAATATCTGGCGGTATTCTTATATGGATACCTAAATTTAGAAAGTATGTAGCAAGCTTCTTTGTTTTATTTATGATTTTCTTCACCATTGTACATCTTATCAATAATACCTATGATGTAGGTGGCTCAGCCTTCATGGCAGTACTATTGGGCTTGTTAGTTTGGAATCCAAGCTTTTTGGGAGCTAAAAAACAAGCACCTAATAGGTAAACAATTTCAGGAAAAATAGATTAACATGATAACATGATTGTATTTATAGAAAACGAAGCTGGAAAAAACTTGAAGCATATTCATAATGAGAAAACATTTGAGTATATTGAGACAATAAAGGTATCAAGAGAATATCCATTTCCATATGGGTTTATTTTAAACACAACAGGGGAGGATGGTGATAATGTTGATGTCTTTATCATTACAGAGAAAAATTTAAAGCGAGGAGAAATCGTGGAAGTTGAGATTCTTGGATTAATGGAGCAGTTTGAAAAATCATGGGATAGGAATCAACAAAAGGAGGAGTTAGATCATAATGTAATTGCAAAATTGAAAGAAGAGTCCAATTTTCAATTAGACGAAACAGTTAAAGAGCGATTAAACGATTTTGTACTGCATGTTTTTGACAATATTCAACTTAATAAAACAAGGCTTGGTAGGTTTTTAGATAGAGAAGCAGCGCTTGAATACATCATTTCTCAAAAGGATGTTTAATGCTATCTTTACTAACAAAAATCAAAAGACCTATAAAATCGAAATAGGATGGAAAATAAAGATTATACTAAACTCACACTTGAAGATTTATTAATAGAAGAAAAAAAGATTAAAAGAAATGAACTCACTTCATCTGTAATAATTGGTGTTTTGATAGGGGTTATAGTCCTCCACGTCAGGATTTGTGAAAAGTTGATGAAGCTATTTTTTTGACTCGCAAGGCGAAAAACGAAGGCAACGCATCGCGTTGGTGAGGCTTTTCAACGCAGCGAGGCGGGAAAATAGCCCATCAAAACTCACAAATTTCGATGTGGTGGACTATATGTTGTATGGAGTAGCGAAGAATGGATTTGGGTTTCTGTATATTGTCATACCCTTAGTATTGATAAGTGCTATTTATAAGAATTCCCAAAAACAAAAACAGCATCTAAAACAAATTCAAGTAGAAATCAATACGAGAAAGACTAGCTAATTAAAGAAGTCTGTAAGCTCCTTATTTGTAAAGTCAGTGAAATATATTTACCTTCATTGCCTATAAAAAAGACATTGAAATTTCAAAAAAAACATTTATTTTAATCAGTGATAGCTATGAATTATTTTGACAATACTTTTTTTAATGCTGGATTTAAGCTCATCTTAGTAGCAGGCGGAATGAGTCTCTTAATGAAGAGTATGGCTCTACAGATTATAGCCGGTATATTTGGTCTAATAGGCATGCTTAGCCTTATTTATGGAATAAGAGAACACCATAATGATATGAAGAAATCCTAAATTAATGAAAAAACTTAAAAGCGAAATTTCGAATTGTAATATTTGTAATGAGGCTTTGCCGCATGATCCCAGACCCGTATGTTCTTTTAGTGCTACTAGTAAAATTGTTATTATTGGACAGGCTCCTGGTTCAGCCGTTCATGCTTCAGGTATTCCCTGGGATGATAAGAGCGGAGAGAATTTGAGAAAGTGGATGGCCATTGATAATGCCACATTTTATGATGTTGAAAAAATTGCAATCATGCCTATGGGATTTTGTTATCCAGGAAAAGGGAAAAGCGGAGATTTGCCTCCCCGTAAAGAATGTGCTCCCCAATGGCATGAGATAATAATGAACGCAATTCAAGATGTGCAGCTTATTTTATTGATTGGAAAATATGCGCAGGATTATTATTTAAAAGATAAAGCCAAAAGAAACCTTACCGAAACGGTCAGAAACTTTAAAGATTACTTACCTAAATATTTTGTCTTACCACATCCTTCGCCAAGGAATAATATTTGGATGAAAAAAAATGAATGGTTCAAACAAGAAGTGATTCCACTGCTCAAAGAAGAAATAGCCTATCATATATAAAATAAGATAGAATTCTTAATGTTTTATTGATGAATAGTTAGTTCTTGTAATAGAATACCGATCATATTGACACAGGTAGAATTAAAGAAATTATGAAAAGCTATAAAAACGATATGGGAGATTATCTATACCTGATAGGGAAGAAGCCTGCACATAAGTGTGCCAGTAAGAAAGCTATAAATCAAGAATGTTGGAGTAGAGACGCATTGCAATGCGT
>JAHDDN010000338.1 GCA_020629335.1 Chitinophagales bacterium | reverse complement strand
CATGATATTATTAATTTTGTGTCAAATATACAACTATGCTTCGAAATCCCTTCTTAGAAAATTTACCACAATTCGCTTACGCCCTATTAGGGGCTATTATTATAGCGATTTTTGCACAAATGACGATTGATTTGCCCAAAATCCCTATCACTGGACAAAGTTTAGCCGTTTTAGTTGTCGCTTATATACTAGGTAAGAAATGGGGAGTAATAGCGGTTTTTATCTATTTGGCGATGGGATTAGTTGGTTTACCTGTTTTTGCTGATTGGACTGGTGGCTGGGAGAAAATTACAGGGGGAAGCGGTGGCTTTCTATATGGATTTGTTTTTGCAGCTTATGGAGTAGGTAAATTAGGTGAAAGAAAAGGATGGGCATGTAGTTTCCCCAAAGCATTGATCGCAATGGCTGTTGGAACAGCCATTATTCTTTTCTTTGGAGTCACTCATCTAAGTAGTCAAGTAGGATTAGAGAAAGCTTTAGAATATGGATTTTACCCATTTATTGCTGGAGCCATCATAAAAATCTTTTTAGGAGCACTATTAATACCGATTTACTGTTTTTTTACTATTTTTATCAAGGTAAACAGTTAAATAATTTTGTTAATCTAAAAAAATAGCTTATATTTACGATACATTAAAAAAACATAAAAACTTTTAAGTAAAAGTAATGTTTTGGGTGTTTTTTAGCTTTTTGTAGAGGGAATTTGTTATAGTAGTTCTTACACTTAACTAGTGTAAGTCTTTCTTAAGAGCTTCCGCAGTTAGAAATAATGAAAAAGTATGATGGAGATAACCAGTCAATTACTCATTCACTATTGTAAATTCTAAACTGTGGGAGCTTTTTTTGTTTTTAGTTCTCCAAATCGATATTACTCAAACAATATTTTCTTGATAATTGACATATTGTTGCTATAGATTTCAAATAAATAGTAGCCGTTTGTTTGATTGCTTCGCTCTATATTTACTGAGCGTGTTTGACCAAAGGAACCTGCCTGAATGATGGCCCCATTAATATTCATCAAACGATAATAAAAATCACCCTTTAAATCGATAGGTAAACTAACATTTAACTCTTCTTTTACAGGATTGGGGTAAAAATGTATTTGTGGGCCACTGCTATTAATAGATTCTATATTAGTGATATCACATACTCTGTCGTATAGAAAATCATTAACAAAATTAAAAGTCGTATCCATATAAGCGGAAGTAATATCGCTCCCACCTCCTAATATAAAGGGGGTATGTCCTGCTCCTTCAAAAGAATAAAAAGCAGATGTCAAATTAAGTTCTTCTGTTCGTTCATGTATACTGGCGCTACCATCTACCAGCATATTAATGTCTAAAGTAGTAAGCGTATCTGTACCATAAGGCACTACCCCATCATCAGTCCCATGCACACTTACGATTGGTAAATCATCTACTTGTATCCAATCCGCATCGCCCAAAGCACCACAAAGGTTAATCACTCCAGCAACATCGGACGGATAATCAGGATTTCCACTATTCCCTTCTACCCCACCTTCCGCTTCTAATTCATCTATAATTAATTCGGGGATTTCGCCTAATTCATCCATATAGGCTGTATGGAGCGCTAAGAATGCACCTGCTGATACGCCTCCAACATAAATATGACTGGGATCAATTCTATAAGTACCCGCTTCTTTATGAAAATAGCGAACAGCAGCTTTCATATCATGTACCCCTTTTAAAACAGCATAGGTTCCCAACTCTTCAGAAGGATTAGTAACTAGCTCATTAGTTAAGCGATAATCTATGGAAACCGCCACATATCCTCTTGCTGCAAAACGATTACAGATTTCAACTATATCAGGAGAAGTTCTCGCTCCTAGTATAAATGCTCCACCAAAGGCCATAATGATTAATGGTCGAGCTTCTATATCATCCCCTTCGGCTTCAACAGGAGAATAAACATCCATGAGTAATGGCACTATATTATCTGGCTCAGAAGGCTGCGCACTTCCGCCAAACTCTATACCGCTATTTACCTCTACCTCATAAATAGGCTCAGAATAGCGATCATCAGAGCAATCTATTTGTGCATTTAAGCTAAATGCACAAACTGATAATATTATAGCTACTAAATAATACCTCATGTTTGATAAAATTCAACAAATAATCTCTAATATAAGCTTTTTCTTATAAAATGCCCCTACAAGGCTGGTAATACTTTATTCTTAACTTCTCCAAATCCAATACGGAGGTCGCCTTTTTGAGCATGCCCTTTCATGATAACGGTATCACCATCTAATACAAATTTACGTTCGCTACCGTCTTTCATTTTTAATGGTTTACTTCCTCTCCAGCTAAGCTCTAGCATGGAGCCATAGGAGTCTGCTGTTGCTCCACTAATTGTGCCTGAAGCCATCATATCTCCTGCCATGATATTACATCCATTAACTGTATGGTGAGCGACTTGTTGAGCGATGGTCCAGTACATATATTTGAAGTTAGAACGAGCTACCGTACTTGGGTCAGCGTTTTCTGGTTGAATAGCTACTTCTAAATTGATGTCTATGGCTTTATCTCCTTTGTATTGTAAGTAGGGCAATATTGGCACCCTTGGTTTAGGGGCAGCAACTTTGAAGGGTTCTAAAGCATCTAAAGTGACAATCCAAGGAGAAATGGTGCTGGCAAAATTCTTTCCTAAGAAAGGGCCAAGTGGAACATATTCCCATTTTTGTATATCTCGAGCAGACCAATCATTGAATAGTACGATTCCAAAAACGTAGTCTTCTGCTTCGTCTGTGCTGATAGAATGCCCTAATTCCTTGCCTTGACCAAGGATATAGCCTACTTCTAGTTCAAAATCTAAGAGCTTACATTCTCCAAATACTGGTGGTTGTGTATCATCAGGTCGCATTTGGCCTTTGGGGCGGTGTATGGGAGTATTGGATACTATAATAGACGATGCACGTCCATGATAGCCAACAGGTAGATGAAGCCAGTTAGGCATAAGGGCATTTTCAACTCCTCTAAACATAGTACCGATATTAGTTGCATGTTCTATACTGGCGTAAAAATCAGTATAATCTCCTATTTTAACTGGCATGAGTAGGTCTACTTTATCCATCGGATATAGCACCAATTCTCTATGTGATTGATGATCTCTTAATTCGGCATTATCCTTTTTCAATAATTGAGAAATACGCTCTCTTACTGCACGCCATTCTTTTTTGCTTAACTTAAGTAGTTCATTAAGAGTAGATTGATTAAAAATGGAGGCGGATATTCCCAATTCATCAAAGTAACCTAATAGCGCTAAGGTTCCTAAGTCTAAGACATAATTGCCTATAGCCGTGGCAGCTCTTGCATTACTATTAGCTGTCTTGAAAATTCCAAAAGGGATATTTTGAATAGGGAAATCACTATTAGCGGGGACAGCTATCCATGATTTAAGCTGAGGATTATTTGCATTGATCTTCATAATAAAGGCACTAAATTTGTTACATAATTAATAGAGTTCTGATATATTTTAATAGTTAAAGCGGCCTAAACACGCTAAATATCTAATGGATGAATGATAAATTTTTGTTTTTTGCCATTCATTATTAGACACTTACCCACCAAATTAAGTAATTAACTATTTGACTTCTTTTTGTTTGAGAAGCCTATTAGAACTTTTCATTTTATCCTATTTACTGTCCTTCTTTTGTGGACAATTTATTAGAATTTCTCTTTCGAGGAACGAAAATAGGTAATTTTTATAATTTTTTTTTGAAAAAACGAAACCTTATCCTAGCGCAAGGGATAGCAGCGATATGAGGGGCTGATAGCCGCTAATGAAGCAAGGAGCAACGAAGGCTGAGCGATAAGCGAAGACAAGAGGCGACTATGCTGAATAGTGGATAGCAGTGCCTCATACAAGCGGATAGCCCGGCCCGCAGGGTGCGCCATCAAACTTTTATTTAAATGTCTATTATCATTATATACAAGTATTTAAATACCAATATCATGCTAATGCAGTTATTGTGATCTAACTACTATCATCTTGCTTTTGATTGAATCCCGAAAGCAAATGTACTAAATTTCTAAATCTGGTATTATGGTTAAAACCAGTGACTTACTGAATAATAACTTAACTCTCACGGATTCTTTAAGGCAGGAAATCGATAGCCGTAATACCGCTGCTCGAGAAATGCTGACAACGGATTTGCAAAAAAGTTATGCCGAATCTCTAAGCATATATCAACATGCAAGAGACTGTCGCTATAACAAGGGAATGGCTTACTCCTTGTATGCTATCTCGATTTATCATCGGATAAAGGGAGAAACGAAGGAGGCAATTGAGAAAATTGATGAAGGTATTTTTCTACTTGAGCAAGTAGAAGATGAGCATCTTTTGTTGGCTAGTTTATTGGGCAATAAGGGATTATTGTATAATTTTTCAGGTGAAACTAACAAGGCCCTTAAATTCTTAATGGAGGCTTTAGAGGTCATTGAACAAGTAGAAGGCTTAGATAGGGCTAAGGCTAAGATTCATAATAATATTGGGTTTATTTATTTCGAAACACCTGATTATACTAAAGCGCTTTACCATTTTAATGAGAGTATTGCGATTAAGCGAGAAATTGGCCATGAGAATAATATTGCTCCTACTATAGGCAATATCGGTTATATTTATATGCAGCTTAAGCAGTTTGACAAGGCGTCAGAGTGCTATCAGGAATTATTGGAGTATTCTAAAAAGCATGATAATAGAGAGCATGCTATTACTGCTCTTAATTACTTAGGGGAGATACATTTTCATCAATCAGATTATAAGACTGCTATGTCTTATCTGAATAAAGCTTTAGTCTTAGCAGAAGAGGGAGGATCAGACTTATTGAAGCATGATACACTTGTTTTTATCATCAATATAAAATTTGAACAACAGGAATACGGAGAGGTATTAGGGATTGCAAGAGATATCGTTTCTTTTTGTGAAAGGAATGAAATTGAAACTAAAACCTATACCACCAGCTTGAGCTATATTGCGGCTGTCTTAGATCAGAATGAAGACTATGAACAAGCTATTGAGATAGGAAAGCTTTGCTATCCATTTGCACAGGATAATAATGATATGACTTCTCTAAAAAGAAGCCTAAATGCCATTATTAATTCTTATGAATCAATTGGCAATATTCCAATGGCCTATAAGTACTCTAAAAAGCTGAGCGAAGTGCATGAAGAAATTGTGCGTGAAAAAGAGAAAGAGACCTTAGCTAAGCTAGATGCTCAAATGGAAATGCAACAAAAGGAGTATGAACTAAAACAAAATCAAGAGAAACTAATTCAAAAGGAGGCCTTAAATAAAAATCTAAGTGAACTCAATGATGAGTTAAGCCGCTTTGTCAATATGGCTTCGCATGATATGAAAGAGCCTATCCGAACAATTACCAGTTTTTGTGATCTGTTGAAATTAAATATGGATGATAAAATCACGGCTGAGCTCTACTTAGATTATATCAGTAAAGCAACCAATCGTTTGTTTTACTTCATGCAAGATTTGTTGAGTTTTGCCAGAGCAGGTGGCTTTGTGATGAGTAATGCTACTGAAGTAGATTTCGAAGATGTTATCACGGTTGTCAAGAGTAATTTGATGCTTAAAATGCAAGAGCATAATGCAAAGATAGAAATAGGTGAACTGGTCAAAGTAAAAGGACACTTTACTCCTTTTGTACAGCTTATTCAGAATATTATCAGCAACTCTATTACTTATAGTAAAAAAGATATTTCTCCACACATAAAATTGAATACAGAAATCAACGAAGACAAAGTATTAATCACCATCGAAGATAATGGTATTGGTATTAAAGAAGAATTTTTAGAACGTATTTTCCAAGCTTTTACAAGACTTCATTCAAGAGATAAATTTGAAGGTAGTGGAATTGGTTTGGCCACCTGTCAAAAAATCGTTGAGAAATATAATGGCCGAATTTGGGCTGGTTCGGAATTTGGAGTCGGCAGTACTTTTTATATCGAATTACCTATTCAAATTGATGCTTAATCGCTCAACTAAAAAAACATACCAAGAAAAGCTCCAACAGTACGCTTTCCGCAATCACTTTAATGATAGTTTAAG
>JAHDDN010000337.1 GCA_020629335.1 Chitinophagales bacterium | reverse complement strand
TACATATACCTTTGTATATACCGTCAATGGAGGAGCTTGTCCAAATGATCAAGCTACGGTATCCGTAACGATAGTAGATCCATGCTGCGATGCGACCTTTGATTATGGGATTGATCCAGTAGAATTATGTACAACGGATGCAGTAATTAATGCGAATTTCACAGACCCAGATGGTGATTTTACAGCCAGCCCAGCTACAGGTTTAGTTATTGATGCAATAACAGGGGCTATTGATCCAGGAGCAAGTGTGCCAGGTATTTATACCATTACACATAGTGTCAATACCAATGTCGGTTGCGAAGAAAATTTGACGGTTACTATAGATGGAGTTGTGAATGCAGGAACTGCTGAACCAGCTATTGAAATCTGTAATGTACCAGGTACAGAATTAGTGATATTAGATGATTTAATCACTGGGGCAGATGCTGGTGGAGTATGGTCAGAGAGTTCTGCTACCCCTTCAGTAGGAGGAGTTAGTCCACCCAATATTTTTGATCCAGTTGGTGAAGCGGCAGGTACCTATACTTTCGATTATTTTATGGAAGGTGGTGCTTGTCCAGATGATACAGAAACTGTAAGCGTAATTATTTATGAGCCTTGTTGTGAGGCATTTGCTGGAAGTGGTGCTGTGAATTTGCCTTTATGTCCTGAAGATCCAATAGGTTTAGACGTAAGCGCTTATTTTGTTGATCCAGATTACAATTTCTTTTTCGTATTAGTAGATGCGGATACAGGATTGATTGTTGAAATTATTGGAGGGAACTCTACAACTATTGCCAGCCCAATCAACTTTGTAACAACAACTCCAGGTAATTATATCTCCTATGCATATAGTGAAGAGATTGGTAATGGAACGACTATTCCATTAGCGGTAGGAGAGAGTATAGAGGCTGTATTGTCAGATGGTGAATGTTATGACGCCGCTCAAATTGGCGGATTAATTGTGATGCCTTCCCCCTTTATAGTATTAGGTGGAATAGCTAATACATTAGAAGGATTAAATGGAGGTATAATGCCCGTCTACTATAACAATCATGAAATTTTAATAGGAGGAGGTACACAACCTTATCAATATGAATGGGATCGTACAGGCTATGTGAGATGGGAAACAACAGGCAGTAGTGATGCTGATTATGATGAGCAAATTAATATTACTTATGCAGATAATGCGGAATGGACAGTCACTGTAACAGATGCGAATGGCTGTACAGATGCCATATTAGTCTTTACCAATGATGATGGTACAGGAGGTGGTAATACTTCAGTCAGTAATGCTGGTAATATCTTAGATATTGACAATGTTTTGATTGAAGGAGAAAGTTTGGGTACTGGTGGAAATGATGGAGTCGTGGATATCACGATGGCAGGCTGTGATGGTGGTCCTTATGCCTATGAATGGACAGGTCCTAATGGTTTTAGTGCAAGCACGGAAGATATTACGGCTTTAGAGTCTGGTTTTTATACAGTAGTAGTTACTTGTGGTGATCAAGAAACTTCAGGCTATTATTGGGTACCACTTTCGAGGAATGGTGGTAGATTAAAAACAGCCGCTGATGGTTTAGCTTTGACGGCTTATCCAAACCCATTTTCAGAAATGAGCACGATTAGTTTTATGACACAAATAGGTGGTCCAGCGAGTTTAGAAGTGTACGATCTAACAGGACGAAAAGTAGCCGAATTATTTGAAGGTGAAACGCAAGCAAATAAAGTATATGAGCTGTACTTCAGTGCAGAGGATTACGAAAGTGGTATTTACATTTGCAAGTTGAGTACAACAGATAAGGAAGTAATTACACAGTTAGTATTAATACGATAATTGATTTAGTTGAGAGTGTAGGCTATAGCTGGTTATTAGTCGTTCCAGCTATAGCTTTTTTACAAAAATGTAGGCTCAATGCCCATTGTTTTTTTGACCTATGATTATTTAGGAGCTGTATTGTAATGATACAGCTCCTTTTATTTTTTGCGTGAGGGATAGAAGCGGTATGCGGCGTATATGCGACTGCTTACGGAACTTAGGCGCACGTAGGCTGGCCTGAAAGGCAGACAAGAGCGCCTTAGTGGAGTAGCAGACGCATAGCTGCATAAGAGCGGATAGCCCGACTCTTCCAATTTTTTTCATGCGAGGGCGCACACACAGGTGCGCCCCTACTGGCGCATGAAAAAAATTGGAAGAGGCACGCCCAAATTAATTCATTTCGTCAAGATAAAGACGCTTAATACTGCTTTAATTTTGCTAAATTGCCTTGATGTCTTCGATTAATTATCATATTGGGAATATTTGCAAAGCATTGTTGCTTAGTCTATTGTGTGGGCTTTTTGTGGATGCTTATGCCCAAGATTTGCCACCTGCTGTAGCTAATTTGGAAACAATAGGGG
This sequence comes from Chitinophagales bacterium, assembly GCA_020629335.1. Next base: position 3,715 of record JAHDDN010000337.1, on the reverse strand, counting down.
AGGGCTCTTACATCATTCCATTGGATGAAGAGAAGCAGTCTATTCCGATGACGAATGAGTGGGTGGATATTGATTTTGTAGGTTTTAATGTAGCGGCTTATGGCTTGGCTTATCATATTTTGGAAGGAGGTATTCCTGTAAAATGGGTGGTGCGTACTGGCAAAGAAAAGGACGAAATTGATTTTACGGTGAATGCTCGACAGTTATTTCCTGTGGAGAATGTGATGGCAGAATATGATTTTATAAGTGGTGCTTTTGTCGTGGATATTGCAGACTTAGCCATAGTGGATTGTGAGTCGGAAGGAAATATCACTGCCTTATTAGATGGGATTATTGAGGATTTTGGACGAGATGTGACGGTTTATGAATTAGGAGAAACAATAGATTTAGATGTGCGACATCACTTGACTTATCCACCTACAATAGCAGTGCTTAATGATGGCTTTTCTTCTTATGTACATGTGGAGTTATTGCAAGAAGCAGGTATTCCTTTTGAGCTGATTTCGAGTCAAGTTTTTTTTGATGATTACAGCTGTTATACTTTTATTTCTCAACCTCATTTGGATAATATTAATAATCCAAATTATATTCCAAGCGTTCAAGATTTTGTAGATAATGGAGGGAATTTCTTCGCCCAGTGTATTGCAATTGAACCATTTGAAAATGGGGGTTTTTTTCATACAGATGATGGGGTGAATGAGATATTTGGAGATAATGATACTTATGACTATTCATTTGGTGATATGGCTTTGATGCAATTTCAAGGGGATTTAGCAACGGATATTCATGGCTCCTTATACTCTTTCAATTTAGATGGTGGAAGTGATTGGATAACTAATTCTTATATTGGAATTGTGAACCAAAACGAAGATATTATTCTTTCAGCAGCCGATCATAATGGCGCAACTCTTGGAGGGAATGTTAGCTATTTAGCAGGGCATGATTTTGAGGGGTCAGATTTGGAAGATTTATCTTATGGCGGATTTATTCCTGGATGGATAGATTTAGATACGCAGTTGCCACAAAATCAACAACACAAAAGAATTTATTTGAATGCAGCTTTCATTCCTGCCAATATAAGTTTTGCTTGTGCAGGTGCGGATATTTGTATTTGTCCTACAGAAAGTGTTGAATTAGGTTGCGATGATCTGTCTGAAATAATTGATTATACTTGGTCTCCAGCAGAGGGCTTGAGTTGCACCGACTGTCCACATCCTATTGCGTCTCCAGAAGTGACGACTACCTACACTATTACAGGAGATAATGGCTGTACTTCTTCTTCTGTAACTGTTACGGTAGAAGAACAATACTTGGCTGCTTTTATGAGTGGAGGTGGAAGTTTAGCTTGTAATAATCAATCCAGCACGATACCGATTAATGTCGAGTTTTCGGATGATATAGGAGAAAAAACTTTTGTTTATGCGCTCAATGGAGAAGCAGTAGATACCATTACAACGAGCGAAAATAGCTATGAAATATTAGTAGATCAAGAAGGAGAATATAGCTTGATTTCAGTTGTTGCAGCCTCTATTAATTGTGTAGATGGTGTGTTGAGTGGAACTGCTGTAGTGAATGATTCTCCCAATATAAATTTTGAATTAGGAGAAGATATGTTGGCTTGTTTTGGAGAAGTGGTAGAGATAGACGCAACTTATACTGCTTACCCAGTAAGCTATGAATGGCAAGATGGTTCTACAGATTCTATTTTTGTAACGACAGAAGCAGGAGTATATGCCGTAACTATTACAACAGATGAAGGATGTAGTGGAATGGATAGTTTGCAATTAGATTTTAGTCCCGAACTTTTAGCACCTGATTTAGGGCCAGATCAAAATTTATGTGATACACCCAGCATTAATTTAGATGCCACAACGCCTAATGCCATTTCTTATTTATGGAGCGATGGCTCAACGGAAGCGACTAATAGCTTTAATGCGGCGGGAACTTATTGGGTGGATGTATCTAATGAGTGTGAAACGAAGCGAGACGAAATTATCCTTCTCACTGATAATTTAGATGCTAACGCCATTGTGTTTTCCATTCCCAATGCCTTTTCACCGAATGGTGATGGATTGAATGATGTTTTTAGGCCCATACCAATTCCAGATATTACTGTGGAGTCTTTTAATTTCCAAGTATTTGATCGTTGGGGGAAACAACTCAAAGTAATCAGTGCATTAGGGGATTCTTGGGATGGTGAATTCTCAGGCGAAAAAATGGAATTAGGTGTATACGTTTGGTATTTAGAAGCCAGAGTTAGAGGCTGTACTAATAGTGATGCAATAGATGTATTTCGCAAGGGAAATATTAGCCTGATTAGATAAAATAAAAAAGGGTTTGCGTAGCATTGCTACAACAAACCCTTCCATTATTTAACAAACTACTTCAGTAAAAATATTTTACCATAATGTAGCGATTGTTTACTATCATTATTCACTTGTAAACGATAAATATAGATACCCGCAGGATGATTACTCGTATCGAACTCCAACTTATATTCAGTATTGCCATCTACGGCAGCATTAAATAAACTGCCAATACGATGGCCAGCAAGATCATAAACGTCTACTATTGCATGAGCTGCTTCTATTGTGTTAAAGCTAATAATAGCTTGGGCTCCACTCAATGGGTTAGGATAAACGCTATGATTAACTTCCATTTGACTATCCTCATCAATCCAATTTTCAGTTAATAAGTCTTGACCTGATTTATCTGCATCACAAGGGTCTTCATAATTAGTTTGACACTCATCCCAATATTCATTAATCGAACTAATTGCGCCCGCAGCTAAGCCAGCCAAAGAATTATTAGTATAAGCCCCACCAAGGACATCATTCGCAAAATCTAAAAGCCCTTGTACAGTCGCTGGATAGCCTAAAGCTGTCCAACTAAGATCAATCCCTACAATACATGGACTAGTCAAATCTACAGATCCTAAATCTAAACCGAAGTAAGCACTATACCAAATATTGAGTTGTAATGCAATCGTATTCGTGGCTAAGTTATTCTTCAGTCTTCCTTGTGGATTTTGTTGATTGTCACCAGCATCACAAGCATTACTTGGAGAAGCAGTATAAGCCCCTGAAGCAAGAGGCGCAGGGCCTCCAGCACTTGGCAATAAAGTAATCACACATTGGGCAGATTGAACAGTCAATGTGTTTCCAGCATTTCCAATCACAACTGGCCCGTTTACTGACATCAAAGCTGTGATAATATCTGAAGTGGAAGCTTGACCATCGCCATCTGACCAAGGATACTGACCACCAGCATTACCCCATCCTCCTTGAGTGAGTGTACAGTAGCCACCATCATCGCAATAACCTGAATAGGTAACAGAACAGTGAGTTGAATTGCCACATTCATCTGTAACGGTAAATGAATAGGTACGAGAAAAACTACCATTTTCACATACAGGAGATCCTGTATCATTATACAATACTACAGAGATATGCCCAGGACAATTATCAGTAACGCCCGCCTCCACTAAAACAAGCACATCATCAACACAAGGAATTTCTCCAATACAATTTAAGTCATGATCATCCAAATCAGGACATGTTGGAGCATGTGTATCTGCCAGTCGAGTTACTACAACATGCGCAGTACTTGTATTGCCACAATCATCTGTGATACTTACAGAATAAGTACGAGACTCCATACAATCTACTTTTGTACCATTCACATAACTTGCTAATGTACTACCAGAAGTATGGCC
>JAHDDN010000336.1 GCA_020629335.1 Chitinophagales bacterium | reverse complement strand
AAGGCAACCAATTTCTAATTTAGTGTACCTTGTATTTTAGAAGCTATAGCAAATTCTTTGCAAGCTCAATTCTTACCATTAAGTTTAGCCATTTAATTTATTTCTCCGTTCAAACGGTAGCGCTTAATCATTTATGAAAATGAAGCGGATATACTATGCTTTGTAGTAATGTTTTACATATTATATAGCAAGTGAAATTAAAATGCGTAAAAGCAATTTTTTATGAAAGTGGCATTATTTTCGTTGATATTTCAGCACAATCACTTAGTAATAAACTTAAGCTAAAAATCATTGAAAAAGTTAAAAAAGATAGCTTTCATTTTTTTGTTAATACTATTTAGTACACTTAGCTATTCTCAAGAAAAAAAAGAATTAAAGCCACTTAAAAACTGGAATAGTATAGGGGTAAGGGCAAGGATATTGCCAAAAGTAAATTTGTCTTTTACTCAATTATACGGTTTTAATACGCAGGCTTATAGGCTTTCTTTTTTACAAAATAGCTATAATATTACTAAGTATCTAAAGAATAAATGGAGTGTTGGACTAGGGCATAATCACACATTTGTTTTTAAATCAAGTAGCACAGATATTAAGTATAGATTTAATGTTGTCGCTCGCTACAGAGAATCAATATTAGGCAATCGAATTAATAATTCTCTCATGTTGGAATATCATTCTAAACATGAACACAAGTTTAGATATCGAGTGATTTATAGCTTACAATTTACGCCAAAAATAAATGCGCTTTACACCCATCTCAAGCTAAAGACATTTATGTCTTTCAAACTTTATTACAATATTGGTGGAGAACCCATTAGCCAATTTACTAGTCAGGGGAAGTATGTAGGAGAATTTGTACCCTATGGGTGGCATAGAGCAAGATTAACTCTATATGCAAGTTATAGGCCTACTGATTATATGAGTGTATTATTGAGCTTGATGCGCCAATATGAATTTAATACAGATTTTGCCTTACGGAATAGAATACATGCCTATCATCCAGAAAAAGATAAGACTTATCGTAAGTTTAGTGAGTATTATATGCTAGGGTTGAGCCTACGATTTCACACTATTTCAAAGGTGACTAAGAAATGGGATAAAAAACAAAAACGCAAAGGAAAAAATAATCCTACTTTCCAAAACTGGGAGGAGGACGAAGATGATAATTTATAAATTCTGCACACCATAGAATTTTTGATTAATAATTTAGAAGGGGCGATAATTCCTTCAATTAAATTAAATTAAATATAAAATTATGGATTTTAGAATAAAGAAATCAATTATTTGCCAAAATATTGGTGATTATACTGTCAATGAAGTATTATCCAATAATTATATTCCCAAAGCTGGTGATGTAGGAATATTCAGAGTCAAGGAAATAGGCAAACATACAAGAATACAAGGATCGGATCGACGAAACCATCATCTTTATCCTAATGATTGTATCCTGGCAGCTTTTGGTACTCGATATGCTTCAAGCCAAATTGAAGGCTATTTGCCTACTCAAATTCATGATGAGTACCATATTTTAGGTCAGGGTGGAGTAGTCGGTGTGATGAAATCTATCCATAAAAAATATGAACTAAAAGGCCCGACAACATTAGAGCTTATTGGCTATGCGGTAGATAATAATAATGAAGTTATCAATACAAAGTATTATCAACAGCAAGAATTCACATTCAATCAACAAATACCGAATAATGCTCAAACCATCTTATCCATTGGAGGATCTATGGATAGCGGAAAAACGACAACAGCAGGATTCCTTAGTAGAGGTTTGAAAAAAGCAGGAAATAAGGTGGCATTCATTAAATTGACAGGTACCGTTTACTCAAAAGATACTGATTTCGTTTATGATTGTGGAGCAGATTATGCAACAGACTTTTCGGTCATGGGTTTTCCTTCTACTTTCCAGTGTGAACTAGCTGAATTATTGAACTTATACCAAAGTTTGTTAGATGAAGTGGCAATCATTCAGCCCGATTACATTGTAATAGAAATTGCTGATGGTCTATTCCAAAGAGAAACAGCTATGTTACTGAAAAATTCAGCATTCATGCAAACCATTGACCAGGTAATTTACTCAGATAGCAATAGTACAGGAGTCTTTAGTGGCTTAAATAGCTTAGCAAATTTAAATATCCAACCATTTGCAGTTTGTGGGAGTTTCACTGCATCTCCCTTATTGATTGAGGAAGTTCAAGCATTAACCAATACTCCCATTGTTGATTTAGAAATTCTATCTAACACAACAGTAATGCAATATCTATCTAAAACCGATGAAATAAATAGTCAAAGTACACTAAGACAAGCAGTATAACTACTTAATAAGATATACATATAAAAGCATAAAAAAAGCCCTTGAAGTAATTTCTTCAAGGGCTTTTTGTGTATATTATATGATAAGTAGGGTTTTTTTATCCATCATCATCGTCTTCATCTCCTCCATCATCATCGTCATTTGTTTCTTCATTATTGCCATTGTTTGAGTTATTACTGTCATTCCCATGACTATCAAATTCATCATCATCGTCTTCACTAAAACCATCATCGTCATCATCTCCGCCATCATCATCGTCACCACCGTCATCATCATCGTCCTCATCCCCACCATTATTTTCACTAATGAAATCCCCTGATCCATTAAACAATAGTTCTAAGCCATTAGCTAACTCGACTTCATAAATAAGCATATCGCCTTCATTATCGAATTCAACTGACGTAATTTGCGCATCATAATTAGCGCTTACATAAGTGCCAATAGCTTCAGGGTATTGGTCAATTTCCCCATCTGCTGAACCACTCTGACTAGTAATCAGCGTATCATCATTAAGATTATCCTTTTGGCAGGAATTAAAGGCCAAAATAAAAGAAATTAAAAGAATTACAATTGACAAAGGTTTCATCATTCTTAGCTTTTGTGTGAGAGGCTTTTTTAAAAAAAATAGCTTTCATTTATATAGGTACATAAATTAACAAAAAAGTTGCCTAACTGTCCAATATTAATTGAGGCAATGTGTAACATCCTAAAAACTACGCCCGCATCCTGATTACCGTCACCTCTAAATCACCTAAGTAATCATTCATAGCAGTTTCATATGTATTATACAATATCGGTAATCTATCTATAAAAACCAATTTCTTCTTTGTTAATAATGCTCTTGCTAAGGCTAATATTTCCATTTGAAGGGCATCTAATAACTCTCCATTAGCGCCAATATAATCATTAATGCCTAATGGATGCCTAATTTGAAATAAGTCTTGTAAATCAAGTAATAGCCGTTCAGCATCTTCTTTTGAAATCTTTTTAGTCGTATTAGATAATGCTTCATATACCTTTCTACCCCTAAATGGAAGTTCCGTTGAGGCTATAGCCATACTTTTACGAATAGAATGAGGCGAAAACTCCTTAATGTTTTGTTGATTAATCAATATTTCACCTTCATAATCATCATCAATTCGCAATAAGACTTTAATCAAATCAATCGTTTTTAAATTATCTGGAATCAATAAGGTACTCACACTTGCTTTCTTACTTCTAAAATGAATGCCATCAGAATTTTTAATACTCAAATTCATCATCTCCAATCGAGGATTATTAACTTTTAAGGTTTCACCTTGATTAACAGCTTCAATAGGAAGTGCCAATATCGCCAACAACTTATTCAATGAGATATTCCCCATCTTATAAACCGTCCCCAAATTATAAACCCTACGAATAATCGGAATAATCGTGATGTAAAGCAAAATAAAACTAATCAAATTAGCGCCCGATACTGCCAGACTACCAGCCTCTTTATCTAAATAAAAAATATACAATACCAGTAACAAAACCGCATACTGAACAAAATGTATAAATCCCCGATTAATGACATCCCATCGTATAAAATTTAATGCATGAGACATTATACTATCCGTCCGCTTAGAAAATCGCCTCAATTCCGTTTTTTGCTTATTAAATCCCTTAATAGATAAATCCGCCTTCAAAGTCCTATTCACATAACCCAATTGACCAGAGTTCTCATTCCTTTTCAAGATAGAATGCGCCTCAATTTTTTTATTGAAAAACAAAATGAATACATAAGCCAATAAACTACTAATTAAAACCAATACAGCTCCCTTGCTATTTAAACGATAAAGTACAATAAAAGAAATAAGCAAAATTAAAACATCCACCACAGCAGTAATACTACCCTTCAAAAACAAATTCTTCAAGCTCGTAATATCCCCGGAATAACGCAATAAATAACGATCCGTCCCCTTCTCCTGATAAACCTTATTCTGAACATTCAATTGATGCTCAAACAAACGATCCTTAATCTCCTTAATAAATCTTTCTCCTAATGAACGAAATGATATACGATAAACAAAATATAATACATACCTAAAAATAACCAAGCACCCAAAGAAAATTAAAAAATGATGTACCGTATTTGTCCAACTATTAGGCAAGAAATTCAAAACCTCCGAACGCTTCGCACTATACTCAAATACCAACTCATAATATTTACCAATACTAACCGTAATCAAAATCGTTACAATATTCGTCAAAAATCCTAATACTAATATCCCTACACAAGCCAGTGGCCGCCCCATAATAAATGCGCTAACCAATTTAGGCGAGTGCTTATTAACAGGCTCATCAATTCCTACTATTTGATTCTCATCGGCCATTTCTTTTAATATATGATGTACTCGAAAATTACCATATTGTCAGTTATTCAGTTTTCAAAGTTAAAACGTTCCAACGTTTATCATTTTTTGGGCGCATCCCGATTCTTATTTTTCATCGGCCTAGTAGTGTAGTGGCCGACCTATGTGTCGGCCATTCAGTTGATGTCTGCGCCCTCAGATGAAAAATAAGAATCGGGTCGGGCTGTCCGCTCTTATGTGGCTATGTGCCTCCTACTTTGCTAAGTGCTGCTTGTCTGCCCTGCGGGCCAGCCATCGCATCACTAAGCGCCGTAAGTCAGCACATGGACGCCACATACCGCTCCCATCCCTTGCGCAGCTAGTTTTGTCCACTTTCTTAAGCCACCTTTTTTTTGCCACTATTTGAAACCACTTCCCCCTCCAATAAGCGGAGATCCAAATGCTCTAATCCTTCCAAATTCAAAACAGGAATAGGAGAGCGATTCACAACTTCCTCCATTAAAAGCGGACTAGCAGTGAATATACCACAAAGCGCAAATGGACACAAACCAATTTGAGTCAATTTCTCCATCCCATACAAAGCACTCAAACTATCAACCGCAGAAAAAACTACATGATCAATAGTACTCATAAATGCTTCATGATTAATTAATAATTCCGTTTCCTTCTGTAGGATACCATCCGCAATTTCAACCACAATATAGTCAGGATTTTCGAGACTCACCTTCTCCATCAAGAATTGATATAAATCTAATAATTCTTTCTCTTCTAAAAGAAAGGTAGAAGGATAACCAGAGGTACCGAAATCAATCGCAACACTAGCCCCACAATCTCTAACAAAATGCCTATCCTTAGTATAATAAGTACCTGTTAATTTAATAAATGCCACCTTTTTATTGTGCTTAGATAATGCTCTTGACAAAAAAGCTGCCGTTGTAGTTTTTCCTGAATCCATACTACAGCCTAAAGACAGAATCGTTTTCGCTTTAAAACATTCACTAATCGGATCAAAATTAACCCTTTCCTTATCGAAATAAATACTATTGACAATTTCCTTTTGCTCATTTACTGCATAGCCTACTAATTTTACCTTAGTAGTACCTATATCCTCAAATTTATAATGCATCGACTTTAGTTGTCCAACGACACCACCCTTGCCCAATATATCTAATATTTGAGTAGGTTCAGAAGGGACATATCCTTCGAATTGTTCGGTAGCATATCTATTACCAAATGCAGCTAAAAATTGATCGCCAGGAAATAAATAAGCATTATTTCCTGATATACCTTGTATACTACTATGCTTGCCAATTTCCAAGACCTCGAATAGCGCCACATCTCCCGCTTTAGGTGTATGACTAGTATTATACATAGGCACTATGTCATCATAGTAAATGTCTTTGATTGTTATACTCTTTTTCATCTTATTATATTTATTGTTATTTAATTTTTATTTTAATTCTTTACTAAGACCTGTCATC
>JAHDDN010000335.1 GCA_020629335.1 Chitinophagales bacterium | reverse complement strand
TAAGTTGGCTGAAATTTACAATGTCCAATAAAAAAGGCTTCCTCGTATTTGAGGAAGCCTTTTTTAATTCTAATTTTTAGCTCATTTTACTGAATCCTATCTTTAATCATTAAGACGAGTTTTTGTCGATCCAAATCCGTTAATTTGTTGATTTTCAAAGGGTGCATCATTTGAGAAGCATCTACTAAAAACACCCAATCTCCTTCCTCAATGATGTGTCTTACATTCGCCCATTTCAACTCTCTTCTTTGTCCTTGTACTTGCGAAATCAATCGCTCATCCAAAAACTTATACTTCGTTTTATACTTCATACTATTTTGTGGGGCGCTATAGTCATGTTTAGGCTGCTTAGCTTGAGCCGCCTTTTGCTGATCTTCCGCATACTTCTTCAATTGCTTGATTCCAAAGTACAATATTCCAGCAATTAGTAAGGCCGAAATGACATTTAATATCAGATAGCTCATACCTCCTCCTATTCCTGCCAAAAAGAAAATAAACGAACCGATCAAATTAAACAAGACCAACATAATAACTGCAATTACTGCAATCATTTTGGGTTTTAACTGCATAGCCTGGCCAGATTCCATCATTTTCTTAGAAATACCATGCACTTCGTTGTTTGAGAAACTCGCCTCAAATTCCATTAAAGGGGCTTTTTTACTACTCATTTTATCAATTTTTGCGCAAATATAAAGGTTTTAACTGATTAACTGGTAAACGAAATAATTTTAATCGCCAAGATTAGATGTAGAGTCACAACACAGTAGTAGGTGGTTTCGGATCAACATAATTTGTTCATCATTAAACATTACACATTTTCATTTGGGGCTTCCCATGCGCTCGTATAGAGCAAGTTTACCGCTAAAAAAAAGCCCATTTCAAACTTTATCATTCATCATTAGCCGAAGGCGCATGGTCGGGCTGTACGTTCTTATGTGGCTATGCTGTTCCTACTACACTAAGGCGCACTTGTCTCTTATTGGAGCCTGCGTGCACCTAAGTTCCGTAAGTCACAGCATGGCCGCCACATACCACTTCCATCCCTAAGCCATTTTCTAACTAAATAACTGATTAACCGAAAAGTCTAAAAAAACATAAGCTGTTAACTTAATCAGTTATTCCGTTTACAAGTTTGTCAGTTATTCAAACTTGGAGTCAACACAAATTGATACCTATATTCCTTGGAGTGAAGGCAATAAAAATGCTAAAAGTTGTAGTTGTAAAAGATAAGTAAGCCAATTTCATAGATGGTGTTTCAAGTATATTAAACACCATCAATTTACATATTTTTTCTCTTTTAATGATAAAAAAAGTAATTAACGTCAATTATTTCGGCAATTCTGCTGGCTTCTTTTTAGCTTATACTGCGTTATTTTTATTAGCAATAGCCCTGCTATTACTGGCTAAAAATGCCTTGTCTAAGCTAAAAATAATCTCATCAATAATACCCAAATAATTAACGTCAACTACTTAACAAGATTTCCGTTTACTACTTGCAAATAGCCTTACTATTCTTTTGCATTTTCTGGTATTACCATCCCTTCTCTATAAATTAACTTTACTTTATTACCACTCTTTTTTTCATAATCCTCAAATCTCTTATCATATGGCTCTATAAGTTCAGGAATATCAAATATTTCGTCATCTACTTTATCATCATTAATTTCTACTAATGTCATTTTAAAGGTGACAAGGCTGTTTAACTTTTTGGAGATTTCTGCGGGATAAGCTCTTGTTTTGTTAAGTACTAAATTTAGATAATCATGATTGTGCTTACTAAATAGTTTAGGATTTATAGGAATTAATTGATTGTTAAACCAGTAGAGTTCTTCTCCTGAATCTTCCCAAACTAATTTTAAGAGTTTGCACCTCTCTCCCATTATTATTTTGGTATCATTGGTATAGACTACTTTAGGTACCTCAGAGGCAGCATCCACACTATTATGCTTGATTGCATCAATCAGGGTAATATAGTAAAGACCATTTTCAATAGAATAAATGGTGTTTGATCCAGCATGATAAATTTTACGTTTTTTCAGATTAGAATCGTCCTCAAAACTATAATTTCCTTTCTTTATATGGACAGTGATATTTTCACAGTAATCGCTATCCTTATTTAATTTATCAAGCATATCCTCCTTTGTCAAGCCTAGTTTGCCTATATTTTCCTCATTAAATTCAAATTCCACCTTATATTCTAAGGTACCTTGAAAAGATTGGGCATAGGAATAACTGGCTAAAAAAAGAGAGAGAATTAGTAGGGTAATAGTTTTCATCACATTTGATTTAGCTAGGAAGTGATTTATGCCAAAAATCATACTCAACTAAATTTCAGAATGAATTAGGCAGCAATTTATTTCAATTATATCTTTTTGACATTTGATTGATTGCTTAATTTAGCTATTTTTTTTAAGTTTTTATAAGAGTCAGCCAAAGTTTATATTTGAGCAAGGAAATAGGGGTAATTTGATTATTTTTCGTCTAATTACTAAAGTAAAATCTATTAAATTCGCTATTCAATTAGCTTTTTACTGAATATTCAGTATAATATTTGCGTTAACCACTGTATGGACCCTAAGCCAATCCTAGATCAAAACAGCCCAAAACCTTCTTTGGGCAAGAAAATAGCCAAGCTCCTGCTTGTGCTATTGAGTCTTTGTGTGCTTATGCTAATAGTCGCTATTATTGGGTTGAATGTTTATTTGAATTCCAATCAAACTAAATTATTTGAGCAGTTGAGTTTTTTGAATAAGGGAAGCGTCTCTTTTGAGAGCGCTTCTTTTAGTGTGTTTAGAGATTTTCCATCAGCAACTTTGAACTTGAATAGCGTGATAGTTTATGATTCCTTATTTGAACAACACGAAATTCCGTTAATCAAAGTGGATCAGCTTAAGGCTGCTATTTCATTGAAAGAGTTACTTAGTAATAGTATAGAAGTACAATCTATCACTTTGAAGGATGGTAGCATTGACTGTTTTAAGGATTTGAATGGCTATCAGAATTTGCTCAGTATTATTCATGCTAAAGAGGCCAATAAAAAGGAAGAAAAACTAAAGATTAATACAGACGAAATTGACCTCCATCTTTATGGAATAGATATTAAATGGTCTGATGCGATCAGCACTTTTAATTTTGATGCCAGAGCAAATCAATTGAATGCTCATTTAAAGCTAAGCAATAAAAACACCTTGGCTCAATTGAATATGGATTTATTCATTAATGAGCTAGTGTTTAAGAGAGAAGAAGGAGCTTACTTGACAGATAGTGAAGTGATTGGAAAGCCCAATTTAGAAATTATTGATTATATTGTTTATGCTAAGCCTTTTGATTTACAAATCAATCAACAACACTTTATTTTCAGTACAGAGTTTGATACTAAAAAAAGAGAAATCTCTAAACTGAGTTTTGAAAATCACCAGAGTTCTTATGCAGATATTTTAGTCTTAGTCCCCTTGAAGCTCCAAGAACAATTAAAGCCATATCATATTGAAAGGCCTTTCTATTCAAAGATGAATATTCTGAGCCACTTTAGACCTAACGAAAATCCATACATTGAAATTGATTATCTATTCCACAACAATCAGATTAAATATAATGACTTAGTATTTGATGAAGTGAGTATGAAAGGTTTCTACGCAAATCGAATTTTTACTGATGAGCGAGCTAAGGATGAAACAAAAGACAGAAGAAGATTTGAATTGAAAGATATTCAAATGAAATATGAAGATTTTAGTTTAAGATCCGATAGTGCATATATCACTCGAAGCTTAGTTGATGGGATTTTACTTGACTTAGATTTACATGTCAATGGCGAAGCAAAGGGGATTAGCCAATGGTTAAAGAACAATCAGTTCTTTTTTGAAAAAGGAAAATTTGATTTAACAACACAAATTAAAGGGCCATTAAAGGCATTCAATGAATTAATACTAACAAGTGATGGGCGTTTAAATTTGAAAGATTTTTCGGTAAAATACAAACCTGCTAATGTATCCTTTCCATTCAAAAAATTGAGTTTAGCCAAAAAGGCCAGTGATGCTAACTTTACTATTGTGAGCGATGAATTTAACAAGGGGAACCTCTACACCTTAGCGGGGAGTTTGGGGAATCTGCCAGCCTTATTATTTGAATTGCCTAATGAAAGTGCTAAGAGCCAAATCACTTTTGAATCCAGCAAATTGCGTTGGCAAGATTTTTTAGATTTGTTTGGACAAAATGGTTATTTAAAGAATATCAAACTACCCGAAAGTAAGAAAAAACAAACGATGAAGGAAACGATCATCGGTGTGGAGTCTAATTTTAAACCCCGTTTGACAGTTACGATAGATACTTTTCAATATTACAATTTGATGGAACTGCTCAACTTTGAGACGGAAATACATTTTGAAGATGAAAATACGGTCGTATTGGATAATACTCGCTTCGATTATGAAGAGGGGAGTTTAGTCGTTAGCGCAAAGATGGATATCAGCAATCCAAATCAAACTCCTTTTGAAATAGTATTAGAAACGGAAAAAATCAATCTCCAAAAACTGCTGCCTTCCTTTGATTATTTCAATATTAAACTTTTAGAAAACATTGAATCTTATCCTGAGAATGTCAGTGTATCTATTAAGCACAAAGGCGTAATTGATGATCAAAAAGGCTTAATTCCCAATACTTCAAATGGAGAGATTGTGTTTAAAATCAATGAAGGACAAACCCTCTTAGGTAAAGTTACTTATGAAGCAGATCATTCCGATCTTGGCGAAAAAACATTCAGTCAGTCATATGTAAACACCCAATTGGAATTAGAAGGAGCTCCCTCCCTATTCAATGAATTCTTCCAATCGGATGAGTTCTTTTTTGAGGAAGGGCGTTTCTTTGTAGAGTTTCAATACAAGGGCAATGTTTCTTCTTTTGAAGAGTTGCTCAATGAGGGAAGTGCTGCCTTATTAGTCGAGAATTCCAATGTGTATTATGAAGCAGCAGATATCAATTTCCCATTAACAAAAATAGAGTTAGACCTACAAGAAGATAATGCTAATTTCAATCTATTCTCTCGTTCTGATCGACTCGATCAACAAATCCTTTTGAACGGTAGTGTTCAAAATCTAAGCGAAATTTTGATTGGCGAAACAGGCAAAGACATTAAGACCAGTGTGGAATTAAGTTCGCCTAAATTAGTCTGGAATACTTTCTTAGAATATTTCACCCCAGAAGATATAGATATCAAAAATAGCCAGGTTTCTAATGTAAAAACAGAGGGCTTAAAAAAGACCGTAAAAGGAATGTTAAATGAGTTTGACCCCAGTCTTTTCGTGAAAGTAGATACTTTTATTTACTCTGATAAATTGCAATTTCGAGATTTGAGTACAGGTGTTTATATGTTTAATAAAAACACCGTCGTACTAGATAAAACTGGTTTTACTTTCAGAGATGGCAATATGAGTGTAAATGGCAGAGCTGACTTAGGTCACAAAGAGACGATACCGTTTAATGCTGACTTCCACACAGATGATTTAGATGTGGCTGCCTTATTAGAAAGTTTGAATTATCTGAATTCTCCAGAGCTGCAAAATATAGAAAAAATCAGTGGGCGTATCACGATGGATCTAAATTTATCAGGAATTATTTCGGAGCCTGATCAGCGTTTGATATCAGAAGCTACCATTGGTACTCTTGATTTTAACTTACAGAATGTGGAGTTAAAAGGCTATGCGACGCTGGATTCAATCACTAAAAAAATTGGTCGAAAAAAGCGGTTTGAAGATATACGCTTTGCGCCTATCTCTAATCAAGTGCTCATTAAAGGACAGGAATTGGACATTCCACTCATGGAAATACAGTCGAATGCCATCAATATGTTTGTGGAGGGAAAGATGAGTTATGGCAATAATACCAATATTTGGGTGTCTATTCCACTGGATAATTTAAAGGCCTATGATGGGGTGGCTATTCCTGATAAAAGAGGTTATATAGATGCTAAACGAAAAGTTTTTGTAGAAATTAGCTCAGACGAAAATCGAAAAAGTAAATTTCAATTTAGACTTCGGAAGAAGAAATTTTATGAAGATAGAGGTATATTGGATGAATACAAAAAAGATAGAAAACGCTATAGGGAACTCTGGAAAAAAGCTAGAAAAAAATAATTTGGGCACCCCCTG
>JAHDDN010000334.1 GCA_020629335.1 Chitinophagales bacterium | reverse complement strand
CAAAGCTAAGCTAATTTTCAAAAAAACGCTACTTTTTGATGGGGATTATTTGGTTGATAGAGATCAGATCGCTGCGCTGACAGAAGAGAGACCGTTCGCTACGCTTACTATCAGATTTTTTTAGTCCATAGTCGATGGTCTATAGAGGTCAGATCGCTGCGCTGTCAGAAGAGAGACCGCTTTAACCTTTAAAAATCTCATAAGAGACATTGCAATGCAACGTCTTCTTACCTAATTCAAGGCAAATCAAAAAGCCCCATAATCTTTTCCAAGACTATGGGGCTTATAAAACGGTGGACAAAATTAAATTATCTGTTAGGAACGATTCTTAAACAAATTACATTTTTGACTGGCCTTTTTTCTGTCTAAGTGCGTTAAAAAGCCTCGGCAATGCGCTGCATTGACTACATTTTTTGCCTTCTTAGACAAAAAAATCCTGCATCAAAATTTGTAATTTTATTTTTTCATCATTCCTTAGTGTTGGATGACTATTCTTTGTGTCATACTGTAGTGTTCGTTCCTTAATTGTAGGAAGTAGATGCCATTGTAAAAATCTTTGGTATTTAGACTATTTTGGTCCTGATTTAATTGGCCTTTATCTATGAGCTGGCCTTTTGAGTTAAATAATTCATAATCGTATGTTTGATGATCTGTTTGTTGGATTTGTAAAATATCATTAGCTGGGTTAGGATACAATTGTATGTTTGCGTTTGAGATATTTTGAATATCCGTTAATGTGTTAATCGTTTGGGTAAAGATGGATGTATCATCACAAACGATGGCTGTGAGTGTAACATCATAGATACCGCCTTCCGCAAATGTATGAGTTGGGTTAATTGCTGTAGAAGTATTGCCATCACCAAAGTCCCACAAGTATTGTCCGCCGTCT
This sequence comes from Chitinophagales bacterium, assembly GCA_020629335.1. Next base: position 5,268 of record JAHDDN010000334.1, on the reverse strand, counting down.
ATACTGTCGGGATATACATATTGACTGACGTTATTAAAGGCTGCTGTTAGTTCATTCATTTCCACCTCAAAATTAGCTTCTGGGAGATTAATTAATCCCATACAGTTGGTTTTGATTAGGTATAGATGATTGATGTCTGTACTATCAGATCGGCCTATCATCGTGAAACCATTGGAATCATCTGGAGAGGCAATTATATCAAAAGCATTATCGACTCCATCATCGCCATAGAAGCGTCTCCATTGAAGGATAGGTTCATTATCAATGATGGCTACTTTGGCGATAGTGAGGTCAATCTCTCCATCCTCATATTCGTGAGAGCCGCAGATAGCAAATTTATTATCTGCTAACTCGATAACTGCTTGTGTGGTTTGATTATTACAAATTTCGATTTCCCATTCATAAGCTAAATCGCTATTGTATTTGACCATCACCCCTACACCTTCTAAGTCTGAAGTAGGCATAGCTACTTCATTACCTTTGTGCATAGCCAATATAAATCCGCCATCACTTGTTTGTTTGATGTCCATTGCTGAGTCACTATGCCCAAAGTCGATTAGTTGGCTATTGCTTATTTCTCCATCAGCAGAAATTTCCACTAAAAAAGCATCTCTATCTGCTGGTTCAGCGCTATAATTGGGAGTACCGACTAATACAAATCCACCATTTTCTATTGAAGCGATGGCACTGAATCTACCTTTTTCCATATCTGAAGAAAATTCAAGAAAATTAGCTTCAAAAACAAATTCTCCATTACTATCAACTCTTAGGAAATAAGGAGTTTCTCCCGCTCCATAGTTGGCAGAGCCTGCCAACATAAATCCATTATCAGCAGTAGGAGCGACACAATAGAATTCTCTATCTATGCCCCCTTGATCAAATAGGAATAAGTTTAGGCTATCACAAGTTTCATCTACAGTAAGTAGGAAGCCATTAGTGGAATAGTTTTGACCTAGTGTATCATAAGATTCAGAGCGCCCAGCAATGGCATAATTTTCATTTCCTACGCAAGCATCTAAGCCTTGTAGGCTTAGTGTGTAGTCTGGATCGGATGGTGTTAATTTATACTCTTTTATATCATATAGATTCCCCTCTAAATCGGCATTTAGGACTGTTGAATACCAATTGCCATTGTCTATTGCTGCTGAATACAGTTTGTAGGTGTTATCATTATTTAATAGGATTCTATAGCCTTGATGATTGATATTATCATCTGCTAAGGTGTATGTTTTTTCAAAGTATTTATCTTGCCCATTCCCCATTTGGTATAGACAAAAAGTAAGTATAAAAATCAATAGTAGATTTTTCATAGAAATTGTTTTAAAGATGAGTTATTTTATGATTGTAATTTTACCTTTTTGAATATCTTCTTTAGAAGAAATCTGATAATAATAGGGTCCTGTTGGGAGTTGATCTATTTTTATTTGATTACTTCCTTGATTGATGTTTTGTGAGTGCATTAGTTTTCCTTCTAAGCTGTATAAATCCATTTGTAAATTTTCCGAAGAACTCAGTTGACAATCCACATATAATTCTCCGATGCTTGGGTTAGGATAGAATTCATAGCTAAAAGAATCAGTGCTTTGTTCTCCTACTTTAAAGATGATGTTTAGTTGTTCTTCGCTTAAAAAATCGGGAAGAGCGGGTAATTCGATTGGAAATTCTTCTCCATAAGCAAGAAATAAAATAGTTTGAGCATCATAAGAAGTTGCTTGGTTTGTTTGAGCAATTGCTCTCACATTAGCTTCTTCAGTACTGGTCATTTCCCATAATTTTCGTTCTTCCTCTTTTATCCCATTGTATTGATTATATAGATTGTAATATTCATCATCATTACTTTCCTCTAAATATTCATTCAATGTTGAAGTAGCCATACTGTGATTTCCATTTTCTATATACTGTTGAATTAGTAGTTTTTTAGATTGCGTATTATTTACTTCCTCTAGTAAGTTTTGCGCTGCCTCCATATCATCATTTTGGGCATAGTGACGAGTTTTTTGAATGACTGCTTTGTTGGTTTCGGATTCATTTATTAAAGAGATAATATCTTCATCATCTGCAATAATTCCGCTAGCACAATCATCGCTATTCAAGCCTATGCAATCTTCTAAATTGACCAGATTTGCATTATTTACCAATGGAAGCGACTCGTTTAGGTCGACTAAATAGGTAAATTCTTGGTCAATATTAGAAATAATATCGTTGAAGGCATTTGTACTTCCATTGAACACATTATTGGCCAAATGTTCGTTTATACCGCCGCAAGATCCTTGATCAGAAAAAGCACCTTCCTCATTAAACAAAGGCAAAAATGGGTGTTCATAGTCATCAATTAATAGTGCTACTGCGTATTGATTGAAATCATTACAACTTAACTGAACATCTGGATAATTAGCACCTAATGCCCAAACACCTGCCACGGTGTTATTAAACTTATTCAATTTTAAATAACTAGCTGGTGTATGATTGCTTAATAAGACAGTACCTAAGAGTACATTATTAATTTTATTATTTTCTACTTCAAACCCACTAGCTCGCAAAAATAGCCCTATGGTATTAAATGCTAATGGCGTATTTTCATTAATATAATTTGAGTTAATTTGCAATCCACTTACTCCGCTTGCTTGGATTGCAATTTTACTATTTTCAAATGCATTATCTTGAATTAGCATTTCATCATTGAACGAATTAGCAAATCCATTAAAAATAGATGCTCCAATCTCACAATTTTCAAAATAGTTTCGTTCTATAGATACATGGGTCGCCTCTACCGCACGCAAACCATATTTTTGATTTAAAAATTGATTATTAGCAAAAGCGAGACCTCCGATAGTCAAGTAATCATAATTATTAAGCATGATACCCACTTCACTTTTATGGGCATTAGTTCCCATTTCAGAAAAAGGGTAAGCTAGAGATGAACTCTTAAAAACACCTCCACTCAATACACAAATATTATTTCCTTGTCCGTATACATTTTTATACCAACTTAGGTTTACTCCTTGAAAACAATTTTCGAAAACTATACCTTTAATTGTATTAACTACGCCACCAGCACTAGCATGTGCTAATGGACTATTCACATAATCTGCTAAATAGCTAGAAGTAAGAGATGGCATACTTTCTAAAGGGGCAAAATTAGGAAGGTCTAATAAATTCAAATCATTGGTTTCCATCAACGGCAGTTTCATCGCACTAAGTCCGACAATCGCATCCTCAATTTGAGCAAAGCTTACATTTTCAAAAGAGCCATAATTATAATTCGAAGAAGATAAGTAGCCTCTGATAGCATCTTCTCCTGGTCCTTCCACTTGTACTCCTTGCCATACAGCACCACACATTCCCTTTAAGACCGTTGGTTCAGAATCGATTCCGTGTAGCTTTAAACTTCCTCCTTTCTCAACTAGAAGCCTGCATTGAGAGGCAAAATGGATATTCATTTGGTAAAGATTTAGTGATACCCCTTCAGGAATCACTAAATCAATTTCCATGTATAGAGGCGTTCCAGCTTCTATTAAGTTATTTTCGACGAAAGGGTTTGATTCAGGATACCACGTTTCATTTTCTGCGACAACATAGGCAGGCCTATCATCAATTAAGCTTATATTTAACAGATTAGTTTGCTCATTTAGAGTATTTTCTAAATGACTCATACAACAATCTACTGCTTCTGCTCCAATTAATAACTCAGGGCATATCTGACATAAGCCAATATCTCCTACCCCACAAACCCCTATAGGTTCTTGAGGAGAACACCCACTACCCATGTCCGCGATGCCTATACCTATTTGCCCATAATTATTACTTCCCCAAATTCGCACACTATTATCTTCTAAATAAGCTACTACATTTTTACTACTTGCACTTACTTGTAGATCAAATACGCCGTCAATGCTTGGTCCTAATACGGGGATATTACTCCCAACAAAAGTACATAAGCCATTCATGATTCCCGAACCCCAAACCATTATTGTCCCATCTACTAAAAGTGCTGTCGCAAAGCTATCTCCTGATGCAATATCTATTACATTATTCAAATCAGGTATTAATGTTGGGGTACTAACCGTATTCCCTGCATACCCAATACCTGCTACACCAGCGCTATTTTCTCCCCAAACCATCACAGTTCCATTTTCGAGAATTGCAAAAGTTTGTCCTTCACCTGACTCAATATCTTTTACATTGGAAACACCTATTGGTTCTTGTGGTAATAGGTTATTATTGTTAGTTGTACCAATTCCTAAATTTCCAAAGTTATTTTTGCCCCAACATCTTACAGTACCATCTTCCAATAATGCTATGGATGTAAATCGTTGAACAGATATATCAATGGCATTTTCAATTCCCTCTACTTCAATAGGTGAATAACTGTCCGTTGTACTTCCATTTCCCAATTGACCATAGGAGTTCTTACCCCAAATCATTACTCTTCCATCATCAAGCAGAGCCATTGAATGAAAGGCACCAGCAGAAATTTGCACAACATTTTCTAAGTTAGGAATCTGGACAGGACTTGAATTTTCGCCTCCTGTAGTACCTAAGCCTAGTTGACCACTATAATTATTTCCCCAACTCCAAACGGTTCCATCACATTTCAACGCAAGCATGTGATCCCCACCAATAGAGATAGCTTTCACCTGAGCAAAATTAGGTATAGTAGCAAAATAATATTCTCCACTACTTTCAAAACCTAATCCCAATTGCCCATCTACGTTTTGCCCACAACTTTGGACAGTTCCATCAGCACACAGGACTGCATTAAAAAAATTATCGGTTGTTGGAGGCAGTTCTTGTGCTTGCATTATTTGTGTGTTTTCACAAAAAAAAATAAACAATAAAAACAAAAATACATTTGATTTATTCATGATAAAAATTTCAGGGTTAAAAAAAATTGTTCAATAAATTAGATATTTCTAATTGGGTATATTAGAAAAGAAAACTCCTATTATGTATTGACAGAACAATATTAATTTTATTGTTTCTCTTTTACAAGGAAAGCATTTGGCAAAGTTTACATTGCAAACGGCCATTTTCGGCGTATTTTTAGCTTAAAACGCATATTAAAAAACCCAATCAAAATGCCGTACAAAACTAATTATCAAACCAAAACACATATCAACGAAACCCTATTTCAATTTTAGTGAAATTTACATTGTAAAGCGTATAAAATTTATAGTTCTTAAGGGTAAAATATGATAAATCGTTATTGTTTTGGCTTAGGGATGGTAGTGGTATGGGGCGTTTATGCTGCGACCTACGGAGCTTAGG
>JAHDDN010000333.1 GCA_020629335.1 Chitinophagales bacterium | reverse complement strand
TGTGTGAGATTCTGCATGGATACTTTTAGAAACAAAAAAGGATTGGGGAAGGTTTGTGATCCAGCTGGTTTTATTTGGGGAAGAGGGAATTCTAGTGAGGTGAGGAGTATATATTAAAATATAGCCATCAATTTCTTTATAAAACGAAATTGATGGCTATTATTCAGGTTTGAAAAAGTATATCATGGGTTATTATTTTCCCATTACCGTACCATGTCTACCTAAATTCCATGAACTCACCTCCCCCCAATTATAAAAGTTAAGTTTGCCTAATTCTTGACTAAATGTTCCTTGAGGACTTTCTAAAAATGCTTCCATTTCCGCTTTAAGTTCTGGATTATGTTTGCTACGTTCTTCAAAAGTAGACCAGTTCTTTTTAAGCCAATTCATTTTATCAGTACTAACTGTTGAGCCATTTAAAAAATAATAAGGGTTATATCTATTGATACGGAATCCGAAAGGATCATTGATAATTACTCCATCACTTTCTACAGAAACAAGATGAACATAATGTCCATCAGAACCATATAAAGTATTACTCATAATAACAGATTTCCCTTTTTTAATGGCATTATACAAGTTTCCATCCTTAATAATGTGTGGGACATTCCCATTAAATTGTTCTATCGCTCCATCTCGTCCATCAAAACTGTAAGATGCATTATTTGAAGTAACTTTGAATAAAGCAGCCAATTTTTCAAGATTAGTATATATGTATTCACTCCATCCTTTATGCCTAACAATCCGTATTAAAATATCCTCTATTTGCTCGCTTTGCAATAATTCCAATGGCTGTTCACCACCGACATTATAATAAATATCAATAGCTTGTCTCTTAACTTCATCTTTTGAAGCAAGCGTATGTAATTGCATGGCTACACTTGTAACATTACACATCCAATCACCTTTAGTACCAGAACTGCCATAAGGGTTATTATCTCGCTGGCTCTCATAAATATCCTCTCCTTTTTTGGCTGGCTCTTCTAAAGGAGCAATACTCAATCTCGCCTTCTGATCTGCCTTAGAAGCTTGCTTTAGCTTTTTAGCTCTTTTAATGAGCGTATTGCTTGTTTTGAGATCTACTGTTTGAAATGGAAGAAATTCATTTTCTAAAGTCCCTTGAAAAATACCATACATTCTGGATAAATGGGCTGCATCAAACATCCAACTATCCAATTCGTTTTGATATAAATCTGAAAAATAATAGACTTCTCCTTTATAATCTGTCCCCTCTATTTCTGCAAAACGATTGAGCATAGTAGCAGCTTCGACTCTGGTGATTGGATCTAGGGGACGTTCTCCATTGGTAAAAGCACTCCCGTATTGCATGATTTCCTCTGCACTTTTATTAAATAAAAAGGCATGTGCCACAACGCTATACTTCTTTTTTAATAAAAGATAGACAAAACCAGCTCTAGTAACAGGTTCCTGCCTTCTAAAATCCTTTTTTTGTTTCTTTTTATCTTTTTTGGACTCTTTTTCTGTTTCTTCTTGTACTTGTTCCTCATCTTTATTCAATTCATAAGCTTTAGCTTGTTGAATGGCATCAGCTAAGAAATTAATGCGGATATTGGTTCGGGTAACCATTCCCTCTTCAGGTGCTACACTAGCAAATCTTTCCAAATGAGCTTTTAGCTGTTCTAATTTTTCAATATCACTCACTTCAGCTTTGAGTATTGGTTGAATATCTCTATAACTTCCACCCCAATCCTCTCTATATTTATAAGCTCCTTGATAAGTCATATCCGCTAATAATTCCTTTATGGCTGGATGTAATGCCTCATACTCTTCATCACTTAATTGCCAATCTGTCTCTTCTCTACCTTCTAATTTTGCATAGTGAGCAGCCGTATAATTATTGACACTAGAACCTGTAGCTCTACTCTTAGAATGAGCTTTCTTATCCTCATAGACTGGTCGAAAAAGCAGATCTCTTTGTTCATTAGTAATTGGGCCAATAGCCGTCCTATTTTTTGCTACAAAGTTTCCTGCTGCTTGTTGGGTAAGTCCTACAGCAGGCAGTAATTTTTGAATCTGCTCAGGAGGAAGACCTGCCTGCATCAAATCTGCTTCCACCTCCCCCTTCTTTTTTTTACCTAAATCATAACCATAACCCAGTGTCACACCAGAATCCCCAAGTTTTGGCCAATGAATGTAGAGGTCATCTCCTTCTCCTTCTTTTACTATAGCCCCCTCCTCAAATTCAAAACTTTCCGCCATTGTTTTAGACGGAGCCTTTTCAGCAGTTGTTGAATTGCTTTTCGATTGATGAGCAGCGGTTGCACCAAAAAAACCTCCCCCTTGAGTACCAGCAAAAAAAGTTGTTTTTTGCTGTTGCTTATCCTTATTTTGAGCGTTTGAAAATATACTCATATTTATTAATTTATACTATTATTTTAATGTTGAGTAGAAGACATAGATATCCTATTCCAAAAGCATTATTTCTTTTAGATTATATGGGTCAATTCACCACAACAGAGCTATTAATTTCCGCTTTACATTGCTTGAATTTTAGGTGTCCTGATGAATTAACACAAGTCCATATTATTGCTTTGAATTAAAACTTAGTCCTAGCTGGCAAATCCTATACAAATCATAATCAGCTACTTATACTTTAACCTGTTCAGTCATCACACGAATAATCTTTCCTTTATCATTCAGCACGACTTCCTTTATATTCAATTTATACCCTTCCTTCACTAAATACTTAGCAATCCCTTTACAATTGTAAGACTTTTGTGATCCGCTAGGGCGATTCATGATTTTAATACATTTGTCATTAGGCTTCGCAAAACGCCCTTTAATGCTATTGACAAAGCCCTTCTGTTTTTTACTATCCAGATGGATTAGTTGATTGAAGTCGGATTGTAAAATATTTTGCACACTAGAAGCAGAAGCCGTCTTAGGTGCTGTTGGCTTAACAGGTGGTCGTTTTACTGCTGGCTTTCCAGTAGTTGGTTTCTTTGGACTTGTTGTAGTATAATTCCTAGTAGAAGGAGGAGAAGAATGAGTCCTTTCTGGCTTCTTCTCAGATTGTTTCCATACTGGTTGTGTAGGACTTGACTTGGGTTTTTCTGGGGTGCTAGGCTTAGAAATAACTGGATTTTTGGGCTGTCCTGTTTGCAATGATCCATTAGTAGTCGATGCACTAACAGTTACTGGCTTACGTACAACTTCTTTTTGTGTTTGTTGCTGTTTTTCAAATAAAGCATCCGTAAACTTTTGCACATCCTCCTCCCCTTTAGACTCATATCGGTTCGTTGACTTTTCCTTTTTCCCAACTTGAGCAGTCGATTTTCTAGTTTTCTTTTTACTCTTTTCCACTTTTTTTCCATTATTTACCCTTGCTTGCTCTTTTTCCTTTTCCTTTAATTGTTGTGCTAATTTTTCCTTTTCAGATTCTTTTTGAATTCCTTCAATTCCTGAAGTAGAATCTGCATTCGAAATAGGATCGAATTCTGCAATAAATGATGGCTCCACCCCATTATCATCAGTTGATTCTGGACTCATAAAAGCCACTATACCAAAACTTAGAACAGCCAAAGTCAAAACTAAAAGGATAGTCTTAATTTTGGTGTTTTCTTTCATAGAAATAGAAGTTTTCTTCATGGTTCTTAGGTTTATGAAGTGATTTATGTATTTCCTCTTTTCCCTTTTCTTTACTTATCTGCTAAAAAATGAAAAGGTTACTTTTTTAGCAGAAAAATGAAAAGAGGGTGTGTTTTTTAGGGTAAAAAAACAGACATTAGTTAATTGTAAAATTTCCAAATACCAATGCCTGTTTGCGTTCTTAGTCATGTAAAAAATACTTTTATCCTTTAAAGAGGGAATGGATGAAAAGGTGAATATTTCTGGTTCTAAAATAATTGGGAGTATATCTTCTTTCGCCCTGAAAGGGCATCATCATTAGCATAGGGCATCGCCCTATGAAAAATGAAGTACTATATAAGCCCTGAAAGGGCAAAAGCCTTGTAGACAAGGAGTTTACCATCAATTCAATACTAGACACATCAACTAATTATTTGGCTTTCGCCCTTTCAGGGCTAAATGTATATCTCCATTGATTCGTAGGGCGATGCCCTACGCTATTGCTTTTGCCCTTTCAGGGCTGGAATAAAAGATATATCATGCCAAAGACCCACTCCCCTTAAACTCCTTAGAACTAGGATTTTTTTTAATCCTAGACAGACTTTTCCCAGTAGGCTATTTGAGATTTAAAGCCTTTAGTCTATTATTGATGTGTGTTTTAGATATGGAGAAATTTATTTTTGGAACCTTTTTTCTTTGTTACTTGGCTTTGGCTGATTATTAAATGAATAAATAAAATTATTTGTAAAAATAAAATTATTTAAGAGATTCGGCTGTAGCCTTTAGTGCAAGAGGCACCTATACTTGAACCCCACTGGGGTTTTATTCCCTTATTTTGTTATTTGAATCTAACGTAATTGAACCTCGCTGAGGTTTGGAGTTCCCTATATTTTTCTTAATGACCCCATCAGGGTCAAAGTATGTTAGTAAAAATAGAAGTCCCCTAACACTCCGACCCTAGCAGGGTCGCACATTTATCCGTTTTATCATTGAATTATACTAAAAGTTTTTTCTATAGAATAAATCAGCGAAAGCCAAGTTATGAATTAAGCGTTTATCCAAATATTAGTATTGATGTGAGTGATAATGGAATGACTTGTGGTACACCTTCCGCTAGTTTATTAATCGCTGGAAGCAATTGTGCCACTCAAACTGCAAGTACTGCTTGTAGTGCAACTGGTGAGACTTTTGACTATGATTTTTCAAGTGATTTAGCTTGGTTAGGTACTGCTCCTGTTGGATGTAATTATGATTATGCTGGTACTTTGACCTGTGCTTGTTGTCCTGTAGCTAATGTAGTCGCCAATGAAACAGAATCAGTTTGTGCAGGAAACACAGGAGCTTTAGCCACTTGGCAAGCTGCTCTTGAAGCTGCTAATCCATTAGATGTAGCACAAGATGTGAACGCTTGGGGAAGCATTGTTTATTCTACCGCTTTGGCTGTAGATGGTACTACGCCTCCAAATGGAATACTTGCAGATGGTAGTCATGCTGGTTCTTGTAATCCAGAAGCTTATATGACTTATGCTTATTTAGTATGTGATTATGGTACAACGGATGCATCTGATGATACTTATAGCTTAATTAGTACTTATGAATTAAGCGTTTATCCAAATATTAGTATTGATGTAAGTGATAATGGAGCTACTTGTGGTACGCCTTCCGCTAGTTTATCTATAGCTGGAAGCAATTGTGCCACTCAAACTGCAAGTACTGCTTGTAGTGCAACTGGTGAGACTTTTGACTATGATTTTTCAAGTGATTTAGCTTGGTTAGGTACTGCTCCTGTTGGATGTAATTATGATTATGCTGGTACTTTGACCTGTGCTTGTTGTCCTGTAGCTAATGTAGTCGCCAATGAAACAGAATCAGTTTGTGCAGGAAACACAGGAGCTTTAGCCACTTGGCAAGCTGCTCTTGAAGCTGCTAATCCATTAGATGTAGCACAAGATGTGAACGCTTGGGGAAGCATTGTTTATTCTACCGCTTTGGCTGTAGATGGTACTACGCCTCCAAATGGAATACTTGCAGATGGTAGTCATGCTGGTTCTTGTAATCCAGAAGCTTATATGACTTATGCTTATTTAGTATGTGATTATGGTACAACGGATGCATCTGATGATACTTATAGCTTAATTAGTACTTATGAATTAAGCGTTTATCCAAATATTAGTATTGATGTGAGTGATAATGGAATGACTTGTGGTACACCTTCCGCTAGTTTATTAATCGCTGGAAGCAATTGTGCCACTCAAACTGCAAGTACTGCTTGTAGTGCAACTGGTGAGACTTTTGACTATGATTTTTCAAGTGATTTAGCTTGGTTAGGTACTGCTCCTGTTGGATGTAATTATGATTATGCTGGTACTTTGACCTGTGCTTGTTGTCCAGAAGAAAACACAATCGCCAATGCAACTGGTGTTGCTTGTGTAGGAAATACTGCTGACTTATCCACTTGGCAAGCTGCTGTATTAGGAGCTAACCCTTTAGATGCTGCACAAGATGTAAATGGCTGGGGAAGTATTGTCTACTCTAGTATAGCTGCTGTAGATGGTGTAACTGCTCCTAATGGTGTTGTTGCTGATGGAAGTCATAGTGGGGGGT
>JAHDDN010000332.1 GCA_020629335.1 Chitinophagales bacterium | reverse complement strand
GTAAATCTACTTAATGCAATTTAATCTATTTTTTGCTCATCAGTATAAGATTTCTTATCAAATTAATTTTTTTCAAAAAAACTTGCTAAAATTTTATGGAATTTTAGTGTTAGAGTACTCATAGTAGTAAAGGGATGATTTTTTCATCCTTTTAAAGGAACGTTCTAACATAATTTGGGTAGTAGAATCTACTCATGGATAGCACCTTCTCTCAAACGGTTGGGATAGCAAGGCAGCCGGAGGTCTATCTAAAAATGCACCGAGCGAGTCGGTGGCGGAGGCGGAAACGGGTGGGTCCCACCCTTGCCAAAAGCCCGAAGTCTTTTTTTGATGTTTTTTTAGGATTTATAAAAGTGTATTTATTGAAGTTTCTTTTTAACAAGTTCTTAGTTCAAAAGCCTCGCCAATGCTTTGCATCACCTACATTTTTTGCCTTGTCTAATAAAAAAATATTTAGCCAAAATGAACATTTATTAATTTTAAGTTACCTAATTTTGCCCCCAAAAACTAATACTTATGAAAAAAAGACTGATCGAGTGCGTTCCTAATTTTAGTGAGGGACGCGATATGACAATTATCAAACAAATCACAGATGTGATTGAGAAAGTGGATGGTGTAAAACTCTTAGACGTTGACCCAGGTAAGTCTACGAATAGAACGGTGGTCACCTTTGCTGGTGAGCCAGAAGATGTAATTGAAGCAGCTTTCCAAGCCATTCAAAAAGCACAGGAAGTCATTGATATGCGACAGCATAAAGGCGAGCACCCTCGATTTGGTGCGACTGATGTTTGTCCCTTAGTACCCATATCTGGGGTAAGCATGGAGGAATGTGTAGCATTTGCTAAAAAGTTGGGCGAGCGTGTAGGTTCAGCGCTTTCTATCCCGGTATATCTTTATGAATATGCTGCTAGTGCTGATCACCGAAAAAACTTAGCTGCTATTAGAGCTGGAGAATATGAGGGCATAGCCGAAAAAATTAAGCAGCCTGAATGGCAGCCTGATTATGGCCCTGCGAAATTGAATGCGCAATCAGGTAATGTAGCAATTGGTGCCAGAGATTTCTTAGTCGCTTTTAATGCCAACCTCAATACAACTTCTACTCGAAGAGCTAATGCCGTAGCTTTTGATGTAAGAGAAAAGGGACGTACTAAAAAAATAGGTGGCTACTACAAAGGTAAAACGCTTAAAGATAAGGACGGTAATCCAGTGAGAGTAGCAGGGGCTTGTAAGGCCGTAAAAGGAATCGGCTGGTTTATCGAGGAATACGGATTGGCTCAGGTATCTATGAACTTGACGAATATCAAAATCACTCCTGTACATACTGCTTTTGAGGAGTGCCGTAAGAGTGCTAATAGACGTGGAATGCGAGTCACGGGTTCTGAATTAGTGGGCCTGATACCACTTCAATCTATGCTGGAGGCTGGTCGTTATTATTTGACACAGCAGGAGCGTTCTTTAGGGGTTTCTGAGGATGAGCTGATCAAAATTGCGGTGAAGTCAATGGGCTTGGACGATTTATATCCTTTTGATCCGAATAAGAAGATCGTTGAGTATGTATTGCGAGATGCTTCAGCCCAGCCTTTGGTAAATATGAAATTGAATGCTTTTGCGGATGAGACGGCTTCGGAATCTCCTGCCCCAGGTGGTGGATCAATTTCTGCTTATGTGGGAGCTTTGGGCATTTCTTTGGGAGCGATGGTCGCTAATCTCTCCTCTCATAAAAGGGGCTGGGATAAACGTTGGAATGAGTTTTCTGTATGGGCGGAGAAGGGGCAAGCCTTAAAAGATGACTTATTACATCTGGTAGATGAGGATACGAACTCTTTTAATCAGATTATGGCAGCGATTCGCATGCCTAAGAAAACGAAAGAAGATCAGGCTAAGCGATTGAAGGCGATTGAGGCTGCTACGAAGTATGCGATTGAGGTGCCTTTTATGGTGATGGAGAAATCATTGGCTTCTATGGAGATATTGAAGGCGATGGCTGAGAGTGGAAATCCTAATTCTGTATCGGATGCTGGCGTAGGGGCGCTATGTGCTCGTTCTGCGGTAATGGGAGCTTATCTTAATGTCAAAATCAATACGGCAGACTTGGAGGATGCTGTATTTGTGCAAGAAAAATTGGAAAAAGGGGACCAAATCGTTAAAAAGGCACAAGAATTGGAACATGATATATTACAAATTGTAAATAAAGTCATTGATAAAAGTTGATTTATCTATGATTTATACAATTTTTACGCAAGGGATAGAAGCGATATGTGGCGTCAATGGTGCGACTTATGGAGCTTAGCTGGACGCAGGCTGGCCACGCAGTGGCAGACAAGTACGGCTTAGCGAAATAGGAGCAACATAGCCGCATACAAGCGGATAGCCCGACCCCTTCATTAATTTTCATTCGCGGGCGCACACATAGGTAGCGCCCCTACAGACGAATGAAAATTAATGAAGGGGGTGCGCCCCAAAACAAAAACATAGCATTTTAAAAACTTAATAAGATGATGAAAGGATACCTTATACTTTTTATTTCTGCATTGATGACTTGTATGTCTTATGCTCAAACAGATTGTCCGCCAGAGGAGTCAGGGATTGATTTTTTGCAAACTCATCGTACTACGGAAAGCTGGAATGGTGAAAATTGGCAGATGACTTCAAGAGACACCAGTGTTTATAATGAATTGAATTTGAAGTCGGAAAACATATTCCAAATGTATGATTCGACTTCTTATGCTTGGTTAAATCAGACTAAAAGTAAGAGCTTTTATACCCCATTTGGAGAATTAGCTGAATCGAGAGTAGAATCTTGGAATTCGACAGATCAGATTTGGGCGGATGTTTCTGAAGAGGTTTGTACTTATGGTACTGATAGCTTGCTTAGTGGAAAAGTACGTCAACTTTATATTGGTGATTCTTGGGTTTATCAGAGCCAGAATATTGAGTATGAGTATGATGAGCAGGGGCAAGAGCTAAGTCATGTGATTCAACAATATATCAATGATAATTGGACAAATTCATTAAAGTATGTTTATTCTAACTATAATGATGCGGGCTTTTATCAAGCCTTTGACACTTATACATGGCAGGATTCTGTTTGGACACCGCAGCGTAAGGATACTCGTTTGTTTAATGCGGATGGACAGATTACGGAGCGAAATATATACAATTGGGATGGACAAAATTTAGATCAGACTGTACAATATATCTATTTCTATGCTGATGGTACGATTAATTATCGAATATTTAATCAAATTGACAATGGAAATGTAGCGGCGGCTAATCGTCAGACTTATACGGTGGATGATTGTGGCAATATAAAGGAGATCGTTCAGGAAATTTATGATTTTGAAACGAGTTCTTATGTAAATGAATTTCGTTATGCTTACTATTATCAAACATCGGAAGAATGGAATACTACTTTCTTAGAAGGTGCTTTGATGGGTGAGTTTGAAATTTATCCTAATCCAACGAGTGAGACTTTCCAGCTTAGTTTTGATCAGGAATTAGATAAGGAAAGGGTGCTTCAAGTTTTTAATGGCTTGGGCCAATTAGTTTATCAGGGAATCAACGAGAATCAAGTTAGTGTAAAGGGCTGGAAAAGCGGGTTATATTATGTATTGATTCAGTCTGATAATCAGCGTTGGATGCAAAAATTGCAGGTGAGGTAGCATAATAACAACCACCCCTGTGCCCCTTTTTTAAGGAGGGAAAATAATTTTCATTATGTAGTAACTAAAGTTAATTACTGCATTAAGCCTGCGCCGATGGCGATGGCTCCAATAATCAAACAGTAGATAGCAAAATAGGCAATTTTTCCCTTTTTAACGAGGGCTAACATGGCATTGCAGGCTAGTAGACCAGATAAAAATGCGGCTATGAAGCCTGCGGCCATTGGTGCCCAATTAAGATCTGTTTGAGCTAAATCTTTTACTTCTAAAAGGCTGGCTCCTAGGATGGGAGCTAATACCATTAAAAAGGAGAAACGGGCTGCTTTTTCTCTGGATACGCCTAAGGCTAATGCGGTAGAAATGGTAGCGCCTGATCGAGAGATCCCAGGCAATACCGCTACTGCTTGAGAGATTCCTATTAATAAAGCATTTAGAAAGTTGACCTCCTTCCCTTCTTTTTTTTCTAACTTACTAAGCATTAATAAGCCTGCTGTAATAATCAAAAAGACACCGACTAAAACGATTCGGCCTTCAAACATGGCTTCTAGCTCATCTTTTAAGAATACCCCTACCAGTCCAACAGGAATCATTGAGATAATTAGCTTGACAATATATTGCGTATCTTCATTCCATTGGAAGGAAAAAAGCCCTTTGATAAGGGCTAAAATATCTTTATAAAATACGACGAAAATACTCAGTACAGTTGCTCCATGTAGCAATAATGAAAAGGTTAGGTCACCTGCTGCATCAATTCCTAATACTGCTTTTCCTAATTCAATATGTCCACTACTGCTGACTGGTAAGAACTCTGTCAAGCCTTGTACGACTCCTAATATGATGGCTTCTATGATACTCATTCAGAAAGAATATCATCTAATATATCACTTTTCTTTTCTTTTTCTATTAATTCCTCATCGTGTGAATTAGCAAAGATGGCTACAATTTGTAGGCCTAGTCCTATCAGCACTAAAATGGGAGCTAATACTGTTGTGCGGAATCCGTATAATACGCTGTCATCCCATACGGTAGGATCTGCATTATATCCTCCTCTCATCAAGATATAACCTAATACTAAGATGACTAAGCCAATTAGCATGATCATATAGTTACGCTTTCCAAAAAGGAAATAATGCTTCTGTTTTTTCTTTAAACTCATTTAGCTTATTTTTAGTGGTTCAGTTTATAAGTTTCTGACAGTTAAGTTGTAGTATTTTTGCGATTATACAAGGCATTTTTGAGGCCCATAGCAGAGCTACGGAACGAAAAAATAACGAAGTAGAATCGTAAAAAGACAAAACTTGGGCTGTCAAGAACTAATAAATTGAACCATTAGGTGACTATAGTTGGGTTATCAATTAATCAGTTATAATTAAGATAATTACCCAAATTGGGCGCCCCTTGTGGTCGCCCCTACATTTTTATTGATATTTAATGTACGAATATTAGTACAATTCATCTAATTCAGCTTTCAGGTATTTTAGTACTGCCGAACGGGTGCTTATATAAGAGATTAATAAACCAATAATAAAAACCACTCCACAGATAATCATTAGATTACTGAAATTTTGTAATCGACCCAACTCAGGGATATTTCGCTGTGCAAAATACAAGCAAGCAATGATTAAGAAAACGGCTAATATTCCACTTAATAAACCATTAATTAGGCTTTTCTTGATAAAGGGCCAAGAGATAAAGCCACGAGTAGCTCCTACTAATTGCATACTTTTAATCAAGAAACGATCAGAGAACATCGCTAGTCTTATGGTATTATCTATCAGTGTAAAGGCTATTAGCAAGAATATCACGCTGATGATAAGCAGTAAAATCGTAATTCTCTTAACATTGGCATTTACTATATCTACCAAGCCTGCTTGGTAATAAACTTCTTTTACTTCTTTTTTCTCTAATAAGACCTTTTCTATCTTAGCAATACTATCAGGATTGGCATAATTGGCCTTCATATAAATATTGATGGCATCAAAAAGCGGATTCTCTCCTAATATTTCCAAAAAATCCTCATCAAAGCTATCCGAAAAATCCTTGGCAGCTTCATCTTTAGAAACGTATTTGGCTGATTTGACAAAAGGCTGTGTGTAAAGATATTTTTCTAGCGCTACTCTTTGCTCTTCGGTCACTCCTTCCTCTAAGATCATGCTAAATTCCAGATTCTCTTTGAAATGACGAGTTAGGGAATTCGCATGAGAAAAGATTAAGCCCATCAAGCCTAACATAAAGAGCACCAAGGTAATGCTGATGACGGAATATAAGTATGAAGGTTTATTTTTTTTCGACTTAGCCACTGTATGTATAATTATAAATGCACAAATGAACAAAAATACCAATCAGTACCTTTATAAATGTCGCATTTTGTCCTAACTAATCAATAATTGTCGTTAGTAGGTCAAACTTTTACTAACACTCATTAGTTTATAAGAAGGTTGTAACAAATTAAGTATCTTACAAGACCTCTTTATATACAACCACAAATAAACGACTAAATTACAACTTTTTACTCTTTCTACCTAAATGTAGAAATATAA
>JAHDDN010000331.1 GCA_020629335.1 Chitinophagales bacterium | reverse complement strand
TAGGGGCATCTGGAGCAGATAATTACGAAGCCAAAGGTTATCTTCCCATGAAAGCTACTGCTCAATGGTATGCTGATGGTCAAAAAACTGATTTGCCAGATGATTTCTATTCTTCAAAGGATTATATCCAACAAATAATTGCCTTTCATGAAGCGGATAAAAATGAGAGCACTCCCTTTTTTTCCTTTATCGCTTTTCAAGCAATACATGCTCCCATTCAAGCACCTAAAAATTTTGTAGAACCTTACTTGGATGTATATAAGGAAGGTTGGGATGTTTTAAGACAGAAGCGATTTGAAAAAGCAAAAGAAATGGACATCATCCCCTCTAATGCTGCGATGAATGATATGTTTCCTCAATTTAAAAAATGGAAGCAGCTCTCCCAAATAGAAAAAGATGGCTATGCAACTGATATGGCAGTAATGGCGGGTATGTTGGAAGCGATGGATTTTTATATCGGTCAGTATATCCAATATTTAAAAGAAAAAGGGCTTTATAAGAATACCATATTTGTGGTTACATCCGATAACGGACCAGACGGAGGCAATTTTAAAGGTAATATCGTCATGCGAAAATGGCAAGAAAAGCACGGCTATCATTATGACGAAAAGCGAGTAGGTGAAAGAGGATACTTTGGTGCATTGGGGCCTGAATTTGCTTTTGCCTTAGCTTCTCCGTTTTCATTTTTCAAATACTATACGGGAGAAGGAGGAGTTCGTACACCTTTAATTATCTCAGGTAAAAATATTCCAAGCGGACAACGGACAAATGCTTTTTGTTTTATCACGGATATCGTTCCTACTGTTTTAGAATTAGTGGGTAAGGAACCAAGGAGCAACAAGTTATTTGCACCCATTACGGGTAAAAGTTTATTGCCTCATATTCAGGATTCATCCATTCCTGTTTATGATAAAAATGAAGGAGTCGGTTTGGAAGTCGCCAATAGTTCTGCTTATTATTTGGGGGATTTTAAAATTGTAAAAAACAATATTCCTTTAGGAGACAATAAATGGTATATGTACAACCTCAAAACCGACCCTGGAGAAACAAAAGATATTGCTAAAGTATTTCCCGAAAAATTTAATGAGCTGATGAGTGCTTATGATAAATATGCAAAATCAGTAGGCGTTATTGAAATGGAAGAAGGGTATTCGGCAGAAGGAGAAGTTGGTAGAAAGTCAGCAATGAAAATATTGAGTAATAACGCCATTTATATTTTGGGAATACTTGTCTTTATTATTTGCTTATTTTGGTTTTGGAGAAAAAGAAGAGATGAAAAAATCTAGCAGATAAGCAATAAGCTACAAAAGAAAACATCCGATCAATTTTATGATTCTGCATAGGGATAGTAGCGATATGTGGCTTGTTAGTATTGAGTATTGGGTATAAAGTAGTGAGTACAATTTGTCTCAATACTCACTACCCAATACCCATTACTATTTTAGCCACATAATAGCGGATAGCCCGCCTTGCGCCTTTGGCTAATGTATCATGTTTAATGCATTATGATAAATTGATGCTTGCTTATCTCTTGAATTTACAAGCGCAAGGGACGCCCTAATGAATAAATTAATTTGTAAAATAGGTCAAAAGCCCAATGTGCCAGTCCCATAATGATTAAGGCATTCACTTATTTGCTTTTTTCATGCTAATCGATATAGGTTTAGACTTTAAAATAATAAACCCCTTCTCGTTTTGTAGCATCTGGAATTATTTCACTCATTGCCATTCTCAATTCCTTTTCTGATTTACCTGATAATATGATGGTATCATTATACATGGCAAACCAGCGCTTTTTAATTCCCATTTCTCTTATTGCTTTTTTCTTATTCCTTGAATTTATTCTTCCCCATTCTTTTATATAAATTGGTATTAATTCTGGATGAGCCTCCAATAAGCCCTCAATTTCGTACCAATTATGCTCTCTTGAAGATTTAGTCTTCATCAATAATAGTAATGCCTGTTCTGGTCCTACATTATCATTGGCCTTTTCTGGCAATTCGGTTATGAGTCCATACTTACCTTCCGCTAATGTGGCGTTGTTTTTTAACGAACTTGCCATTCCTTTACCAAAATACATAGGATATTCTGAGATTATCCCATCATAAATGATTTTTCCTTTATAAGGCAATAATGTTGCTTTAACCATTACGGGCATCTTATTCCCCCAAAACATTTCGAATGGATCATTCAAGGCATGGACTCCATATACATATTTCTCTCCCAAAAAATATGCATATTTTTTGGTCAGTTTAACGATATAAAAGGTACCTCTCCTAAAATGCTTAAAACCCTCTATGATCTCTTTTGCTTCCTCAGATAAGTTTTCTGAATGCTCTTTTAAATAGTCATCTAATAAATGAATATTATCATACAGGGCCTCTCTACTAGGGAGCTTTTCTTTAACGGCATAATTTGAGAATTCTTCTAATGTTGCCGATGAGGGAATCAATTGCATTTTTTTACCTGCATAGTAAATTAATTTTGGATGGATAGCCAAATATTGGTAATATTCTTCTTCACTTAATCTCATGGTTTTTTGTTTTTTGAACAAGCAAATATAAGAAATAATATTTTGGTAAGAAACTAAAAATCTCCTTCAGCGAACGCAGTGAGCAGTCTCTCATCTAATAGCGAAGCGGTCTGTCATCTAAAGACCTATGTTTCAGCCCTTTTGATATAAGGAATCATATTGTAGTCAAGTTTTAACGTTAAAAAGTTCCAACCTTCCAACGTTTTTAAAGCTTAGTATAATGCCTAAAGAAGCTACACTCCTGTATGATTAGATCATAAAACTCCGTATCAGCATATTCGTCTTTGAGTACTTTAAAACTCTTTTTAAACGCCTCCGTTTTTTCATTGACAGTGCCATCATATCCATCATAATAATCACTTTGGTTATAAAGTTGATTTAACTCGCACTTAGCCATTAGGTAGAGACAGCGAGCATTTAATTCTGCATCATCTGATAGATCTATCGTCGCTTGGTAGTGTTGTAAAGCCAATTCTGCCAAGCCATTGTCGGATTGGAAATGATTGCCAATGTCAGACAAATTAAACCCTTTTCTTTTAGGGATGGACTTAGCTGCAATATTATCTGGATCATAACTCCAAGGGAAATAACGATAATGTGCCAGACTGCCTTTCCCAGAAAGCGTGCCTCTAAAATAGCCCGTATTGGTGATGTTAAAATAGTAATTCCCCAATAAATAATGAGCTAATTTTTGTTTCCACTGCAATTCTACTTTCGTGAGCGAATCTAACTTAACTAAATGTTCGGCTAGCTCTCTTTTCCCAAAATCATCTTGAATGAAGTTAAACACATCCGCTAAATAAACTTCATCTTCCATGATATTTTCTTCTGGACAATTAAAGCATTCTGTTACATTATTACTAAACACTCTTGGTGAAATAGAGTTGTCTATAATATCATCAGCCCTTAATCCAGTACTCGCATAAACCTCATTAAAGTAATCCAAAGCGGTAGCGGACTTACCTTGTTGTAAGTAGTAAATCCCCTTGAAATAGGTGATGTATTCTTGAGCAGTAATTCCCAGTTCATTTTTTTCTAACTTCTTAGCCAGTAATTGCTCAAAATTATTTTTAGGCGCTTGCATATTAAAATCGAGCAAATCATCTAATAAATCAAGAGAGAAAATATCATGGATTACCTCAATTGGATTATGCACTAAAAAAGCTTTAGCATATTCACCATTTTGATAGTATAAATGAGCGACTTGGTCTAATATCATTCCTTGCCAATCAGGCATTGGACGATCCCATCTATCGCTACTATATTCAAGATCTTTCTCTGTTATAAACTCTAAATAATTCTCCTTAGATGGATCCATTTTTGACCAACTAAATACTTCATAAATATGCTCAAAAATGGCTTTCTGTTTTTTATATTTTTTAACACCGAGCAGTTGTTGTTTAGCCTGAGGGATATTATTAGCTAAAAAGTGCAGGTAAGAGTTAGATAGTCGCCAAAAATCTTTATTATCCACCTCATTCGAATTCAGTGATTTTTTAGTTAAGTTGAGTAAGTCAGTGATTCGATTAGATTGATTGCCATCAACGGACGGGATTTTTACATCCTGCATTCCAATATAAGTTTTTAGTACCTCCCTTTCGGTATTATTCAAAGCTCTCATAAAGAGCAACTCCATTTTATTATCATTCGGCGCTATAGCAAATAACTCATGGAGGCCATTTATTTCGTCAGAAAAACTCCTTAAGCTTTTCATGGCAATGAATCCTACTTCATCTGAAGTTTCTTCAAAATGAGATTTTCCTTCAGCCCCATTATTAGTACAAAAAGTATAGCTGGTAAAAGCGGACTTTTTTCGATCCATACTATTATTGAAAACTTTCAAAAATAGGTAAGCGGCCTTTTCATAATCCTTCAAAGAATAATAACAACCAGCCACTTGGTCTAAAATGTAATAATACATTTCGTTTTTAGGAAATTGATCCACAACATTATTTTGGAAGAAAACGACCGCATCTTCATGTTGCCCACTATAATGAAATATTCGAATAATCTGATAAGCATAACGCATTTTCAATAACTCATTTTCACAAGACTTGAATAAAGCGATTCCTTCTGTCAATAGATTCGTAGGGTCAATATCTTTAGTCTTTAAAATCTCTTGATAATCCCATGACCGACGACTTCTATAATCAAAAGAATTACTACAGTTTCGAGCATAATCGATATATGTTTTAGAGGCTAGCTCAGCAGAAGAAGTTTTACCTTTCCACAATTTATTGTAAGAGTTAGGTGATTTTGTAGTCAAAGCCCTCATTAAGTCGGCATTGCTCCAAGTACTTAAGGTCGTTTTCCATAAGTCCAAATTACCCTTATGATCTTCATAGGTACTCTCCTTATAATCAGAGTAAAAATACTCATAGTCTGATCTTAAAAATGGATAATAATCCTTAGCAGAAATACTTTTTTGATCCATGATGTTGTAGAAGAAATCTTCTGACGGTTCCCACCCACAAGCAAACGTAGCGATAGGAAATACCAACAATAATAGGCTAACTAAGATTCTCATAAGGCATTTAGTATTTTGCTGAAATTAATATTGTTTAAGACCTCATCATCCAGATGATAAAAAATAATTTCAGAGATATTTAACTGACTATTCTGTATGATTTGATAAGAGCTAATGACCTCCTCTTCTGATAGCTGCTCTAATTCTATTTGATAACCATCAGACAAATAATGACCATAGCATAAAGTGTCTTTTTGTACTTCATATAGATTGGTGCCGATAGATTTAAAATAGCTTGGATGATTGTCTAAGGCCGCTCGATCAACCCCATTAACCAATCTGATTTGCTGTTGATTACTTCTAAGAACCGTCTGTGAAAACAACGGTAAGGCCAAAGATAATTCCAAAGGATAAGAACTCTCGTCATTAATGTAGAGTTTCACAATATCTGACTCCAAAATAGAATTGCTTTCTTGATCTGTTAATGCGCCTACATTATAAAGCATCAAACTCCCTTCCTCAACAGGCGGTATACCCGTTCGTTTCTGAAATTTAATCTGATGCAAGCGAATCGTGCAGCTAACACTAAAGTGTTTTTGTAAACGCTTGATGAGTTCAAAGTATAATTCTTTAGTCGATTCCGTCCAATCGCAGTCTAATTGGATTTCTCCATGCAATTGATTAAAATGATGAGAGCTGATTTCGTCAATCAATCGCTTAATATTGGTGGCTAAAATTTTAGGAGTCCCTTTTTTTAAGGATTCGTTCGTAATAAAAACAACAGGAACAATCCGATAATCTTTATAATCGTCCTCTACTTCTTTAAGCACATAAGTAGGATTATGAATAAACCAATGAGAAGGCTGGTCTTCTACAGAAGTAACATCAAAATAATGCAGATAAATTTTGCTGGTCTTTGCCTCCTCCAGTGTTGCTTGTATCTTCTCTGTAAATTTCGCCTTGGCCTTCCAATGATAGAATGAAGCAGACATTCCTTCCTTAGTAGGCTCACAGCTCCCAGACAATAATAAAATCAATAAAACAAATAGACGTATGAGCATAAGATGAGAGATGATCGGTATGCTCTAAATATACAACAAAACTCATTCAATAACAAAGCCAATTTAAAATATCATTTGGGCGTGCCCATGCGCTTGTAAATACGAATGCCCTACACGAAACAATTCATCATTCATCATTACGCATTA
>JAHDDN010000330.1 GCA_020629335.1 Chitinophagales bacterium | reverse complement strand
TTAATTGATTTACCTGAAGCAGCCTTTGATGTAGAAATGAACGATCTCGCAGCTAGCTTCAATAACGTCAGTCAATACGTATATCCCGATAGCATAGATGGCGGGCAGTTCCTTTGGAATTTTGGGGATGGAAACACCTCTACGGAGATCAATCCAATACACATCTACGAAGAGGGGGGGACTTACGAAGTCACACTCACCGCCACCGTCTGTGATGACACTTCTACTTATACCCAAACAATTAACACAATAACAGATGTACAAAACTTTTCAAATACTGACTTACAAGTATATCCCAATCCAGCAAATCAAATGATACAAATCCAAACCAACACCAATGAATTTTACCACTATCATTTATTTAACTCGAAAGGCCAACTCATAGATAAAGGTCAACTAAATCAGGCACAAAATAATTTAAGCACTAAAGATTTCAACAATGGCATTTACTTCCTACAGTTAATTAGTGGTAAGTATAACACCATCAAAAGAATTGTAATACAACATTAAATACTGTGTAATTTAATTGGGATAGATTTCTGTACGCTGGCGAGCTCGGAATGACAGACACTGTAACAAAAAAAGCAATTAAACTGGGGAGTCTAATTGCTTTGTTAATTTGATTTAAGCGCTTTCGCTTTTTTCATTCACTTTTAGGACGTGCATCCCAGCGAGAATGAATAGTATGACTAAAACTTCCATAGGATAGGGTTTATAGGGTTATAATAAATATAACAGGCATAAAAAGCATTTAACTATGCTTCTTATATAGACAAACGAGAAAAATCGAAAAATCGTTGCTTGTTTGTATTATTTTTTGTACGAAAAATTTAATTGGAAGTTACTTTGCGCCATTGATATTACTAACAAAATGCATCTCAGGCGTCATTTTGTCCTAATATTTGTCTGTTTTTAGGGACAAACGTGACTTAGTAATTCTTAGTCTATATCTTGTTAATTAGTCGGGAAGCAGCCATTTTAGCCGTCTTATCATCTTTCTTATATAATGTTATTATCTTTGTTAGGTAGCTTATCTTGCTTATCTATTTGGCAAAAGCGTATAAATTATGCTTTTTGAGACAGTATAAAAGATAGATTTTTAGGCGTAAAAGTCGAAAAGTTATCTTTTGGGGATTAGGCGTATAATGTATTATAGACAATCATTCATTAAGTAATAGAATCGTGAAAATTATTTCAATTCATATATTTAGAGTATTCATTGGGTGTTTATTGCTATTATTTGGCATGATAAATTTGCAGGCACAAACAGAGGCAGGGGAAAATGGCTTTGCTTGTGGGCTTAGTTATCAGTTGGATGGATCGGTGGAAGAAGGGGATGTGATTTGGTCTGGAAGTGGCGTCTTTGAAGACGAAACGGCTTTGAGTACCAGTGTGACAGTGGAGGAATATGGCACTTATGAGTTTGTCCTCAGTGGAGCGGATGGAGAGGATAGTGTAAGCATTATTTTTGCGGAAGATTATGAGGCTACTTTACTGACTGATTTGAATACACTTTGTCTCTTGGAGACTTACGAATTAGAAGCGGGTCCATTGCCTGAGGGCTTGAGTGGACAGTGGTCAGCGGCTTTTCCGTTTGAGGATGAAGTGGTTTTTAGTGATCCGAATAGTCCTATAACAGAGGTGACATTTGAATCGAATGGTTTGGCTACTTTGCTTTGGATAGTGGAAGGCGGTCAAGGATGTGTGGCGGATACGGTAAAGGACTTTGTGTCATTGCCTGGAATTCCTCCTTATGAGTTTGAGAATTATGCCACTGTTAAGAAGGGAAAGAGTGTATTGATTCTGCCTTTAGATAATATTAATATTTGGGAAGATTACTTTATAGCAGAGATTATAGATGAGCCTAATTTTGGTAGTGTTTCTGTTGATTTGTATGAGATCGGTTTTATCAACGAATACGATTTTCTAACTTATCAGGCGAGTGATGATTATGTTGGTATAGATCAATTTTCTTATTTGGTCTGTATGAATAATTGTGAGAGTGAGTGCGTGGAATTAGACATGACTATTGAGATTGGACCTGATTCAACGCCTAATGATGATTACTACCAAATTGTTAGTAGTGAAACGATCATGCCTGTTTTGGAAAATGATGAAATAGGAGAGTTTGTTTTTTCTTTTCAAGATGGGAATATTATTGGAGACTTGAGTTTAGACGAAAATGAGTTTGTTTATGAAACTAACTTTTTGAGTCCTGGCGTTTTGGAAAGCTTTACTTATCAAGCTTGTAATGAGGATACGAGTGAATGCTATGAGGCCAATGTATTCATTGTAGATGAAGGAGATATTACAGTGGAGGCCAGTGATTTTGAGGTGACCTATATCGGTTTTGATGCTTTTGATATTACGCCGACTATTATCTATGATGATACGCCTAATGAGGATAACTTAGATGGTTATTGGGAATATAGTAATGGATATGAAACGAATGGGTGGGCTGGTACGGTTACCCCTTTAGATACGATATTTGATAGTTACTTTGTTTTGGATGGTCATCAGTATGAGCTTTATAATGCTGATACTTTATATGCTGAGGGGCCTTTTTATATTAATGACTTAGAGGATGATTTTGTCGTTACTGGAGGGGGAATTCATAATTTTGCCATTTTTGATTCGCCTATACCATTTCCATTTAGTATCAATTCTATCGTTGGTAATTTTGCTCTGATCAATGAAGGGGAATTCGTGCTTCAATCGCCTTTATGGGATATCTTTCCTAGTTATGTTTTCAAAAGAGGGGTCGATCCCAATTTGATTGTCTCTATCATAGACGGCCCTTTTAATGGGGAAGCTGACTTGGGAGAAGATAGCTACTTTACTTATCAGCCTAATCCTGAATTTGCGGGTATTGATAGTTTTCAGTATGTGGCCTGTGCGCCTCAATTGCCTATCTGTGATACGGCTTGGGTGTATTTAGATTTGAATCAAAGCTTTGCTGGTGAGGATACATTAGTTTGTGGTTTCTCTCTTGAGTTGGATGCTTTCTTGCCTGATGGTTTTGAAGGGGAATGGTCTGGGGATGGCGATTTTGAAGATGCTAATGATCCTCGTACAATGGTGACTGTAGATGACTACGGAACTTATGAATTTACTTGGACTATTAATGGCGTTAGCGAAAGTATTAATGTGGAGTTTTATGATGTCAGTGCCTTAGTTTCTTATAATACTTCTTTTGAATGTTGTAATGAGGAATTATTTTGCTTGTTCCAAGTAGAACTCCTTAATGAAGAGATAGATATTGAGTGGTCAGAATCAGAAGCGGATATTGCGATTAGCGATGTAGATGATGGTTACCTACAAGTTTTCTTTGACGATAATGAGTTTGGGGATTATGAAATTAACTTTACTATTAGTGGAGAAGGTTATTGTACTTATAGTGATGTCATCGACTTAAGTGTGAGCTTCTGCTATATTCCAATTCAAGCTGAAACGGATGAACAAACGACTTATGAAGCCGTCATCACTAATTTTGATTTATTAGATAATGACATTCTATTTGGTCAGGATGTTAGTTTAGAAATTATTGACGAAGCCCAAAATGGTATCTCTTTACTCAATGAAGATTTCTTGCTGTATTATGAAGCTGATGAGGGTTTCACTGGAGTGGACAGTGTACAATATTTAATCTGTATTCCGAATACCAGCATTTGTGATTCTGCTTGGTTATATGTGCAAGTTAGTGAGTTAATCATCAATCAAGATGAGTTCATTTTAGCAGATGGAGATTCTATTGAAGTTTATGAGCAATTATTCTTGAATGATATCACTTATGATGAGCCTTTTACTTTTGATATTTTATCTTCTACTAATACTGGGATTACAACTTATACTGAAGATACGCTTTCTTATGTAGCGCCTACTTCTTTGGCATTAACAGATACATTAACTTATCAAGTCTGTATCTTGAATGGCAGTATATGTGATACCGCCTTAGTACTATTCCAAGTGATAGATGCTGGAACTGATATGCAAGTATGTGGGGATTTAAGCACCAATTTAGCAGGGCTTGCACCTGGGGCAGTAGCCCCAGTTTGGTTTGGCAATCTTGAAATAGATGATAATACCGCAGCAGATGCCATTATTACGGCACCTGATTATGGAACTTATACGATTTTGTGGAGTGCTGGAGAGGTGAATGATGCGGTGACTGTAGAGTTTGTCGAAGCGCCTTTAGTGGAGTATGATCCTGTTTTTAATTGTTGTGCGGGCGATATTTGCTTCTTAGATGTAGCCATTCCTGAAGGAGCTAATATTCTTTGGGATGCTGGAGATGCGCCTTTCTTATTTGCTAATATTGATAGTGCTTATACGGCTTTACAGTACAATTTATCTGTGCCAGGCGTCTACTCTATTTTCTTTGAGTTGGATAGTATTGAGTGTCCTGATAATCCTTATGAGATTATTGTAGGGATGGATGGCTGCTATAGCTTTATCACCTTAGAAAATGATACGATTAATTTGGTGGCAGGTAGTGCCTCTATTGGAATTGACTACATCGCCAATGATAGTTGGATTGGGGAACCTAACTTTGAGTACAGCTTCCCTAATGCACCAGAAAATGGCATTGCAGCTTATACGGCCGATAATCAACAAATTGTTTATCAGGTCAATTCAGACTTTGCTGGTTTAGACAGTATACAATATCAAATTTGCAATCCACTTTATTGTGATAGTGCCTGGATTTATATCAATGTATTCGAACCCGAAGCAGGAGAAGGTGGCTTAATTTGTGAAGAGCTCACCTTTGAATTAGAGTCCATTAGTCCACCAGATCCTTACTTTGGTGTCTGGCAAGGAAATGGATTATTCTCTAATCCGAATCAAAGCAGTACCAGCGTAACTGTACCAGATTATGGTATCTATGAATTCTATTGGGATGTTCAGGGAATCAAAGATACGGTAGTAGTTGAGTTCTTATCGGACGAATTAGAAGAAGTCAGTTTCTTTACTAATTGTTGTGCAGGATTCCCTTGTAATATTACTGCTTTTGTACCTGAGTATATTACGGATATTACTTGGTCAAGTGATCATATAGAACTCTCCATATTAGATCCCAATAATATTGAAGCACAAGTCCTGATTGATAATGTGGAAGAAAACGATTATCTACTCGATATAGTCATCAATGGTTTGTACTGCTCTGCGAGTGATTACGAATGGATATTAGAGGTGGATGTTTGTAATAATACACCTGATGCTATTGACGATTTAGCAGAATTAGAAAAGAATGAAAATATAGCTATCGATATCTTAGAAAACGATAGCACTTATGATGAAGAAATCAGTTTTCAAATCATTCAAGGGCCACAAAATGGTAATTATACCTTAGCAGGTACTTTCCCTAATATTAGTATAGAGTACCAACCCAATACAGATTTTGGCGGCTTGGATAGTATTTTATACGAGCTATGTGTCGCTGGTTCTACTTTATGTGATACAGCTGTGATTTATCTTACCGTCAACTTCCCAGTCAGTATTGAAAGTGTCGCCTTAATGGGTATTAATATTTATCCAAATCCAGTAGAAGATGTACTTCACATTCAAGGAGAAAATATCCAAGCAATTTCCCTACTAAGCGTGGATGGCAAGCCATTAAAAATCTTAGACCAAGGAATGAATCAAGGAAAGCAAAACATAAATATGAGTATTTACCCATCAGGTATTTACTTCTTACAAATACAAATGACGGATGGTCGTCGATTTACTGAAAAAATCATTAAAGGGAAGTAGGTAATTTAACAATAGTAGAATGATCAATATAAGGGTACTTTACCGCTGTTAAAAATAAGCCTTGGGGTGGAGCAGACAAATTCATTTTGAAATAGTCTGCTGCATCCAAAGCGACCTTAACTTCTTCTAAACTCAATTTGCCTCTACCTACTAAGATTAACATTCCAACAATTCGCCTAACCATTCCTCTCAAAAAACGATTCGCTGCCACTCGATAGCGCATTCGTTTCTGCTCTACATCAAAAAACAATTCCGATTCATAGATATCACAAAGGGTGGTTTTAGTATCACCTCCTGTTTTACAAAAGCTATTAAAGTCTTTATAATTCAGCAATAATTTAGCGGCCTTTTTCATACGCTCAACATCAGGCTCCTTCCAATATAAATAAGTACTATACTCATCCAAAAAAGGATTCTTTTCAAAATGAATAAAGTAATCATAAGCCCGATAAGTAGCATCATATC
>JAHDDN010000329.1 GCA_020629335.1 Chitinophagales bacterium | reverse complement strand
GGAGTATGGCTTGATTATCTAAAACACCCGTTTCTAAAGTGGCAGAATGAATTTGGTAGATTTTAAGAAATGGCAATAGATTTTTTGATTGCTCCCATTGCTCATTGAGTTTTTCTAAGGAGTGTTCTTTTATTTCATGCTGTGTAGCAGCGGGGTCGAAATTAGCCACATATGTATATCCCCACTTCGTAGCGACCTCTATATTGGAATCATCTTTCTCCCTTAACCAATCAATGAGGATTTGTTCGGCCATACCATATCCTGGAGCAGTATCAAAATATCGAATACCTTGCTCGTAGGCTATATTCAATACATTAATTCCATTAATGATAAAGTCTTGTTTAGAAAAATGCCCCAAAGTCTTTTCCTGCTTAATATTGATATACAAAGGGCGGCCTATAGAGGCAGTACCTAAGCCTAGTTGGTGATTTTTGTTTTGGTGCATTTTAAGAGACCTTCTTTAGTTGATATTCTTTGGTAAATATAGCAGTACTTAATTTAAATTTGCGGCTTAATTTGATGATCATTGACTTACTCAAATCTCTCCGATAAGCCAGTATATCTGTGATTAATTGTCGAGAAACATCTAAGTCTCGTGCTATCTGAGATTTTGTGATATTATTCTCCTTCAGTAGATATTCAATTACTTCTACTGGGTTCATTTTGGGGTTAAAATGAATTGTTCTACTTTCGTATTCATCAATCAATATTTCTATTAATTCTATCTCATCTTGATGCTCAGTATAATTTTGATAAGTGAGTTCTTCGTGTCTTTCACAATAGAGACTATATTGTTGATCTGATTTTATTTTTGTGTATTTCATTGGATTTATTTTGACTTGAACATATCAATATCACAAGCATCTATCTTATCATACTCTGAGTGAGTACCAACAAATTTGATATAAAAAATAGTTTGAGTAATAGCAAAAAAGTAGCCGACTATTAAACGATATTTATTGCTTCCAATATTAAATACAATTCGGGATGTATTAGATTTTGGGCATGTCACTAAATCGGCATTGTTAAATGTTTCAAATATATCTTGTGGTTTTTTCGATTTTTTTTCAGTTAAAACGTTCCAACCTTCACAAAGTTCCAACGTTAAAAAACAGGCTTAGGGATGGAAGTGGTATGTGGCGTACATGATGCGACTTACGACGCTTAGTGATGCGATGGCTGGCCCGAAGGGCAGACAAGCAGCACTTAGCAAAGTAGGAGCAGCATAGCCGCATAAGAACGGACAGCCCGACGGCTGCGCTTCGCTTGCAATGATGAATTATAAATGATGAACGATGAATATTTTGGCCGTGCTGTGCACTTGCCTTTGCTGGCGCAGTCGGAAGCCCCAAATTAAGTAGTATTATTTTAGGCTATTAGTTCTAATAACTCACGCAAAACATTTGATATATTTTTTCTCTTTTTTCTGAATCTTCTATTTCCAAACTATTAGCAATAGCTCTACACCCCTCTTTATTATTTCTCATCAATATCTTAGACAAACCGATATTGAAAAGCGCATCACTATCGTTAGGATTTGATCTTAAAAAGTCGTTATATTCTTTAATAGCATTAACATAATTACCATAAACGAAATATGTATTTGCTTTATGAAACTTATTTTCAATGTTTTCAGGATTTTTATTTATTGCTTCATTCAAATACATAAGCCCCGCTTCATATTCACCAAGTCCTTTAAGAAGTTGGCTATAATTCACTAATGCTTCCTTATAGTCTGCATCAATCTCTAATACCTTAGAATAATAATCTAATG
The DNA here is from genome assembly GCA_020629335.1 of Chitinophagales bacterium. Next base: position 4,442 of record JAHDDN010000329.1, on the reverse strand, counting down.
CCTTATCCTTATTGCCTTTTTCTTCATTGAGTTTTGCATATGTAAAATAGAACAAAGATATATTGTCGTTTAAATCTATAGCTGATTTTAAATCTTTTTCTGCTTTGTCAAAATCTCCAATAAGCTTATAGCAAAGGCTTCTATTATGATAAGCAATAGAAAAAAGTGGATCTGACTCAATCGCTTTTGAAAATAATTCAATTGCTTTTCCATAGTCTATTTTCTTGAGGTATATTTTACCATACAAGTCATATATCAAAGCTCTATTAACGTCAGTAACCTTAATTTCGGAAAGTAATAATTCAGCTTTTTCTATATTTTTGTTATTAAGTTCTCTAATAACTTTAGCGATTAAAGAATCCTGCGAATGCCCTATTGAAATATCATCAAATAACTTTTTATAATCTTCATATCTTGATGGTGATTTTACAAATACATTATCTAAATCCTCAAAGTTATACTCATATGACTTCTTTGCTGTATATTTAGATCTCAAAGTAGGATTGGCATACATTAATGAAAGTGGATTTAATCGTTCAGCAACTCTTAAATCTAACTCACTTTCAATTTGCCTACCTAATACCTGATATAGTCGGGCCCTACGAATGTAGCCTATTGGATCTTTCGGATTCGTTTCAATATAATAATCAGAATTCCTTAAGGCTACTTCAACCTCACTTTGTGATAAACTTGCATCTCCTGAATTAAGCCAGTGATCGCTCTGAATCCAGTATTCATCTTGTTGAGCATTAACTAAAGTAACGTGAACCAATTGTAAAAGTAGGATATAAATAATTATGTTTTTCATAATCATTAATTTTGGTTATAAAAATTTGATTTTTCTTTAGTGTAAAAATCGTTTACTTATTGCTAAAAATAATAGCTTTACTATCAAACTTAATAGCACAACAATCAAAACAAGAAATTTGTTTAACTTCTGATAAAAAATAAATGAATTTTACTTAGCGAAACTGCTTGAAACCTTAGTGAAAGAACTCATTTAAAGTTTATATTTTGACTTAGAAAATGACTATTTTTAAGATACTTGAGGAAATTTTGTGTAGAGGTATCCAAGCTTTAGTGGTTCAGTTTATAAGTTTCTGACAGTTAAGTTGTAGGATTTTTGCGATTATACAAGGCATTTTTGAGGCCCATAGCAGGGCTACGAAACGAAAAAATAACGAAGTAGAATCGTAAAAAGACAAAACTTGGGCTGTCAAGAACTAATAAATTGAACCATTAGAACGGATATCCAATCGCAATACTTAGCGTTAGATTTTCGGAGCGCCAATCACTATTGAAGAAATCGATTTTATTGTGGACCCAGCGATCTCCTGCTGTGCGATAAGGCACTCGTAATGGGAAGGCTAAGTCAGTTCTTAGCACGAAATAACTCACATCTAAACGAAGTCCGAAACCTGTTCCTAAGGCCATTTCATTCATGAAGGAATCAAATTTAAATTGACCGCTTTCTTGGGTGCCTGATTTATCAAAAAGCCAGACATTTCCAGCATCTAAAAAGACGGCACCTTTGAGATAAAAGTATTCCCATACACTGAAACGATATTCTAAATTGGCTTCTATTTTTATTTCGCCTGTATTATCTAAATCACTCCCTTCTACAGGTTCTCTGGTACCTGGCCCAAGGGTACGTGGACTAAATGCTCTGACACTACTTGGACCGCCTACATAAAATTGCTTGACATAGGGCAAGACACTGGAGTTGCCATAAGGTAAACCAAAACCTGCGGCAATACGACTGGCAAATAGGGTAGAATTAGGAAACTGAAAATAATGCCTAAAGTCGCCAAACAAACGGGCATATTGGGAGTAATTTAAACCGAATATTTTTAAAGTATCTTCACTGCTTGAACCATTTGCGATTCGCTCAACTAAGCTTAATGAATTACCTGCGATTTCTAATTTGCCAATGAAGAAAAGAAATTTATTAGGATTCACATTTTGATTGGAAAAAGTGAAAGTATAACTACCGCCTACGATCAATTGGTCTTCAATACTTTTGGCAAAGAAAGGATTCTTCTCGATTAACTCATCAAAATTTTCGGGATCTTGGTTAAAGGTTCTAAGATAATTAATCGTGATCGGAGCTGCGCTATGCTTCTTGCTCACAGACTCCTGCCAATCATAGGCAAATTTAAAATTGATGGATGCTAAATCATAATACCTGATCCGCCTTACAAAATTGTAGGATAAAGTGGTCTCCGTGGTTGGCCGATAATAACGAGAAATATACATCGGAATCGGAGAGATGAATTTCGGAAAACGCAGCTTTAACTCGCTCGTAACATCTATGGTAGAAATCAAATCCTTTCTATCATTTGTCAATTGATCAAATTCTACTCCACCAAATACATTGAAATTAATCTGCTCTGCCCGCTTTAGCAAGTTTCTGTTTTTCACATTCAAACTAACGGCAGTTCCCAAAAATCCTTTTCCAAAAATATCCTCTGATTTGTTATTTAATTCGGCATTTGTCTCAATTCCCCAAATCTTTGAAGGCGTTAAGAAGACATAGGTGTTCAGTTTATTACTATCTACTTTTTCATAGCGGATATTAATAAATTTAAAAGCATCTAAACTCAATAAATGACTTAAAGTATAATCGTGTTTTTCACGCGAATAAACATCCTCCTTTCTCAATAATAAGAAATCATCAAAGAGTTGTGGCTTGAAATTTTCATCTTCTGTATACACCACCTGATAATCCTTATAATAGACCGTATCTTTAATGGCAGAACGAGTAAACTCACTCGAATAATTCGGAAAGACATAGGTTTCATTAATGGTATAAAGCGTATGATTGATCGCTCCTTTGGGCGGCTTCAAATGGGTATAAATATCTATCTTCTTCTCCCCCATTGCTGTATCCAACTTAAACTCAATATAGTTTTTATTGAAATCATAAAAGCCTCTATCATTCAGCACTCTTGCCAATCGACTTCGCTCTAAATCCAAATTACCTACATCAAATTGTTCTCCTTCATTTAGAATCGAATTCTCGATTTCTTTTCTAATCAATCCTGCGGCATAACTGGTATCAGGTGGGAAGTAAACTTTTCTAATCAAATGCGGCTTTAATAGTTTGACATTGTAAGTAACTGTTGCCCTTTTATTCTTAATTTCCGTTTCAAAATCTACATCCGCATAAAAATGCCCTTTCTTAAACAGCTTCTTTTCTAAAGCTCCAGCAGAATTATTGACGCTGGCACTATCCAAAAGCACGGGTGCTTCGCCTAAATTTTCATTGATCCATTTGCCCATGCCACCTTCGGCATCCTTAGTCTTATTATAAATCCACAAATTCATTCTAAAAAGCCCCAAAACAGAACGATTAGGTTTGGGTTTGGTGGTATTATAAAGACTATAATTTAATTTCTTTTCGTTTTTAGTATTTTCATCATCAATGATATTTATCTTCGTGCGATCATAAAGCGTTTCTCCACTCTTTAAATAGCGAGTACTATTACAGGCACTCAATACTAAAGTAAAGAGCAATACAAGGATAATATGCTGATATTGAATTTTCAATAATTGAATTTATGCTAACAAAAGCTGATATAAAGTTAATTAGATCGCTCAAAGTTAAAAAATACCGTAAGAATAATGCGGCATTTGTAGCAGAAGGTGACAAGATTGTAAGCGAGTTGTTGTTCTCCGACTACCAAATACAAGCAATTTACTGTTTACAGGAATGGGCGGATGCTTATCAAGGCCCTCTTAGGTCCTATAAATCAAAGTTGCACATCATCAATACCAAACAACTCTCCCAAATCTCCTCTCTTAAAACGCCTAATCAAGTCTTAGCGTTGTCTGAAATACCGCAGCTCCATATTCAAACGCAATACTTTGAGAATTCTTATAGCCTCGTTTTAGACGAAATTAAAGATCCTGGCAATTTAGGGACCATCATCAGAATAGCCGATTGGTTTGGTTTTCAACAAATTATCTGCTCTCCCGACTGCGTAGATGTCTATAATTCCAAAGTCATTCAAGCTGCTATGGGTTCGGCTTTCAGAATCCCATGCATTTACCAAGACCTCCAACAATTATTCGAACAATATAAAAACATTCCTGTTTATGGCGCATTATTAGGCGGAGAAACACTTTACAAGACAAAAATAGCCCCGAATGGCTTTATTTTGATCGGAAATGAATCAAAAGGTATTCAATCAGCGTTGAAACCATATATAGACCATGCGATAGAGATTCCCCAATATGGACAAGCTGAATCCCTAAACGCTGCCGTAGCGACTGGTATTATTTGTGCAGAATTCCGAAAAACTTTGTCATAGAAATTAATAAAAAAATAAACTTTCGATACATAAAATAGTACATTTGCGGCCAATGTTGGGAAAAACTTCTATTGGGGCGCATCCCTCACCTCGGCTTCGCTCGGTGAGCGGAATTCCCGCTCACCGAGC
>JAHDDN010000328.1 GCA_020629335.1 Chitinophagales bacterium | reverse complement strand
AGTAGGAAGTACATAGCCACATAATAGCGGACAGCCCGACCCAATTATGTTTTTGGCCAGCGGGCGGACACACAGGTCCGCCCCTACATTGGCTGGCCAAAAACATAATTGGGGAAGCCCCTTACAAATATAACGTATATTTCGAATAAAGGTGTAGGTAAAGTTCTTGAGATTAATTAAAAATACTTTTTGTATCTGATTATATAGTCAAAAGTGGCAATGATTTTGCACACCTAGGTGACTAAGGGGGTATTTTTAGTTTAAATAGTAGAAAAATACCTATTGTTAAATTTTATTTTTCTTTTGCGAAAATATTCTTTCATAGAATAAAAAAGCTTAACTTTAATAAGAGTATGCAAATCCTTTGATAATGAGCATCAAAAACAACGAATTATAGGCTTTTGTATGTTTTTAGAGTCCCACTATATAGTCTTTTAATGCATTAAGAGGCGCAATTATATGTCGATTCATTATGTCTTTGGCATAAAAATTGCCATTAACTTAATAAGCGGCATTAATAGGTGTTGCTATATTTAAAAATTTAAAAGTCCTTGCGATGAAAAAGTATTCCATCATTTTGCTGTTACTCGTGCTTTCGTCTTGTTATTTCATGGACCCATATACAACTGGTACTGCCAGTGATGAAGGGTTTGATGGCACTGAGTTTAGAAGAGTCTCTAAGGAGCTAATGGATAAGGTCAAGGCTAATGGCATTAATCCAGGAGCGTTGCAATATTATAATTCGGATCAGATTGTGCTGAGAAGGAAGTATGATTTTGGTGAGCGAATGGAAGCAGATCAGGGAGATTTGCTTTTAGATAGTGGGAAGTGTCAGGAATTTATCGTGATACCAGCCAGAACACCTGGTGTGTGTACGATGCATGGTGATGATCGTTTGATTGTTAGTTTTGAGGAAGGCACTCAGTTGACTTTTGGTGAAGATAAGGAGAATGAGATAGACCTGTACCATATGTATGCTCAGGGTTGGAGTGAGACGGAGCAAGTGCCTTATTGTTATTATAGAGATGACAAGGTGAAGTACTTCATTGAGCCAGAGAGCGGCTATGCAAACTTATTGGTTAGGGTAGGAAACATTCAATGTATTGAGGATGAATTCTTTGTGCCAGGCATATTAGTTGAAAATTAAGATTGCCTTTGGTATTAACAAAATTGAAAAAAATATTTAGCGAGTTAATCGCAATTTTAAAGTGGGAAGAGGGGACCCACTTTTTTTATAGATGGTCGTGACATGACGGATGTTTTTCTCTGTTATAATAATTCTAAAGAGCATGTGGATATTGCACATGTAGATGCTTTAGCTAATCGTTTGTATTATGAACATAATTTAGCGATTTTTTATGATGCGTGGCATTTGGCTAAGGGGCATGATGCGCATATGATCTATGAGCGGACATTGAAGGAGTGTGTGGCCTGTTTAGTTTGTATTGGAGCGGATGAGAGGGCTTGGCAGGATGATTACTTATGGGATATTATTATGCGGCCTAATGCGCCATTTAAATTGATTTTTATTTTGTTGCCAGGAGCAAAGGATTTTAATAATTTTAATTGCATTGATTTTAGGGATGGGCAGCCAAGGCCTGAAGATTATGATTATTTGATCAAGGAGATATTTAAGGGCGAGGATGTACTAAAGCCCGTTCAAGATTTTCGAGATAAAGAGTTAAATGATAAACATCCCTTGCATTTATTTACCAGAAATCAGACGATACAAGATTTTCCCTATAAGACTTTAACTAACTTGATAGAGCTAAAGAAAGAATATCAGGATTTGATGTTTTTAGCTATTACTAAGATTCGTTTGAGGGAGTATGAGGAAGCTATGGCTTTGTGTGATCAAGCAATCAGCTTATCTGCAAGAGAACCTTATGCTTGGGAGTATAAGGGAATTTGTATGTACTTTATGAAGTCGAGGGATGAGTTGATCAATGAAAGAGCTAAGAGTTTGATTGATTGTATGGATGTATCTAATGAGTCAGAAATGCACTCCAAGACTTATAGTGGAATTACTTTGCGATTGGCGATGGATTTATATTATAGCATTTGGAATCGCTATGAAAAAATAAAAGATGAAAAAAGTACGGATGAGCATCGCCATAAGGTGATCAACTACCTGATGAGTTGGTATGCTTGTTATCAATTGTATAAGCACCCTTATTTTCTTCATAAGATTATTGAGGAATTGAGTGTTTTTCGCAAGTGGATAGTGGAGCGTTCGGCTGGAGGATACAAAAATGTATACGAAGGTTTTGATGCTGTAAAGTATCGGAATCGGTTCATTAATGAGATAAGAGCTTATGATCCAGCTTATATGCCGCCAACTTTGGCTAATGAGATTGAGATTGCTAAGTTGGAGAAAGAAAAGTTGGAGGAACAGGCCAAAGCTTTTAAGAAGAATGTCTTCAATTACTTCTGGCGTGTAGTCGTTTTGAATTATGTTTTTGTGTTTTTGACTATTTATCCATTTTATCTGCTGCTTAAATATTATTGGCGCTGGGTATTAGCGGTACTAGTCATTGCTGCTTTGACTTTCTTTATCTATCTCTTCCGAAGAGTTTTCAAGCGTTTGGGCCCCAAGGCTTTGGGAGGAGGTTAGTGAAGCCTTTGAACGATAGCGCTCCCCCATATTTTTATAGAGGCTTGATTCATTTATTCTGATTTTCCAACTGCTATGACTGATAAGCCAATTTTGTTGAGTAGGGTTTTATCTACTACTTTAAAGATAGGGACAAGCTTATTATATAAACTCATTTGATTTTTAGGTATAGTTTTCTTTTTTAGAATTCTACCCGATACAAACCATCCAGCCATACCAGCCACATTGAAGTACTGAGAATGTTTGATGAGTAACTGAGAGTCGGCAATTAATCTTGTAAGTCCATCTTTAGTATATCTTCGGTAGTGCTCTAGCTCTTTATCAAACTTATTGTAGAGCCATTGGTAGGCAGGTACTAAGATGATAACATGGCCACCTCTTCGCAATAATTTTTTACAGTTTTTTAGAGCCAGTCGATCATCTTTGATATGCTCCACTACATTGAGGGCAAAGACAGTATCAAATTGGCCAAGGCAGTCTGCATGTTTGTTATCGAAATCTGGGTCAGTTAGATCCATATTAAGAATTCCTTGGAGATTAGGATAATGACCAAAAGAATCTTGTAGCTTTTCGCAATAGTTGTCACGTATATCACTGAGGGTGATTTGTGCACCATCTTCTAAGAAAAAATTAGAAATATTGCCAATTCCACTTCCTATTTCGAGTATATTACCTTTGCAAAAAGGAAGAATGGTTTGGTACATCCAATTATTGAATTTGTCGGCTATGGCCACCGCATCCAAGGTGTCATGTCCTTCGGTATCTATTTCTTTAAACGTAAATTCACTCATTTTGAAAAAATATTATATTTGACAATACAATAGATGGCTCTAAAACCATCTCTCCAACCTATTTTCTTTCCTTCTTCAAATGTCCTGCCATAGTAAGAAATCCCTACTTCATAAATTCTTATTTTGGGAATTCTGGACATCTTAGCTGTAACTTCAGGCTCAAAACCAAAGCGGTTTTCTTTGAGCGTAAGACTTTGTACCATTTTGGTATTGAAAAGTTTATAGCAAGTTTCCATATCTGTTAAGTTTAGATTCGTAAACATATTAGATAGGAAAGTCAGCAATTGATTGCCAATAGAGTGCCAGAAGAAAAGAATTCTATGAGGATTACCTCCTAAAAAGCGAGATCCATAAACCACATCTGCAAAGCCATCCAAAACAGGTTTTAATAGGACGTTATACTCCTCTGGATCGTACTCGAGATCAGCATCTTGAATGATCAGATACTCACCACTTGCTTCTCGAATACCAGTATGTAGAGCTGCGCCTTTACCTTTATTTACCTCATGTTTGCGATATTGAATATTGAGATCTTGATTAGCTGCTATATATCGCTGAATGGCTCCCTCTGTGTCATCTTTTGAGCAATCATTTACGATGATCAATTCTTTCTCAATATTATTGAGCAGTTGGACTGCTTTTACTTTATCCAGTATGAAATGTATCGTTTTCTCCTCATTATAAGCAGGTATAATAATGGACAATTTTTTAATAAGGGACATAGATATGCGTTAGTAAATTACAATTTATTAATAATTTTAAGGTCAAAATTTACTGTAAATTTTTAACTTTGTGCTCAAAGGTAATAAAATCTTTACAGTCAAGTGATTAGTTAATAAAGTAAAGTTACTATGACTAAAATTAGGCATTGTATAAAGTGCTTGTTTTTAGCTTTATTGCGCAAAGGATAGAAGCGGTATGTAGCGTCATGCTGCGACTTACGGCGCTTAGTGCTGTGCAGGCTCCATAAAGAGACAAACAGCACTTAGCAGAGTAGGAGCAGCATAGCTACATGAGAGCGGATAGCCTGACCCGAAGGGATGCGCCCCAAAACAATACGATTTAAGAATAAGTGTTCCATGAGAATTAATAATTATGTAGTTTGCTTTAGTGTTTTTCTTTTGATGATTTTTATGCTAGCTTGTCAGAGTGAACCTAATAAGCTAGTAAATGCTAAGGGGAAAAAGTCAGAGAAAAAGTCTAAGAGAAAGAAAAAAGTCACGAATAAACAAAAGAACGTTTTGTTTATTTATGTAGATGATTTGAGACCAGAATTAAACTGTTATGGTGCCTCTCATATACATTCGCCTAATATAGATCAGTTAGCGCAAAATGGAATGCTATTCAATAAAGCTTATGCTCAATGGTCTGTATGTGGCCCATCAAGGGCTAGCTTATTAACTGGTTTGAGACCAGCTGTAACGAGGGTTTTTCGAAATAAGCATAACTTTAGAAAAACGATGCCGAATTTATTGACCCTACCAGAGGCATTTAAAGAAAATAATTACGCAACTAAAAGCATCGGAAAGGTTTTTCATTCCTTTAAAATGAATGATGCGCAATCTTGGAGTGAGGGCTCCTGGTTTGGTAGCCGAGATTTGAATGCAAGAGGATATGTCTTAGAAACCAATCAAGTAAGATCAGAGGATAATAAGTTGGGGCCAGCTACAGAGGTATCTGAACTTGCAGATAGCGTATATCGAGACGGGCAATTTGCTAATAAGGCGATTGAGTTTTTGAACGAGCATCAAGATCAAGCTTTTTTTTTAGCCTTAGGATTTGAGAAACCACACTTACCATTAGCAGCTCCCCAAAAATATTGGGATCTCTATGATAGAAGTAAAATAAAATTGCCTAGCAATAAAAAGCCTACTGGTATCTTTACTAAGTCACTTAACGGTTCCAAAGAATTAGAACGTTTCTCAGGTATTAATTTGCCGCTAAATGAAGCTAAAGGAAAAGAAATCATCCATGGCTATTACGCCTGTGTCAGCTTCGTAGATGCACAAATCGGAAAAGTAATGGCAGAATTGAAAAGATTAGGCCTAGACAAAAATACGATCGTAGTGCTTTGCGGTGATCATGGATGGAAACTAGGAGAGTATGGCGAATGGTGTAAAAAATCCAACTTTGAAGTAGATACTCGCACCCCTTTAATTATCAGTTCTCCAGATATAAAACAAAAAGGCACTCAACGAAATGAAATTGTAGAACTCATAGACCTATATCCAACTCTATGTGATTTAGCGAATATCGAAGCACCAAATTATATACAAGGTGAAAGCCTAAAACCGCTCTTGATGAACAAAGAGAAACCAAGCGATTATCAAGATATTGCCTTTAGCCAATTGCAGAGAAATCTCTATATGGGCTATGCCATCCGAACGCCCGATTATCGTTATGTAAAATGGGTGAATGAAAGCGGAAAATACACCTTGTTCGAATTATACGATTTGAAAAAAGATCCAAATGAAATGGTCAATGTAGCCGAAGATAAAACCTACAAACATACAAGGATTAAATTCAATAAATTACTCGTAGATTCCATTCAAACATGGAAAAAAAGACACGAATTAATTAGTCAAAAGTAAATGGGGGCGGGCTGTCCGTTCTTACTCAGCTATTCGGCTCCCGTACGGACGTAGCAGTGCTACGTCCCTACTAGCTGCTTGTCTGCTAAAGCCAGGTTCTACCTAAGGGACTTCTCTGATGCCACCCGTACGGACGTTGCACTGCAACGTCCCTACTACCACCCCTAAGCCAATTCAAAACTTATGCGCTACTTCCTCGAAATCTCTTACAATGGAACCGC
>JAHDDN010000327.1 GCA_020629335.1 Chitinophagales bacterium | reverse complement strand
TGTCCTTTTCTTCATAGTCTTTTGTCCTTGTTACCTCCCTTGAGCCTTGATTTTACTGCATAATGAGCCATCTTGAATACTAATGTTGCCGTAAATATGACAAAAGGTAATGACTACAAATCCTAAAGAGTTGATCTTTTCAATACACGAGTTTCAGGTGTAGCTTTTGTGCTTGTTGATAGTTTTAGTGGAATATGCAATCTTAATATCACCTTCAATGCTAGCGATTTTTAGGCGGGCTTCTGTTTCACTATTATAATATCAGCCAAAGTTGAAAGAGAAAAATGATCTGTTATTCAATGATAAACTGTTCGGACTTTTCCTCAAATTTTGGGAGATAAACAGTAAGTTCTTTTTCTAAATTTTGCTTTCTGGTTTTCACCTTAAAAAGGTATGTTTTTACCATTTATGTTCTTGCACTACTATTACCTTTAGCATATAACAAATTAATATCAGGCCTGCTTTTTAGCCTTATAAAATTTATGTGCTATGGTAAAGTATACAATTAATGTTAATGGTGAAAATTATGAAATAGAGACTTCGAAGGAAACTCGTTTACTCTGGATAATTAGAGAGCATTTAGGTTTAATGGGGACTAAGTTTAGTTGTGGAATTGGCGCTTGTGGAGCTTGCACAGTCCACGTAAATGGGAAGGCTGTGAGAAGTTGTATTACACCTGTTGATTCGGTAAGTGAAGGACAAAAAGTCACGACTATTGAAAGCCTCTCCAGTGATAATTCGCATCCACTCCAAAAAGCCTGGATAGACATGCAGGTGCCTCAATGCGGTTATTGCCAGTCTGGGCAAATCATGCAAGCAGCTTCTTTGCTCGCGGATAATCCAAGTCCCTCAAGAAAAGAAATTATTCAGCATATGTCAGCTAACCTATGTAGGTGTGGGACTTATTTAAGGATTATTAAAGCCGTTGAAAAAGCTACTAAAGAATAAGCTTGACTCAAATTACCTCTCAAAAAAAATCGCTTTCCATTTTCAAATTTTGAGCATCATGCAAATAGAAAAAACAGATCAAAAATCAATTCTTTCCCGAAGAAGGTTTATAAAAAATACTGGTGGTATTACACTGTTGATTGGTGGAGCAGGAATTTTTCCGCAATTCCTTTCTTGTAGTGACCCAAAAGAAATTAAAGCTGTAATAAAAGAAAATGCAGTTAATGCCTGGGTACAATTGAGGGCGGATGGAAGTATTACAATATATAGTCCTGCAACAGAAATGGGGCAAGGCTCTATGACAGCTTTGCCATTAATATTTGCAGAAGAAATGGACGCTGATTGGAGTAAAGTAAATGTAGAATTTGCTGCTCAGGATGAGGATCTCTATGGCAGAGAGCTGCCATTTAAGGGGCAAACAATGCTGACTTTTGGATCAACAGGTGTCATGTCTTATTACCCTGTACTAAGACAAGCAGGTGCACAAGCACGATATGTTTTGTTAAATAGTGTAGCAAAGCACTGGGGTGTGGATATAAAGGAATTGAGTACAGGGCCTAGTAAAATTATACACAAGACTAGTAATAAAGAAATGACCTATGGGGAAGTGGTCCCGATTTTAGAAATGCCCAGCTCCATACCAATTATCCCAGATGATCAATTAAAAAAACCTAAAAACTTTAGACTGATTGGAAAACAAGTTCTTCGATATGATATTCCTCATAAAGTAAATGGTACTGCCCAGTTTGCTATAGATGTGAAATTGCCGGGCATGCTGTATGCCATGATGAATAGAGGACGCTTACATGGTGCAAAACCAAGGTTAAAAAATAGAGAAGAAGTATTGGCAATGGAAGGAGTTGTCGGCGTTTATAATTTAGGTCATGGAATTGGTTTCATTACTAAAGACATGGGGCTAGCTTTTCGAACAAAATATAAGCTGGATATAGAATGGAGTGAAAGTAAGGCATCAGGCTTTAATTCTGCTGACACTTTTGATGCTTATGAGGAAGTATTGGCAAGTGGAAAAGCAGGAAAAGTAGTACATGATGATGGAGATATTGCTGCTACAAAATCGAATGCAGCTCATGAGTATTCTTTTGATTACAAAAACGATTATATCTATCATGCTCAACAAGAGCCACTCAATTCAGTAGCCAGAGTAGCCAAAGATGGAGCTTCTGCTGAAGTTTGGATAGGTACACAGAATGGGGTAGGCACTAAAGAAGATGTAGCCAAAGCCCTGGGTATCGCCCCTTCTAAGGTAACTATACATCAACAATATCTTGGAGGTGGTTTTGGTAGACGAACCTTATCGGATTATGGTGTGGAAGCAGCGCTCATGGCCAAAGAGGTAGCACCAAGACCAGTTAAATTACTCTGGGCAAGAGAAGATGATTTGCACTATGGCATGTATCGTCCTGCAAGCCTTCAAAGGTTAAAAGCTTACACTGATAATAATGGAAACCTTGTGGGATTTTTACATTCAGTCGTTGGAGATGGCGAACGCTTGATTGCGGACGGTTCGGATATTAATGGATATAATATTCCTAATCATAAGGTTGAGATGCACATTGTTTCACAAGGCATTCGGGTTAAACATTGGCGATCTGTTGGACATGGTACGAATAAGTTCGCTATAGAATGTATGATGGACGAGCTTGCTGCAAAACAAAATACCGACCCGATTGAATTTCGGAAAAAGATTCTGGAGCCCAGAGCATTGGCTACTTTAGAAAAAGTTGCTGCTATGGCAAATTGGGGGAAGTCATTACCTAAAGACCGTGCAAGAGGTGTCGCATTTCTCGAAAGAAGTCGGACCTTCTCTTCAGGGATATGTGAAATATCGCTAGACTCTGAAACAGGAAAAATCAAAGTGCATCATTTTTGGTCTGCTCATGATGCAGGTATCGTCATCCAACCAGATAGTGTAAAAGCACAAATAGAAGGTGGTGTGGTTATGGGCTTGAGTAGTGTTTTCAATGAGCGAATCACTATTGTCAATGGAGAAGTACAACAGAATAATTTCAATGATTATCCCATCATTAGGATGCACGAGCTTCCAGAAACCATTGAAACAGAATTACTGCCTACCGCTACTCCTCCAACAGGCTTAGGAGAGTCAAGTACACCCTTAGTCGCTTGTGCAGTTGCTAATGCTTTTTTTGCATTAACAGGTAAAAGATTAAGACACTTACCATTTACACCAGAGAGAGTTTTGGAAGCATTGTCAAGCTAATGGTGAAAACGAATCAATTCATATCTAGTGCTGAAATTGGTAATTTTTTGAATTATTGGAAAGCATATACCTGGAAAGGTATAATTACTTTTTTGGTGCTAATTTTAATTACTCATGAAGGGGTAGGACAAGAATCGGTTGATAGTTCTATTCAAGTGAAAAAGCAAGCACCCGCCTATAATGCTTTTCGAGCAAAAGAAAATTATACCTACCTCAGGAATCCGACAACAAACCCTTATTTAAAAGATTTCTTTGATCCGGTTAAATTTATTCCATTTAATGAAAAACGGGATGCTTACTTTTCAATAGGTGGTGAAATGCGCCCGCGGTTGGAACATTTTTCCAATAGGAAATGGAATAAGGAAAAGGTGAGTTTCTATTCTCAACGTATCTCTTTTCATAGCAATTTGGTGATCGGAGAAAAGTTCAGAGTATTCGCGGAATTATACCATGGATTTACTAGCCATGCAAAACAATTACCTCAGTACGATGTATTAGATTTTCATCAATTATTTATTGAATTGCCCTTTCGTTTTCAAGGGGATAAAAAAGTATCTCTGCGTTTTGGAAGGCAAGAACTCAAGTTTGGTACTTCCCGATTGATCACACTTAGAGAAGGTCCGAATATTCGTCAGGACTTTGATTTGGCTCGGGCAATAATTGACATGGAGAAGATTAATGTGCAAATCTTCTATGGGAAAGAAGTCCGTACTCAAACAGAAGTGTTCGATAATGATTTTACACTATTTAATCGCGATGCTCCTAATGCAAACCTTTGGGGGGCTTACTCTCAGTTTAAATTAAAAGGTGTAACGGGATCGAACGAATTATACTATATAGGATTTCATTCTGATATGGTTGTATTAAGTGATGTGGCGGGTGAAGAAACAAGACATACGATTGGCTTGCGTCGTTTTGGTTTAATAGGCAAACGATTGAAATACAATACAGAGATTATTTACCAATTTGGTAAAAATAATGGTAATGATATCCGTGCCTATAATGTGGAAACTGACTGGGGGTACATTATTTCAAAAGATAAATGGCAACTTACTCCAGGGCTTAAATTAGTTTTCGCAAGTGGAGACAAGAATACTGGAGATGGTAAATTAGAAACCTTCAATTCTTTATACGTGAGTCCTAATGTATACAACCTGGCATCTACACTCGTACCAATTAATTTAATTTCTCTCCACCCCTTGATCACGGTGCAACCTAATGATAAAGTAAAAATACTTTTTGAGTATGTGTTTTTCTGGAGGATGTCAGCCAATGACCATGTCTATAGCCCCCCAGGCAGAATATTAAGAGAGGGCGTTAATACAGGATCAAAATATTTAGGAAATCAATTAGGCTTAAGATTGGACTATAAATTTAACAGGCATCTCAGTTTTAATTTAGATACAAGCTATTATATCGCAGGAGCCTTCCAGTCGGCTACAGGTGAAGCCGAGAATATATTTCACATTGCTCCAACATTAAGTTATAAGTTTTGATCAATGGCTATTTGCTTATGAGTCTATTGAGCTTTAGCGCTAAAAGGAATTCAGCATTTATAACGATCGGAGTTCAAGTTTACAATAATTACAATGGATAAACTACAAAAAATAGAAACCTTAGCTACACAGATAATTGTAGAAGAATTTTCTGACAAATTCGTGTATCACAACTTTGAATATCATAAAAGACTAATTATCTGGATTGAGACGATTTGTGAAGCGGAGCCACTTTCAGAAAAGGAAAAGAATCAATGCATAATGGCCGGTTGGTTGGTTTATTCGGGCTTTAGAGACTTCGAAAAGTTTGGAGCAGTAGAAAATGCTCCTGATTTATTTGATAAGGTCGTTCCATTTAGTACTTCTATTGCCAAAGAAATTCTAAGTGCAGTTGGAGTCGAGGAAACGGATAGAGAAATAGTTCTTAATTTGATTGAAAGTTCTTCGCTTCAATATGACAAACCATTATCTCCAATTCAGAAAGTATTCAAGGATGCGCTTAGAGCAGAAATTACCAGTAATGATGGATATAAATTCATAAAGACATTATATCAGGAGTTTTTATTGGTAGATGCTTTGACCTTAGGTAAATCTGGCTGGTTCGAGATGTCACTTCAATTTTTAAATAATTTTCAATTTTTCTCAAACTACGGAGAAAACGAATTGCAACCAAAGTTAGAAGGACTGATTCAAAAGATAGAGAAGGAATCTAAAAAACTACAAAAACAAAGGGACTTCGCATTAAAAAGGGAATTGGATATAAGTGATGCTGAATTGAAGCAACTCAAAAAGAATCTGGGTAATTCCAAAGGCCGGGATGATCGTGGTATTCAGACAATGTTTAGGAGTACTTCTAAAAATCATTATACCCTAAATCGAATGGTGGACGGCAAAGCCAGTATAATGATTTCAGTAAACGCTATTATTTTATCTTTGATTATTGGCGGAGCATTTCAGAGTCAGGGGATGGAGGCGGAGTTTTCAATGGATTTATTACCCAATATATCAATGCTGATTACAGCTATCTTCTCTATAATTTTTGCAGTTATTTCGATACTACCGGATAATACACATGGAAAGTTTACTAAAGAAGAAATAATGGATAAACAAGGGAACCTTTTATTCTTTGGTAATTTTCATAATATGAAATTTACGGATTATGAATGGGGGATTTTAGAGATGTTGTCCGATCAGGAATACCTGTATTCAACTATGATCAAAGACATTTATTATTTAGGGAAAACGCTGCAAAAAAAGTATTGGGCGATTCGGATTTCTTTATACATTTTCATTATTGGACTAATCATTTCTTCTTCACTGTTTTTAATTGCAATAGTTTTTTAAAAACAAAATTGAAAAGCAGGCTATTGTCTTTTTTTACTTATTTATTCTCTTCTTGAATTGTATTTCAAACCACAAAACATTTTGGATCTGCTTACTGTTCTTTTGTAAGTATCTTCACTTTTAATAAGTTTTAATTCTTTGATTTTTGAAAGGTACATCAATAAAAAAGTAATGTTCATGAAGTATATTTTGATGTGTT
>JAHDDN010000326.1 GCA_020629335.1 Chitinophagales bacterium | reverse complement strand
CAAAGAATTGGATATCATCTACGATGAGTACATCTATCATTTGATAGAAGTGTACGAAGTCATTGATCGAGCCATTTTTAACGGCTTCGATGAATTGGTTAGTAAATTTCTCAGAAGAAACGTATAGTACGTTTTTAGAGTGGTATTTTTCTTTAACGTGATTACCGATACATTGGGCAAGGTGTGTTTTGCCTAATCCTACACCTCCGTAAAGCACTAAAGGATTGAAAGATGTTCCACCAGGTTTATTAGCGACTGCAACTCCTGCAGATCGGGCCAGTTGATTACATTCTCCTTCTACGAAGCTTTCAAAGGTATAATTTGGATTGAGTTGGGAATCGATATTAGCTTTTCGGATCCCAGGTATTACGAAAGGATTTTTAATGTCTTCACCGACCATAATATCGCTGATACTATCATCCATATTTCGAGTGGAGGTAGTTGCAGCGCGAGTAGTCGGCATATTGATGGTAAAAGGCTGTGCAGCACCGGAACTATTCTCAACGATGATCCGATACTCTAATCGAGCATCAGGACCTAATTCATGTCGAATAGTTCTGCGAAGAAGTGGTACATAATGTTCTTCCAACCATTCATAAAAGAATTGGCTGGGTACCTGTATGGTCAAGACATTATTTTCCACTTGAATGGGACGAATAGGCTCAAACCAGGTTTTAAAGCTCTGTTCGTTAACATTCTCCTTGATGATTTCCAGACAATTATTCCATACAAGCTCGTGTCTATTTGTCATTCGAGAGCGAGGTTAAATTGGTTAGCAAATAGCCATATCAGTGAAAGTACAGTCAAAATGTACCTGATTACTTTATTTAGGCTAACAATTAGAGTTCTTGGTGTGTTTAGTGCATCTCAAAGATGATGCATTAATTTGCATAAATACTATATGAAAAAAGTAAGTGCAAAATTAATGCCTTTTTTTGATCTAAGATGTATAATGGCAAAATAGTTTCCCAAAAAAAGTAAAAAAAAGCATGAATGTCTATATGTAGGCTTGAAACAAAGTATTGAAGCTTTGTTTTTTACTTACAAACGATCAATCTTATGCTTAACACATTGATAGATATGCTGTTAGATGCATTTGTGGCAAAATGTATTATTTTGAATAGAGGGACTCTATTTCTATATAATCATCAGTAATTTCCTAAGTTAGGAAATAATTAGCTTTTCTAAAAGTAAATAGGCTAACTATTCACTACAAAAAAGGCCGCTAGTAGCAAATAGCCGCTAATTTGATAAAATTGTCAAAACAATAATTGTTGCCTCTTTTTTTGTAGAGTGTTTTTGAATTAGCGTACAATTTGTGTGTCAGAAGTTACTTGTTTTTTATTCTTTTTGAAGTAAAAATCAAGTCGCCCTAGTTTTATGCCTGCCCATCCTACTTGATTGATGAGTACTTCTTGTCCGTCTTTATTTTGCATGACATAAGGGCGTTCCATGAAAGTATGGGTATGACCTCCAAGTATTAAATCGATATTTCTACTAGTGGCTGCCAAGCGCATATCAGAAACTTTTTCTCCTTCATAAGCAAAGCCCAAATGAGATAGGCAGATTACTAAATGACAATTTTCATCTTTCTTTAGTATGGTAGCCGTTTTTTGTGCTTCTTTGATAGGGTCAAGGTATTGTGTTTCTCCAAATAGAGCTGGTGGCACTAGTCCATCTAACTCAATTCCCACGCCAAATACTCCAATCTTAATGTTTCCTTTTTGAAAAATTTGATAAGGCTTACATAAGCCTTGTAAAGGGGTGTTTTTTAGCTCATAATTACAATTGAGCATTTTGAAATTGGCATTCTTAGTATGAGTGGCTAAAGTCTCTATGCCAGCATCAAAATCGTGATTGCCAATAGTGGCCGCATCATAGCCCATTTCGTTCATGAGTTTAAACTCTAACTCTCCTTTAAAAACATTGAAGTAAGGAGTGCCTTGAAAGATGTCTCCACAATCTAGTAGTAGTACATTTTCTTCTTTTTCTCTGATAGACTTAATAATGGAAGCCCTTCTAGCGACTCCACCTAAGTTAGCATGTCGCCCTCCATCATTGGGAAAGGGATCGATTCTACTATGTACATCATTAGTATGTAAGATGGTAACTTTCTCCCATCTAGCTGCTGCTAATACTTCAGCAGGAATTGCTCCAGCCCCTATTAATAAGGAAGCCGCAGAAATATTTCGGATAAATTGACGCCTATTCATAAGTAACCCTCCCTTCTATTGATGATTGCAATTTGTTATTTTGTTCCGTTTGAGTCTTTACATAGTCTATTAAGCCATCTCTAAAAAAGACACCTAATTCCTCTCTTGGTTGTCCAATTAAGAAAGAACACTTATCCCCTCCATTAGCGATATAATCCGACATTACTATTCTATACGTCCTATTTCGATCAATTTTTTGTCCATTAATAGTAGCTTTGAGCAGTATTCCTTCCTTTGTCATCTTAAGTGCTACGCCCTTAGAAATTGGCCAGCCGCCATTATTGCTTATATGCTGCATAAATTGCATAGTCGTATTGCCATCCAGTTCTACTACGGTGAGCATATTATCAAAAGGCATGAGTTCGTATATTTTTCCTACGCTGACATCTCCTTTAGGTAAGCTAGGAATACGCACACCGCCATGATTGACTACACAAAAGTCGACCTCTTTAGCAGAGTAAGCTTTGCCTCTATCCCAGATAGCATCTGCTACCCAGTTACCTAAAGTAGATTCAGGTTTAGCCTTTTCCATATCCATCATGGCTTCCCCGATCACTACGTCCATCTCTTTGGAAAGGCTATCACGATAAGGCTTGATCATAGACTCAACACTATTATCTGCATTAGATTTGCCATCTAGCGGATAATATTTCGTTTTTTCTTTCTTAAGTTGGAGGCCATTATCACTTACATCAGACTGGGCATACTTATGCGTAATACCACAACTCGTACTAATGAGTAGTAAGATAGTCAGTACATTAATTGAAAGTGTTTTTTTCATACCTTACAAATGTAAGAAAAAACGTCTAATTAGTTCATAGTCGATAGTTTTTAGATGAGAGACCGATTCGCTGACAGACGAGAGATCGGCTGCTTTGCAGCCTGTGAGATTTTTATATCCAAAATTCCGTTGCACCGCAACGTCCTTTGCTAAAATGTTTTTATCCAAAAATCAGAATCGAGCCGCTTGCGATAAATGGGGGATTTGAAGAAGATGTAGTTTTTGATGTTGACAAATATATTTGAAACAACTGCCTAAGCTGATTGTCCAAGATGCTTTTTTGTGCATAGGAATTTGGATTTGTAAGGAGGTATGAGAGGCCTTTTTTAGTAATTTGATTAAAGCTCTTTGATGGCTTACAAATTCCTCTAATGCTGCTTTCCCTGATAATGCTTTTGCATCATTGATTGAAAAATGAGGAGTGCTTGGGATATGCTTATAACGCTGAGGGTGAACATTTTCGACTACTAACATATCAAAAACACTAGGTGAAAATTCTTTTTCGGGCATTTTCCCATTTTGAATAGCTTGCTCAATTGCGATTTCAATTTTAGGAATATAATACCTACATGATTCATTCAAGTGCTGAATACATTGGAGAATGCTCCAGCCTTTGTTTAGATGATTTTCTGATAATTGCTCGATACTCAGCTTTTGAAGTTGCAACTCAATAATGGATTTACTGGCTAAATAGCTGGCTCTAAACTCTTGTATCATTTCAGTAGTATCCAATTGTGGGGGGATCACTTTTGTAGAGCTTTTAGATGCACTTTTTTGAATATCTACACCAAGTAAAGAAATGGCTTTTAAGGAATTGGTGTTTCTAAAAAGTTGACTTGGCTTAAATGTCTCATTTTTAGTTTTGCTGTTCATTAATTGTAAAGCACCCATAATAATTAGTTTTAGTTCTTGATAAAAAATTGATCATTCAATACCCCAAAGGTAAGGCAAGGAAATCGAGTGCTTTGAACAAAAAAAAGCTACTTAATAAAAAGGCTAATTCATGAAGTGGAAGAATATCTTTAAGATGGAACAAAAAAAGCCCAAGATTCATCAGAATCTTGGGCTTAAATTTTCTAAAATATGATAAAGCTTTGCCTACAATCCCTCGTCATCGCTTACATCTATACAATAAACGGAGCTATTCCCATCCTCTGTTTTCTTGTACATTGTATCAGTTTTAGTCATTCTAGTAGCGCTCATACTTGCAGAATGTTTACCTTCTGCACACTCATAACCACTAAATAGGTTTCTCCAGAAACTATTGATACCTCCATTTACAGCCATTTCAGCTGAAGTGTCTAATTGAAAAGATTCGAATTTGTTAAGCATTGAATTAAATTTTGTCATCCTAAAATTGATTTTTGTTAAATGATAATACAAATGTAAATGATGCTGTAATGGTATTTTGGACAAAAAATTAGCAAGAAATAAAAAGGCTATCATTTTTGAGCCTTCTCATTTTGTTAATTTTAGCAGTTAATTATTTGTTTTTGTTTTTCATCCAGCCAAATTTGGAGCTTAATATCATCAAAGAAGTTGCGTTCATACTTGTTTTGACCATGCTCAACAAGTTTGTCGCATAGCTTTTTGAACTTTTGATCAATATTATCCGCATTATAATTACTGCTCAACCACTTAAAGAAATTAAGCAATAACCTTTCAGACTGAAAAATACTTTCATTTTTATTGAGATAGCGCTGAGTAGAACGTACTAAGGAGCTAATCAATAGATAATGCTCCATTTCATAATGCGCCATTAAGTTGAGTATTCTTGCTGAACATACGCTGGCCTTCTTAGGATGATTCTTTTCTTCATCCATAATAGGCTGTAGCCAATCTATCGTTTGCTCATAATCATGCAAATGAAAATAAGCAATCGCAAAGTAAAACTTCATAGTAGAAGAAAAATCAGTTGGTAAGTATTTCTCATAAGCAGTTATGAATTCCATTATCTCTTCTTTCCTTGCAATGGCTTCTTCAAATTGTTCCATTTCAATATAAAAACTCATGACACTGACATAATATAGCTTTTGCATCAAGGCATCAAAAGCAATATTATAACTAGCTTTCAATCGCTTATTCATGTCTTCAAACTGCGATAAATACTCATTAAATAGCTTTTCATCCTTCAACTTAGAAGCACCAATCAATAAGTGATGGAGCTGAAAAATCCGTTTTTTATGATGTTTAAGGGAATCTTGTGGGTGTTGATTCAAACTGTCTAGTGCTTCTTGACTATTTTGAATAATACCTTTCCAATTCAGCAAAATACCATAACACAAAGAAATACACTCATGATAAACGGCTTTGGCCACACTTGTCATCGCCTTATGCGGCCCTATCAATAAAGGATGGGTAAGTAATTCTCGAATTTCATATTCTTGCTCTTCGGATCTAATTGGATAAACCCTTCTCCAAACTTCTCTTACCTTCCGACTTAAAGCATGATACTCTGTAATGTTCATGCCATAATCATAATACCTCAATTTCTCTCGATAAATTTCGTCTAATTTGGCAGGCACTTCTTTTCTAGGTAAGTAACGAGCATAAAGGGCTCCTCCAGTCGTCATCAACTCTACTAGTAAAGAATACAAATGCATTTCCAACAAAGACTGCTTCGTCTTTTCATACAACTTAATTGCATCTTTCATGAGGCCCTTGTTACGAAGAAGCAAAATATTCTGAAAAGCATTCATGACTTGCAAACTCCCATTCTGTTCCCCATGAAAAGCACGCATACTTTTCAAGATAGATTCATACAAATACTTCTTATAAGGCGAGAAATGCTTGATACCGAACTCATTAGCTATTGCCGACTCATCATAGCTCTCCTGTTCATCTATTGCATCAAATAGCTGTATATACACCCGTTCCTCTGTACCAAAGGTATTGGCATGTAATTTAAAATAACGTTTTTCACTCTTAGATAAAGACTGAATCAACTCAAATAAACTCAGCATGACAAGCTGTTGAAAAATAATAAAAAATATCGGTGTAAAAAGGTGGGTAAATAGCCGTTCTATTTATTAAACGAAGCAACTAAGAATAGTCACTAATGTTGTAACAATAAAATTTCTTTGGGGGCTTCCTGCTGCGCTCGTAAGGGCGAAGTGCGCAGCACAAGCTAAATTATTTATCACTCATCATTATGCATTACGCATTGCAAGCGAAGCGCAGCAGTCGGGCTGTCCGCTCTTATGTGGCTATGCCGCTCCTACTTCGCTAAGGCGTACT
>JAHDDN010000325.1 GCA_020629335.1 Chitinophagales bacterium | reverse complement strand
CTAAATATAGGATTTTTTTGAAATCATCAAAAAGATTCGTAAAATAGGGGATCAATATTTTTTATGAAAGTAGATACGCCTAATATTTTTACGAATACCCCTATTTCTTTTTGGATCGCTTCGGCTGTTTTGTTTCTGCTCCTTTTGTCTCATACATGGAATGGGCATTGGTCGGGAGATATTTGGGAACATGCGGCGGTGATACGGGAATTAATTGCACGGCCTTTTAATCCTCAGCATCCTTTGCTGGCGATGGAGGGGACGCATATGCTTTTTTCGCCTTATCATCTGACGATTGCCCTCTTTAGTAAAATGACAGGTATCGGTTTGATTGGCTTATTGAATTTTGTTGGATTGTGTAATTTAGTTTTGTGGATATTGAGCTTGCATTATTTTGTCACAACGATTTTCAAGAAGACAAGGGTGAGCATTTATGCTTTGATTTTGGTGCTATTTGCTTGGCTGAGTCCGTGGAGTTTTAGTGGCTTTTTTAATTTTAATGTCTTGGGTTATGTGATGGCTTTGCCTTCTACTTTTGTGGGGGCTTTTACCTTATTTTTGAGTGCTTGGTATTATAATCATTATCAGTCGATTCAATGGTTTCAGTATATTATTTTAATTGTCCTTACAACTCTACTTTTACTGATTCACCCTTTCACTACTTTGGTCTTGATGACGAGTTTTCTGGCGGTTAGTTTTCATTATAATCAGCTCCAAATTAAGCGAGAGCAGCTGATGACTTTAGGATTGATATTTTTGCCCATTTTGGGGACGATGCTTTGGCCTTATTATTCCTTTTTGGGATTGATTACTTCCGATACTTCTGATTTTATCCATGCTTCTAATGGGGTGATGTACGATAAGCCGCTGATCAGAATTGCGCCTGCTTTATTGGGCTTGCCGATTATTTTTATGCGCATGAAGAAGAAGTGGAATGACTGGATTTCTTGGTTTTTTATTGGTTTAGTGCTGCTTTATATTTTTGGATATATTAGTGGGAAGTATTCATTTGGGCGACTGATTTCTTATGCGACTTTATTACTGCAAGTATTATTGGGCGGCTATATTTATGAGTTGAGTCAAAAGGAAAAACCTAATTGGTTATATAAAGGCGCTTTGCTTTTTATGGTGTTATTAATTGGGCGTTCGGCTATGGGTATTAAGCGAGCATTGCCTAATGGCTTGGCCAATAATACCGCTGATAAATACTTCTTGCAAAAACACTTACCAGCAGATGCGACCTTTGCGAGTGATAGTAGAACGAGCTTGGAGACAGTGGTTTATTCGGGTCAATTAATTGCGAGTGCGCACCCCTTGCCATTGATCTCAGATCATATGGAGCGGCGAGAAAATTTGAAGCGTTTATATGATTTGAATACTCCTGTGGCTCAAAAAAGCCATATATGTGCGGAATATGACGCAAATTATTTCTTATTGAATGAGTATCGTTTGTTATCTTCGCCTCCAGTTTATGAAGGGATGCTGACTAAGATTTTGCGAAAATTGAGGGGTACTGAAATGGATAATTCCGCTCAAATCGCAAAAGAGACGGAGCAAAAGAAAGCGGTAAAAGCAGCTATGCTTCAATGGCTAAATCAATGGGGTGATCCTATCTATCAAGAAGATCCTTATCATTTATTTAAAAAGAAAAATTCTCCTTAAATGCGTTATTTGTGCTTCGTTTTCATTTTTTGTTCTTATGCGATTACTGCTCAAACGCCTCCCATTGAGCAATTAGACGAAGCCTATTATCAATCTCAATTAGCTGATTTACAAACAAAATTTGGCCAGAACAAAACGATTGATACAGACTACCTCCTCCCCTGCCTGACAGCACTTTCCTTTTATCCAGAATTAAAAGAGGTAGACATTCGCTTCATCCAAATGAAAAAGGGGGCGACCATGACTGCGGCTCCAGCAGCGAACTTTCCATTCAAGCGAAACAATAAAAGAGTCTATAAAATTCGGATTAAAGATGCTGGAGAGGAAAGCAATGGTATTATTGCTAAAAACCATTTAAGCTTTAATGCTTTGGTTGGAGTCATTGGACATGAATTAGCACATATTGCAGACTATCACGAAAAGAATAAATGGCAATTATTCAAAGTGGGGTTTCAGCAATTATCTGCTAAGAAAGTTCAAGAGTTTGAAAGAGATACAGATATTTTGGCTGTTGAACATGGACTAATTTATCAATTAATTGAGTTTCAAACTTATGTGCTAACTCAAATTGATATTCCTCGTTTTCAAGAGCGTAGAAAAACGAATTATCTTTCTTTGGATGAATTGCATGCGTATCTAAAAGAAGAAGGGAGTACCCTTAAAAGAGCACTCCCTTGAAAAACTTCACTATGCGTCGCTGTGGAATAATAAATATTCCTAAAATTTATCGCAATTAAATTAGAATAGTTCGTAACTGAGTTCAGTTACTTTACTCAATCATTAATTTCTTAGTAATTACTTGATCCTCATCTATGATGCGCATCATATAAATACCTTTAGGATAGTTTGTCAAATCTAATTGACTCGTATTGATCGCTTGCTGAGATAAGATTTGCTGACCATTGAGGTTGTAAATATTCAATACTGCCTCTTGAGAAACGCCTGTCATATCTACATTAAATAGACCTTGGCTTGGATTAGGATAAACGACTGCGTCTATCAATGCTTTTTCTTCTGCTAAAGTTACATCGCCTGACTTACCTTCACAGTCTTCAATCACATAGATTTCATAATATGCTTCTGCTATATAATACCCTCCTCCACATTGAACAACGGCATAACTATAAGTTAATAACATATCCTCAACAGGTGTAAATGTAGCACTACCTCCCACAGTAGTCTCATAAGGAAGGGAACCAAAACCACTCCAGCTTGGCGAAGGTCCACTTGTCCCTGAAGGGCCGGTGGGGCCTGGGCACCCATTTGATGTGCCCCCAGAACCTGATAGTGTAACCTCTTCTCCTTCGCAAACCTCAACTGACACTGTTTGTCCTGGGCCTACTGGACCTACTGGACCTCCACCTGGTCCCACAATTCCATCTTCCTCTACGCAATCTTCATTCACAATCACTAAGAATGTTTGTTCATAAAGATCATAATTACCACAGTATTTGATGTAATATTGATGATTGTATGCTGTTGTAACTGTTGGATTAACTGTAATGGAACAAGAACCCCAAGTCGGACAGGTCTCAAATGGATATCCTTCCCATGTAGCTGCTGGTCCTAAAGGGCCAACTGGACCAGGTGGACACTCAATAGTTGCATTCATATTACCATTGCCTGTTAATATTATCTCCTCTCCTGCACAAACCTCAAACACAAAATCATATAAGTCATCACAATTGCTATAAGTAGTTCCTGCACATAATGCTTCACAAGCATTATCATAGACTTCTCCATCATTACCACATACTGGCGCAAATGCCTCATCACTACAATCGCATTCTTGAGGAATCACAATATCTTCACACGTCCAAATAATAGTAGGGTTCATATCTAATTCATATAAACTCAAACAATCGTAATTAGACGCACTTGTACAATATAACAAGCCACTGCTATTATATAAGACGCCATACTCATTACATCCTGCTTCTCCAACTACATAAATATAGGCATACCCATTGACCATATATTCATAAGCTATTGCCGAATTACAGCAATCATCCCCATCAACTACCGTACTCAACCAAGGGTAATCTTCAGGATTAGTAGGTTCTGCTAAACTTTCAAAACAAACTAAATCTATTGCTATCGCACCTGCACATGGACTAGTAAAACTACTCAACTCATAAGTAAAAGCGACTATTTCTCCCTCTGTGTATGGGAAACTCTCTCCTTCAGCTACATAAGGATCGAATATCGTACCATCAGCCATTTCTATAAAGTAATAAGTCTCACCTGCACAAGGCGCAAAAAAGACCGTTCCTATATTCTCATAAACACATGGTGTAGGTGGTTCGGGCTCATCATCACAAGACCATATAAGCGTCTGATTACTCAAGCCATATAAACTAATACAGTCAAAATTAGGCGCATTCGTACAATACAATTGTCCTTCACTACTATACATAACGCCATCTATCACCACATAAGAATAAGGGCCTGTACTATACTCATATATTTCACAATCATTCGATTCCGTAATCCACGGATAATCTGGAATATTGATTTCACCTGGCGTTGGTGGTTCTGGAGGTGTTGGGCCATCATCACAAGACCAGAGAGTCGTTGCACTTGATAAACTTAATCCATATAAATTCACACAATCAAATCCAGGGCCACTTGTACAATACAACTGTCCTTCACTATTATACAATACCCCATAACCTTCACAACCTTCTTCTGGAGTTAAATAAAGATAAGCATAAGGACCACTATAAAGTTCTTGTATCAATCCTACATCACAACAATCTTCCCCATCTACTAAATCATCTAACCAAGGATAATCTTCACTGATAGGGCCACCTGGATTGGGATCATCACAATCTTCCACCTCTACTGTCACCACATACACTACTGTTTCTGGATAAATATAATTACACTCTGGTAAAGGGAAAAATGGCCCCAACGAACTATAAATTCTGGTAATCGTATAAGTGGTCGTTTCTGTTGGATATACAAAAGTACTACCCAATAACTCAAGATTTGAATTGACACTACCCTCCAAGACAACTACTCCATTCGCTTCTATGGTATAAAAACCCGAACAAATATAGCAATCAACAGTCTCACCTGGTAGTGGTAATGGCCCCACTGGACCTCCACAGACATTTGTCCCTGGAAATGGTTGACCTAAAGCAATATTGGTACCTGGAACAAATAATTCAACGCTCTCTCCAGCACAACTTTCAATCACTTCATCTATAGGATTCTCTGGTTCTTCTGGACCAGTTTCTCCATCCGCACAAGACCAAATTTCTGTACCATTAGACAAATCATAAATACTCACACAATCATAAGTAGACGCAGAAGTACAATACAACAAACCTTCTTGATTATATAACTTACCTGATTCACCATTTCCTGATTCTACATAAAGATAAGAATACGGCCCTGCCTCATATTCCGTCACCGTATTATTCACACAACAATCAAACTCATTAATAACAGCTCCTAACCAAGGATAATCACTATTATCAATCGTCGTTCCATCTGCCTCAATACAGCTACAAGCATTACTATCTAAATCAATCACAAAATCATAGGTTTCTGGCTGACAAATCTCATCGCCATTTTCATCTAAAAAATGTCTCACTACTGTATAAGTGCTTGATACGTCTGGAAATACTAGATAAGATAAGCCTTCATCAGTCGGTTCAAACACATCAATTGTAGGAGAAACAGTGTAGTAGTAATCATCAAAAGGACAAACATTCGGCCCAAATGGAGGATGTGGCAACTGAAGAATCTCTCCAGGACAACTCTCAAAAGTAACAGAACCTACATCTATTGGTTCTCCATTTGGATCACCACATTCGCCGCCTTCTTCCACTATCACTGTTATAAAATTGGAAATAGAACTATAAGTACAAGTTGGACAACCAGGGCATGGAGGGCCAAAAGGTGGAGCTGTTCTTGTAATTTCATAAGTGGTAGTTTCTGTGGGCGCTACAACTAATTCACTATAATTAATCACGCCCGTACTAGGACTAATACTCACTAAACCTTCGATTGGAGCACAAGATATAGGTGTGTAAGGTTGATCAGGGTTATAAGGCAATTGTGGACCTGGAGTGCCATACAATAATGGAGGAGAAGGCAAAACAAAGGAATCACCTGCGCAAATAGTATAAATCTGAGCATTCGCTGATAAAAGCATACAGCAACTCAATACTAATAAGCATACATAAATTCTCAAAGATTTAGTAATAGTTAAAAACATAATGCAAATTTTAGTGTTAATTCAATGATTTTTAATACTATATTCTTAGACGAATACTGCGACGTGTTTATGAATACTTTTGCCAATTTTATATAAATTAGGGGCTTCCTACTGCGCTCGTAAAGCGAAGTGCGTAGCATGCGCCCAATAATCACACATTCATCATTATGCATTACGCATTGCAAGCGAAGCGCAGCAGTCGGGCTGTCCGTTCTTATGTGGCTATGTGTCTGCTACTTCGCTAAGGCGTACTTGTCTGCCCTGCGGGCCAGCCTGCGTCCGCCTAAGCTACGTAAGCAGCCCCATTTACGCCACATACCACTTCCATCCCTAAGCCAAAAACTAACATTGGAACTTTGTAAACGTTG
>JAHDDN010000324.1 GCA_020629335.1 Chitinophagales bacterium | reverse complement strand
TTAGAACCGATAAAAGTTCACAAAAACACACCACCTTATACTTCGATATTTTTTAATACTTTTTCGCCAAATTAAAACTCCTTACCAAACTTATATGCTAAACCGATAGATAAGTAATGCGTAAACTCGAATATACGCTCATCCCGATAACGAAATCCCCACATCATAGCAATACCTCCCCCACCAGCTACATTCAAATAATAATTGCCAACAATTGGGCTTTCTAATTTGACGCCGATGGTTTCTTCTAGTGTGTAGTAAGGAGCTTTCGTAATAGTTCGAAAATAGGGAAGATTTCCATTATCCTCATTAGTAGGCAGTAAATATTTAGCACCTGCTCTGGCGAACTCTACCCTATGTTGTATCATAGGGTTAAGCTTCCATGACTTTGGTTTGATACTATAGCTGATATTGGCGACAAGGCCCAGATGCTGTAGGCCTTCGGCTCGCATATTGTTTTTGTAAGTTTGGCCACCATTAAATTGGGGGGCTTGATTGAGGTGATATTTTATACCAAGCCCAGCATTGAGTTTATCGGTAAAATCTTTTTGGTAGCTCACGGATAAGTTCTTTCCTGCGCCTACAGAATTAAAATTAAGTGCTATCCCGTCTTGGGCCTGGGCTGATGTAAAGACTACAAAAGCCATTAAAATCATTAATTGTTTCATGGGGTTTATTTAGGGTTTAGAATAAAGAGATAGTTTCTTAACGGATGATTTTTTCAGATATTATGAATACGTCATGAATTTGCTCGTGCTACGCACTTCGCACTACGAGCGCATGGGCACGCACAAATTAATGATAAATGAATAATGATGAATGCATAATGATTTTGCTCGTGCTGCGCACTTCACACTTCGAGCGCATGGGCACGCCCAAAAAAGATGGAAATTTGGTGAGATGAAAGACATTTTGTACTTTGATATTCTTTTATCTCCTAAAATACCTTAGATTGTTGTTGGATGAGAGTATTACTACTGACTATTTTTTCTTTTTTATGGATGCTTGGATATTCCTTGGAGGGAATGGCACAGGTGACTGATAAGGAGGACTATGCCTTGTTATGGGAGATTTCGGGTAATGGACTGAAGGCGCCTTCTTATTTGTTTGGAACTATGCATGTGCGAGATGAACGGGCTTTTGACTTGCCTGATTCTTTGTATTCCCTATTGGAGGGCTGTGAGGCTTTTGCGATGGAGGTGCATCCTGATTCTTTATTGAAGAATATTTTTGCGGAGTATAGTCGGGAGGATACAAGTTTTTGGGTGCAGAAATTATTGTCTGAGAAAGAATTGCGGGCATTAGATGCGAGATTGCAAGAGCAATTACAAGTGAGTTTGTTGGAGGTAAAAAACAAGGATATTCGACGAATGAATGATTTGATTGGGATTGATATTGATTTGCAGAATGATCGGAAAGTATTTTTGGATGCCCACCTTTATTATATGGCTCGTAAATTGGGAAAGTCTGTTTTGGGATTGGAAAAAACTTCTGATCAATTAGATTTTTTGCGCTTTAATGATGCGGCTTATCAGAAGAAAATATTGATGAGCAAGGTGAATCAGGAAGCGAATTTTGTGGCAGATAATGATCGTTATTTTAAGGAGTTGATTAGCTTATATTTAGCGGGGGATATTGAAAAAATACATGATTTATATACGAGCGAGGAACGTACGGATACGGTCGGACAAGCGATTATGATCACTCGTAATTATCAAATGTTGGAATCTATTGATAATGGGATTCAAGCCCAATCTAGCTTTATTGCGGTGGGGGCATTGCATTTGCCTGGAGAGGAAGGCTTGATAAGCTTGCTTAGAAAAGAGGGTTATGAGCTGAATAAAGTCGCTTGCCAATTTACTGGTAAAGCGGATGAATTTGAGATCAAAGCGAATAAGGTTAATTGGCATGAGTTTGAAAATTCGGGGACTGCTTATAGTATTGAAATGCCGAATCAACCCCTCTCTTATGAACAAGCGAATAAGATTGATCTGGGACAAGGTGTGAATGTGGCTTTGGATTTAGGAACGGGCTTGGCTTATTTTACGACGAGCACGATTTATCATCAACATACACTGCCTGCTAATAAGGAGAAATTTATTGATCGCTCTGCTAAGGATTGGGCGGCTTCTAAGCGAATGAAGATTATTAAAAGTAGAAAAAAGACGATTAAAAACTTGCCTGCAAGAGAGGTCTTATTGTATAATCCGCACAATGATAATTATTCGAGGGTGCAGATGATTTTAAGAGGGAATATTAGTTATCTGAATTTTGTGAGTGCGGATAGTAGAGCTAATTTATTTGACTTGGATGCAGAGCGTTTTTTTAGTTCTTTTGAATTGAGAGCTTTGCCTTCTTATAGTGGGTATAATTTGCTATCTGAAGAAGGTGGCTTTGAATTGTATTTCCCTGATGAGCCTAAGCTCCAAAATCAGTCTATTCCTATTCAGGAAAATTCTGATAGTTTGATTTTGCATTTGCATCATTTTGTGGATTCTAAGGAAGGCATATCTTATTTAATGCGCTACAACAATCTACCCAATGGAAAAGTGATTGATGATCTTAAGCGCTATTTTAATCAGTCGATTGATGATATGTTGTACACCCTCAATGGAAAATTAGTGGCTAAGAAAGAAATTCTTTTTCAGAGCTATCCAGCGATGGAATATGTGATTGATTATGGGGAAGGAGCAATATTGAAAGTCAGACAGGTATTGAGGGGCAATCGGACTTATTTACAAATGGTGGAGCTACCTAAATTGGCTTCGGAAGATAAGAATGTCGATAAGTTTTTTGATTCCTTGAAACTCCTACCTTTAGTGGAACCTACATTAAAGCGATATACCAATGAAGACCTGGGCTTTGAAGTGGAAGTGCCTTCGCTTCCTAAAGAAAATATTACAGAGAGCTTTGATGCGGGTATTAGTGTAGATAAAACACATTTATTTAATAATTTAGATCGCAATAGTGGCATCCTTTATTTTATAGAGTTTGCAGAAGTATCGCCTTATTATGAGATTGATAATATTGATTCGCTTTTTATTGAGTTAAAAACAGAAGCGATTACTTATCAGGATAGTTTATTGAGTGAGCGCATGATTGAGAAGGGCGATAGCAAAGGATTGGAGCTATTAATTCAGTGTGAATCCTGTAGCAACTTACAAAAGATTCAATATTGGATTCACAATGAGTACTTAGTTACTTTGGCTGTTTATGCAATAGAAGAAGAATTAGATAAAGAGTGGATTAATACCTTCTTTGATTCCTTTGAAATCACTTCACCTAATAATGACAAAAATCTTTTCACCGATAAGAATAAACTTCTATTAAGCGATATTTATACCAATGATACCACCATTAGAAATAAGGCCAAAAGAGCTATTCCTTATTACGAATTTGATAAAGGAGATTTAGCTGATATTTATCAAGCGATTAGCCTACCTCTTCCCGATGATAAGGATCAATATAATATCAAAGGCCATTTAATTGATGTATTAGCGGCGGTCAATGATAGCAATACGGTAGATTTTATCAAAAGGAATTACGAGCGTTTACCGAATGATAATAATCGCTTAAATGCACTTTATGTATTGGCTGAAACTTCGAGTATTTATTCTACGGAAACCTTCAAGGAATTACTCTTTCAAAAAACGCCTTTAGAAGGCATAGAAAGTAAACAAGCGAATGCCGTCTTTTATCCTTTTGTTTACGACTCCATAGAGCATGTTAAATATCTACTACCTGAGCTTTGTGATTTATTGGAATACGAGGTTTATCGTGGCAATATTTGTTTGTTATTAAGCCAAGCACATGAGGCAAATGTCATTGAGGATGCTTTCTTAAAGGCTAATGAAAAGGCCTTATTGGAAACCGCTAAAGCGGATGCTGCGCTTTATGAAGAACACCGTTTCGATTTGGAAAAATTAGAGGAAGTTAGCACTCGACTGGATTATATCACTCCTCTTTTAGCCTCCTTAGATCCGAAACCTGAGCTGCATGACCTGCTAAAAGAATTAGGTCAAATCAAACATCCAGCATATAGACGATATAAAGCTAATGCGCACTTATTAGAAAATGAAGAAGTCCCTGAATGGGCCAGTCTAATGTCTTTGGCTGATCATCCGCTTTATCGAATTTATTTGTGGGACACATTGGCTCACTATCAAAAAACGAAGCATTTTCCTGACTTTGTGAAAACACAAGAGACCTTTGCGGCTAGTGAGGCCATGCGCCATTTATACGAAATGAATGAGCTACCCGACACTATCGTCTTGATCAAAAAGAAAAAAATTATACACCGAAAGCGTAAAGGGAGCGCCTATTTATTTCAATTTGGTTACCAAAAATACGGCAATCCCAATGCCTTCGATTGGTATGTGGGCATGAAGGGTATTTATGCTAAAAAAAATAAGCTCAAACCGACCTTCGATGTCTTTAAAACTGACTTCAAACGACTGGAGTCTATGTCTATTAAAAAGCATTGGGACTATTTACTTAATATGGAGTAAGCTCCAAACCATTACTTTTTTACAATCCCATGCATCTGCTGATGCACAAAATCATGCGGA
Source organism: Chitinophagales bacterium (assembly GCA_020629335.1). The sequence goes on along the minus strand of JAHDDN010000324.1, from coordinate 1,692 downwards.
TATTCTTCTATTCCTGGAAAGCCTAAACGTATATCACGGCCATTATGCGGAATATAAGCGGTACCAAAAATATAGTCCCAAATAGCCAAAGTTAATCCAAAATTAATTCCATTACGTCTATCTTCTGGCAATTCATAAGAGTGATGCCAAATATGCATCTCTGGACTATTGAATAAATACTTCATTATAGGCCCCAATACAGGCGCACACAATAAAGCAATACCCAATACCAAACCAGCCTCTTGATACCAAACCCAATTCACTTGACTAATCACAAACAAACCAATCAGGCCGCCTAATACAGCCGCCGTAATTCGCTTATCTACTGTGATATTAGAATGATTATAATGCCCCACCGCTAATGTAAAAATATGGATGATAAAGAAATCATTCAACCCAATACCAATTATCGCCAATGGAATATACTCCAATGTCCGATACACCACATTCTCCATCCAGTGATAACGCAAATGCGCCGCAAATCCCATTTCCTCCACTGAGTGATGCACCTTATGAAACTCCCACAAACGATCCGAATAATGCAATAAACGATGTATCCACCATTGCACAAAATCTCGCACCACAAAGCCTAAAAGCAAATGCGTCCATAAAGGCCATGTCTGCACTTTTAGGGCCACTAAATTACTAATTCCAAATAGCGCTAAGAAATCCTTGAACAGTTGTACTCCTACATCAGAAGCCGCATTATAAATGATCAAAGAAAAAAGGAAGAAATTAAAAAACATATAAAAGAAGTCCAACCAAAAATCTTGTCTAAACTTCGCCTGCTCTTTTCGCCAAGGCGCTATCCATTCTAACAAAAAGAAAAAAGCCGATACCGCCAACAGCCAATAAAAATAATTGTGCAAATTGGGGTTGGTAATTTCCTGCCAAAAATAATTAGCATAGCCCTTATAACCATTAATAAATACTTCTAAATACTTCATGTGCATCGTGTTCGTGTATTGCAAATTTAACAAATCCAGACGGTATTCGGTTGAATACCATTATTCCAAAGACGGAAAACAAATTTTTATCATAATACATTTATCACTCGCCGAAGGCATATTTGTCCCATTCACGCCACATACTACTTCCATCGCTAAGCCAAAATAAGTACACTTGTTAAAAGCCTGCTATAATTACGCTTCAAAAAAAACAAAAAAAATAATGGATGAAAAACATTTTCATAACTCAATCATATTCAAACAATTAATAGGCTCTTTTTAAATCATTTCCTAAGTATAGAAAATAAACCAAACTAACTTTCAATCATTGAATGGCACATTATTTGCCATCTATAGCATACAAACGATAAACAAATATATGTAGCTTTTCACTCCATAAACAAAGCTACATATCATACTTAAAATGTCTTCAAAAAACTAAAGAAACATGAGTTACTTACAACGATTTTATGCACTCTTTATTGGTCCTTATTTATTAGTAGCAAATGGTGTCATTTATTTCAACTATAGCGAAATCGCTTTCTTATTTGCACTAATATTTACGATCCTTATTATCGTAGTAAGAGTTCACATGTCTCAATGGCAAACGGATTAACTAATACATTTTAAACACACAAAACACACTGTAGGTTTTTATTATATAGACAGTAGAATTTTTCGACTTTTTTCAAGGATTTTTAGTGAGTAGCAGGTTTTTACCTTGCTACTCACTTTTCTTTTTATA
>JAHDDN010000323.1 GCA_020629335.1 Chitinophagales bacterium | reverse complement strand
AAGATAATAGTCAAAAAGTAGTTGTAAATAGTTTCTTGCTTGACCGATTAGAAAATCCGATAAAAGGATTGAAAGAAATGTATCGAGTTTTAAAACCAACTGGCAAGTTAATTGTAATCTCCCCATTAAATTTTAAGAAAGCAGAACATTGGAAAATGTATTATCCTCCCAGTCAATTATTAAATGTTTTAAAAGAAATTGGTTTTGAGCTTTTAGATTGGAAAGAGGATATTATTGTTAATGAGCCTTTGGATGGACGTGGAAATTTGCTACGTTGGAAGTGTTTAGGTTTTGTAGTAGAGAAATGAAGGGATACGAAAAGAATTTCTCGCTATAAAACTTTAAAAATAACTGATTAATCTCTTTTGGTCGTAGTCTCTGACTGGCGTGTTAATTTTGTCCTAAATTAGGAGATATAAATTCCTACAAGTTTTATAACCCATAAATTCTGGGCGTAGTCTCTGACTACGACCCTTCGAAGCAGATATTTGAGTATAGCTTCTGAACCAAAAGTTGGAGGATTTAAAATACTACAATATTCATCAAAATTAACAGCCCAGTCTCTGACTACGACCTTTAAATACCTTAAATTCGTCATTCGTAATGGTCAATTTGTAATTAATTAGGGCGTGCCCAGCGCTCGCATAAGCAAGTGCGAAGCACGAGCCTAATTATCATTCATCATTATGCATTTATCATTCGCCGAAGGCGCTGGTCGGGCTGTCCGTTCTTATGTGGCTATTCAGTGGCTATTTCGCTAAGTGCTGCTTGTCTCTGCGAGCCATCGCATCACTAAGCTACATTAGCCCCTTCATGTACGCCACATACCACTGCCATCCCTCACGCATTTTGAGTAGTTGGTATGTTTGTAGTAAGTATGTTAGTTAGTATTAAGAGATAACTAATAGCCCAATTACTAATATACTAACGTACTAACTTCTCCCTTCTGTCGCAGCTTGGGTAAATAAGCTAAGAGAAGAAGTAAGTGATAAGCTGAAGCGTCATGAGGAAACGATCATTATCTTGATGCGTTTATTAAAGCATTTTCTAAAAGCGTACTTTATGAAGTGTGAAGTTTGTGGCGGCCATAATTTTGAAGAGTCCTTCGAGCCGAGTGATCCGACTTGCTTATCGACTCATGTAAGAGCTTATCGCCCTAAAGATCGTTCACCACCTAATAAGTTAATCAATGCCATCGGAGGTGCAGAAAATAGTTTGTTTTCTAATGGCGGAGCTATGTCCTGAAAGCAAAGAAACCGCTATTGCCTCGGCTCGGAAGCCAGAAAAGAGCAATGATTATGTGAGCAATAGTCAAATAGATTAAATATATTTGTATAATTAAGCGGGTGTGCTTATCTTGAAGAAGTAAAACTAAGCCAGTCAAAGAAAGCCTTTCCACTACACCCTTTCGTTTAACTGAAATATTAACGCCTACAAGAGAAATCGTAAGCTTTGGAGTGCTTGGTGGGGCGTTGATATTCCTTTGGGTTCTGCTCAATTAAAAAAGAAAAAAAGTGACCGAAAAATCAAAATAATATGTCACTATATAACAGAAAAGAATGAAAAGAATTTAGAGACAATGTAATTGAAACTGACGGTTTTAAATGTACTGCTTGCGGAAGAAGTCAAGGTGAAGTAATACTTCAGGTGCATCACAAAATTTATATTTCGGGTAAACTTCCCTGGGAATATGGAACTGAAAATTGTGAAACACTTTGTAAAGGATGCCATGCGGCGGAATATGGAATAATCCAACCAAAAATCGGTTGGGAATATATTGGAGAGGATGACTTGGGCGATTTGATTGGAGAGTGCGAGAATAGCGGTTGTGGAAGTGCGATAAGATATGTCTATTTAATTTCTCACCCGAAATGGGGATTTTTAGAATTCGGAACAATTTGTTGCGACAATCTTACAGATTCTGAAATTGCATCAAATAATAGAGAAACTCTTCGTCGTTATAGAAGTAGGAAGGCAAGATTCCTAAAATCAAAAAGATGGCAAGAAGAAGGTTCTATTTACAAAATTAGACAATCGCTTTTTGAGATTAAAATAGAGGAAGAAAAGGAGGATGCCTTTTATTTAACAATTCACGAGTTAAGGAGCAAGAAAATATATAATAGCTTAGAAGATGTCAAATCTGCTGCGTTTGATGTCATTGAATCAGGAGAATTGTACACTTATTTAGACGAAAAAAGAATTCCTTACAGAAAAAAGAAAAAAGCTAAATCAGGTGCTAAAAAAGAAATCAAATAAAAAGACTAAATTAGCACTTTGTTGAAATCAAAATAATCTGATAAAAGTGGAAAAACTACCAAATAAAAATTACTTAGAGAAAGCTATAAATATTCTCGAATTTGCAAGAGGAAAATTAGTCAAAAGCGTAAATCAAACGATGGTTTTTGCCTACTATGAAATAGGAAAAATCATTGTTGAAGAAGAGCAACAAGGAAAAGAAAAAGCAGAGTATGCGAAAAAGACTATAAAGCAATTATCTAAAAAACTAATAAAAGAATACGGAAGGGGTTTTTCTATCAGAAACTTGGAGCAGATGAGGCAATTTTATCTTGTCTATTCAAAAGCGCAGACACCGTCTGCGGAATTGCAAGTAAGTGATTTTTCATTAAGTTGGTCTCATTATTTAATTCTGATGAGGATAAAAAAAGCAGCCGAAAGACAATTTTATGAGATAGAAAGTCGAAATAACAATTGGTCTGTCAGAGAACTAAAAAGACAATTTGACAGCTCATTATTTGAAAGATTAGTATTAAGCAGAGATAAAAAAGGAGTAAAAGAATTGAGTGAGCAAGGACAATTATTGGATGCTCCAAAGGATGCCATTAAAGAACCATATATCCTTGAATTTTTAGGACTTGAAGAACATGAAAGATATAGCGAAAGTGATTTAGAAAAAGCAATTATTGATAAAATAGAACACTTTTTATTAGAATTAGGTAAGGGTTTTGCTTTCGTTGCAAGGCAAAAAAGAATTACATTCGATGAGCGACATTTTTATATTGACTTGGTGTTTTACAATCGCTTGTTGAGATGTTTCCTACTGATTGATTTGAAAATAGGTGATTTAAGGCACCAAGATATTGGGCAGTTACAAATGTATGTTAATTACTATGACCGAGAAATGAAGTTAGAAGATGAAAATAACACGATTGGACTCATTTTGTGTAAAGAGAAAAGTGATTTATTAGTAGAATATACCCTACCAAAATCTAATAGCCAAATTTTTGCGAGTAGATATGAAACTGTATTGCCAAGTAAAAAAGAATTACAATTATTATTAGAGGAAAAAGAAAAATAGAGCAGAACAAAGCATCAGCGTTCATTGGTAGCAAAAGCTGCCAACGCCGCCGATGCAAACCGTTGGTAGTAATTAAGAAAATACAAATGACAGAATTTCAAATAGGAAAATTTATTGAAGAATTCTCAAATAGAACTTTAGAAATTTCTAAATGGACTCATGAAGCACACATATTAGTTGCATTATGGCACAATTGGCATTATGAATTTGATATTGCTTTTGAAATGGTTAAAGGTGAAATTATTTTATATAATGAGTCTGTAGGAACACCAAATACAGATGAATCTGGATACCATGAAACATTGACAAAATTCTGGATGATGTATACAAAAAATATCCTTTCAGAAAAGCACTATTCTTCGTTAAAAGAAGCATACAGTTATTTTAATACTGAGGTAAATTTCAATAAAGAGATTCCACTTCAATATTACACTAAAGATGTTTTATTTAGTGTAAAGGCAAGAAAAGAATGGATAAATGGAAATTTAAAAGAAATTCGATTAACCTCAAAAATCGCATAGGGATAGAAGTGGTATGTGGCGTTAAGAGGCGACTCATGTAGCTTAGGGATGCGCAGGCTCCAATAAGAGACAAGCAGCCCTTAGCGGAATAGGAGCCGAATAGCCACATAAGAACGGATAGCCCGACGCTGCATTTCTAATGATGAACGATAAATAATGAATGATGAATTATTTTTGCTCATGCTTCGCACTTCGCTTTATGAAATGCAGCGGATGCGCCTAATCACAACCCCCATATTCGTTCCCACAATTGCTTTAATCCCTCTTTCATAATCTCTGTATCAGGTTCTTCTTCATTGAGTATAAACTCTGCTTGACCATTTTTACCTGGGCGAACGATAAAAGGAAAGAAGAACTCCAGTTTTTCGTTTAAGTGGAGGGCGCCGAATTTTGTATTATAGAAATAGAAGTCTTCGCCAATTTCCCGAACAATATAATAACCTGTCGAAAACCAAAGTGCGGTTTGGACGGCTTCGGCATCTTTATAGGGGGCAATCAATTCCGTATTTCTTGCTTCCTTTTGAAAGCTGACCATTTCACGACTGTCAAATACCGAGTAGTTACCGAAATAGGATGCTGTATCAGTTTGTGCAATGCCTTCCCAGAGAAATGAATTGAGTACGGTAGGAGATACCTGTAATTGATCATAAGAGATGTTTTGTTGATCCAAGCTTTTTTTAAATTGATGGGTGGCAATATTAAGTGCGGCGAAGGTCCAGATCATATACAAACTACTCAAGGCAATTCCGATATAGTTGGCCCTTTTACGAGCGGCAGAGCCAGGTGTATAGAAAAGGGCAGCGATTACTCCTCCCAATAGTGGAATAGTAAAAAGTGGATCAACGACAAATATGTTGTCGAAAGCAACGAGGTAATCGGAAACAGGATTGAAGAGTTGGGTACCATAAGTGGTACAACAATCTAAAAGCGTATGAGTGAGGAATCCTAAGAACCACATAAGGGTCCACTTTTGAATGGGTATTTTTGGGTAGAATTGATGAGAGATCCATCCCAATAAGGGACCGAAAATCATAGAAAAGAAAATCGAGTGACTAAATCCACGGTGAATTTTCATTCTGGCGATTGGGTCAAAAAAGCCATTGAGTAAAACATCGAGATCAGGGATGGTTCCAGCTATTCCACCTAATAAAACTCCTTTCCAACCCAATTCTTTTCCGAGAACAAGTTCTCCAACCACTGCGCCGAGCGCAAATTGTGTTAATGAATCCATTTGATTGATCTATTTTTATGCTCCAAAGCCTTTATCCTAAACAGTTACTACAAACTTACTATTATTAATGTTCAGTCTAGTGAATATCTTAATTTATCTTAACTTCCTTGTTGGAGAAGTAGATTGGTTTAAAGCCACTATGCGGCCTGGATAGAAGCGGTATGAAGCGTTAGGAGGTAGCTTACGGAACTTAGGCAGACGCAGGCTGGCCACGAAGTGGCAGACAAGTATGCCTTAGTGGAGTAGCTGCCGAGTAGCTTCATAAGAGCGGATAGCCAGAAATAGCCGCCCAAATAAAAAATTTGCAATCATGCAATTTATCATTAATTTGGGGCTTAGTTATGCATTCAAGCGAAATACATATTGTTCCAAATATAGTGGCACCAATTCGATTACAAGAATATGGAGTAGGTATATTCATTACTGTACCAACGAAATCAGCGCTAAAAAAAGCCATAAAGAAAAAGCTCCTTACAGTAAATGGAATGATTGCGACTACAGCTACTTTTATAAACGGAGGGGAGGAAATAGTTTTATCAATTCCAGAAGACCTTAGCTCAAAGAAAAAATTAATCTTTCCACTTGAAGTGATATTTGAAGAGGAGCATTTAGCCGCCATTCATAAACCTGCAGGCATTTTGGTCAGCGGTAATCGTTTTAAAACCATCGCGAATGCTTTAGCTCAAAACCTTCAAATAAGTAATTTGCAAGATGCATTAAAGCCCCATCCCGTTCATCGATTAGATTATGCTACGACAGGCATTTTATTAGTGGGAAAAACAAGCAGTAGTATTCGAGCTCTAAGCAAAATGTTTGAAGACAAAAAGATGGAGAAAATTTATTATGCAGTCACTATTGGTAAAATGAAGGAGCAAGGAAAAATTACAACAGAAATTGACGGCAAGCCCTCCCAATCGAATTATGAGTTATTAGAAACAGTTTCCTCCAAAAGATTCAAGCAACTCAACTTAGTCAAATTAATGCCCCAAACAGGGAGAAGGCACCAATTGCGTAAACATCTATCCAGTATTGGCAATCCCATTTTAGGAGATAAAGAATATGGGATCGAAAATCTAATCCTAAATGGTAAAGGCATGTATCTACACGCTTATTCCTTGAGTTTTATACACCCATTTACCAATCAATCCATCTATTTGAAATCCGAATTGCCACAAAAATTCAAGAAAATATTTACTTCAAATG
>JAHDDN010000322.1 GCA_020629335.1 Chitinophagales bacterium | reverse complement strand
GCTTAGGTATGCGATGGCTGGCTTTAGCAGACAAGCAGACCTTAGCGCAGTAGGAAGTAAACAGCCACATAATAGCGGATAGCCCGACCCAATCATTATTTTTCATTAGACCGTAGGGCGGACCTATGTGTACGCTCTCTAACCCAAACCTTATATGTTCGTCCCGTCCGCCGATGAAAAATAATGATTGGGATGCGCCCAAATAATTAAATAACCAGTAAATACATTGATATGCTTGGTAAATGGTATGATGGAATAGTCAGAAAAATAGAGGATGAAACGCCGAATGTTAAGCGTTTTTATGTGGAGATTCCTACAGAAGAAGTGATTGATTTTAAGTCAGGTCAGTTTGCGACTTTTGATTTGCCGATTCATGAAAAGCGGACTAAGCGATGGCGATCTTATTCTATTGCATCAGGACCTAATGGTGGGAATGTATTAGAGTTTGTTATTGTTCGCTTAGAAGGAGGTTTGGGGACTAAGTATTTATTTGAGGAAGTATCGCTTGGGAGTGTCATTAAAATGAGAGAACCGAAAGGAGTATTTACTTTACCTGAAACGATCACAGAGGAATTGTGTTTAATTTGTACAGGCACTGGTATTGCACCTTTTCGATCCATGCTATTAGATATCCACAGGCGAATGTTGAAAACCCCACCTATTCACCTGATTTTTGGGACAAGGACCTTAGAAGATGTCTTATATTTTGAGGAAATGACTCGATTAGCGGTAGAAATGCCCCAATTGTATTATTATGTGACACTTTCCAGAGATTTGCCTGATAATTGGCGTGGATATGATGGTTATGTACACGAAATTTATGAGCAAATATTTGAGGATCGTCGTCCAGCTAATTTTTATTTGTGTGGGTGGAGAAACATGATTGATGAGGCAAGAGATCGATTAGGACAGATGGGATATGAAAAAAAGCAAATAATTTATGAAATTTATGGATGATTTGTCAGCCTTGTGTTGTCAAAGAATTATCGTTTTTAAACAACTTATATTACTCCAAAGCCGTTTATTAGATTGAGCATGAAAGCATTCACTATTTACATAAGCTGTTTTTTATTACTGAGCCTGACTATCTTCGCTCAAGAAGAAGAGTCAGCAAAGTCTGAACAACCCCATTTGATCAAACTGAGTGGCTATATCTATTCAGAACATGATCAATCTCCTATTCCTTATGCGCACGTTTTGAATCAAAATAAACGTAGCGGCACTGTTGGTAGAGTGGATGGTTTCTTTTCTACTATAGTCAAGCCAGGAGATACCTTGTCGGTATCTGCTATTGGTTACAAAAGGACTCGTTTTGATATACCTGAGATAGAAGAAGAAAGCTATTATTTATTAGTTTTTATGCCTGTTGATACTTTTACTTTATCAGAGGCGATTATTTACCCATTTGACAAAAATACTTTTAAGCATCACTTTTTGAGTTTAGACCGTCCAACAGGCTCGGATTCTATTATTTTAAAAATAGAAGATTTCTCTGATTTTATTGCGCCTCCTCCACTAACGGATGATGGCAAACCTAAAGGAACAGGGGTAGTTATTGCTGGGGCAGTATCTAAGCCGTTGGCAGCTATACAAGAGTTTGTGAGAACACGTAAGCGCAAACCGAAAATTGCCAAGACCTTACCAGATTGGGAATAGAGTTATTCCCTCCTTATCATATTCTTAAAAAAGTTGTATCTTAATGCCCTAAACATTTAAACAAATGAAGGGATTACTATTAGCTATCGTATTGGGCGCTGTTGCCATTATTGTTGGTGCAAGTGTGTATAATACTGCTGGCAAGCAAGAAGAAAAGGCTATTCGAGCCATATTTGATGAGGTATTAGAGAATGGGGAATGCTACCATAATTTAGAATATTTGTGCAAGAATATCGGTGGTCGATTAAGTGGTTCTCCACAAGCAGCAGCAGCGGTAGAATGGTCTCGACAAGTATTGACAAAGATGGATTTAGATACGGTCTTTTTGCAAGAGACCATGGTACCGCATTGGGTGCGAGGAGAAAAAGAGTTTGGACAGATCATCTCTTCGTGGGCAGGTAATATAGAAGTCCCAATATGTGCTTTAGGTGCTTCAGTAGGTACGCCAGAGGTAGGGTTGACAGCAAAGGTAATAGAGACAGAGCATATTGAAGATATAGAGAAGATGAATCCAGCAGATGTAAAAGGCAAGATCATCTTTTTGAACCATCCCTTTGATCAAAAGCATATAGACACTTTCCATGCTTATGGCGAATGCGTAGGTGGTCGTTATAGCGGAGCAGCTAAAGCGGCCCAATTGGGGGCAGTTGGCGTTATCTTACGCTCCTTAGCGAGTAGCACAGACGATTATCCACATACGGGTAGTATGGGCTATGAAGAAGGAGTAAAGAAAATACCATCAGCTGCCATAAGTACTAAAGGAGCAGACTTATTACATAATTTATTGCAGCAAGATGCTGATTTGCGTTTTCATATGAAAATGAGTTGTGAGCAAAGACCAGATGCCTTGTCTCATAATGTAATAGCAGAGATAAGGGGTACAGAAAAGCCAGAGGAAATTATCCTAGTAGGTGGACATTTAGATGCTTGGGATAATGGAGAAGGTGCCCATGATGATGGATCAGGGGTAGTACAGTCGATGGAGGTTTTGCGTTTATTTAAAGAAATGGATCTAAAGCCTAAGCGCACCATTCGTTGTGTCTTATTTATGAATGAGGAGAATGGGCAGCGAGGTGCTATAACATATGCGGCAGAAGCCAAAAGAAAAGGAGAAAATCACTTAATAGCGATAGAGTCAGACAGAGGAGGCTTTGCGCCAAGAGGTTTTAAAGTGGATGCAGAGGATTCAACTGTTTTAGAGAAAAAGTATAATTACATGAGAACATGGAGGGCATTATTAGAGCCTTATGGAGTGTATCATGTGGAAAAAGGCTTTAGTGGTGTGGATATCAAGCACCTAAAAGATCAAGGAACGATTTGTATTGGCTTTTTCCCAGATCCACAGCGTTATTTTGACTATCATCACTCTCCTAATGATACCTTTGATAAGGTCAATGAGCGAGAGTTAGAATTAGGAGCAGGTTCTATTGCTTCCTTAGTCTATTTACTGTCGGAATATGGATTGGAAGGAGAAAGAAGGGATTGATTTATTCCTTCGGTAAATTCTCTAACTGACGAATCGCAGCAAAAGCCGCCTTATACTTATCAGCAACCTTAATAAACTCCACTCCTACTGTTACATCTTCAGTAGTGAGTTCTTCTGCTTCAATGGTCGCTTCAGTATCACTAATAGCGATGATTTTAGTACCCACAAAGTAGTATCGGAAAATATTATTAGCTGCGCCACCTGTATTAGGACTGTGCATACAAAGTACGAGTTCACCCTGATCATTCAGTAGATAATCGGTATAAGTCGTTCTGCCAGCCGCTGTACTTGAAACAATTACCTTACGCAATCGCTCAATATCATTTTCTAATTCAAAATAAAAGCTAATCGACTCATTATAGCCAGCAACTCCTTTCCAATTACCTCCACCCCTATTCATCGTGATATGATGATACAGGAGTTCGCTTGTGCTAATTTGATTATTGACCTTCACATTAAATTCTCCCATTCCCTCCATAGTCGTCAGGTCTTGGGCATTCAATAAAAGGGTAGAACATAAAAATACAATGCCTATAAAAATGCGTAGCATAATTAAAAAGTGTTTAGTTTACGTAAAAGGTGGGGTAATTATTATAGATAGAAATTTAGCAGAAAAGTTTTGATTAGGCAGCCTCTTCTTTTTTATAAATCCAAAAATCATTGACATCATCGCCTATCTTAAGCAAAAATAATCGCTCTTGTGCCAGCTCTAATAGTGCCAAAAAACGGAATAAAGCATGAATTCTATTATCACAAGTCTCAAAAATCTCTGTGAAATAAAATTTGCCTTTACCAACTTGCTCTTTAAATTCCTTTAAAAAACTTTTTTCTAATCGAATTGTATAAGGATATTTAATGACCTTATGAATGACTCGCTTTTCATTATCCTCAAAGCGCTTCATGACTTTTTGGAAAACCTTCAATAACTTAAATAAACTTAAAGATTCCATTTCTGCATCCAAGGCAAATTCCTTAGAAATAGCCTTCATTTCAGGGATTGCATGACCACGCTTAGCCCTTGATCGTCGATCATTTTCCAAAACCCTTAAATCCTCAATAACGGCCTTAAAACGTTTATAATCAAGGAGTTTTTGTACTAACTCATCACGAGGATCAATCTCATTACCATCTTCATCTAATTCCTTACGAGGCAACAGCATTTTTGCCTTAATTCGCATTAAAGTAGCTGCTACCAATACAAATTCACTAGCCAATTCAATATTTAAATCCTCCATTTGGCGCATATAAGCCAAAAAATCAGCCGTTACCTGATGAATAGGAATATCCTGAATATCCAGCTCATCCCTTCTAATAAAATAAAGGATCAAGTCAAAAGGACCTTCAAATTGGGGCAATTTAATTTCGTAAGTAAGATTCGACAAGGCAGTCAATTTATAAGGAATATTAAAATAAATATTATTAGGGGCTTCCCCATTATAATTTTGCATTCGATCTAGGGGCGCTACCTATGTGTGCGCCCACGAATGCAAAATTATAATAGGTCGGGCTGTCCGCTATTATGTGGCTATGTCCTTCCTACTTCACTAAGCTGTACTTGTCTGCCCTTCGGGCCAGCCTGCGTCCAGCTAAGTTTCGTAAGTCAGTACATGGCCGCCACATCCCGCTACCATCCCTAAGCCATTTTTTTACTCGTTATAAGTAATTTTGTAAAACTCTCCATCTGTGAGGGATTCAGATTCGGACATATTTTGCTGATAAGTACAATTGAAGTTGAATGTACCAGAAACGGTCTTAGCAGTTGCGTCAATTTCTGAAATGATCACTTGACCATTGTCCACATTACACAAGTTTTGTGAGCCTGATTCTGGAGAATAAATAGCATAACCATTAAAGCCTGGTTCATTAGCATTAGCCAGTACTAAAGGATAAGTACCAGTTACCACATCATTAATTCTAAGTGTAATAGTTTCTGTACCTTTGGTAGCACTAAATGTAAAGACGCCATTAGCTTTAGAAGCTTGGATATTAGTGGCTTTCCATTCAGCACCATCTGTTGTTACTACAAAATCTCCAGCTACTAAAGAATTTCCAGTGTCACCTCCATCACCAGTACCGTCATCATCATCATCACCACAACCAGTGAATCCTATAGCACAAAAACTCAGTGCTATAAATAGGGTAAATAACCAATTTCTTTTCATGATAATCTTGTTTATTATTTTAGAATTTAAGTAGTGATAAAAATCCTAACAAAAACGATTTTTTACCACTATAGAGCAAATTTACAGGAAACACATAGATTTTACTAATGCTTCCGACAATAATAACGATATTATAGTTTGCTAGGTTGTTTTTACTTCTTTAAGTGCCCAATATGAAAATGGTCGGTTTTTTATGAAGCTCAGGTTTTTTACCCTTGTTCCATTCCCGGATACTTTTAGTTTTAATAGATTCTGTTTCTAAGCTAATATCTGTAGCAATACAAAGTAATGTATTAGGATTACAAACATGCAAAACACTTTCTAAAGTATGATTATTGCGAAAGGGAGCCTCCATAAAAATATTGGCTTGTCTTCTTTTGATAGAGCTACTCTCTAAAAACTTTATTTCTTTCTCTCTTTCATTCCTTTTGATGGGTAAATACCCATTAAAGGCAAAATGTTGACCACTTAAACCAGAAGCCATCAAGGCTAAAAGTATAGAAGATGGTCCAATTAAAGGAATGACTCTTATTCCTCTCCTATGAGCTTCTCCTACCACTTTAGTACCAGGATCTGCAATGGCAGGACAACCTGCTTCACTAACGATCCCCATATCACGGCCTTCTTCGCAGTCTTTTAAGAAGTGAAATTGCTTTTTTTCCTTCTTATGTTTGTCTAATAAGTGAAATGTCATATCATCAATACGATCTCTATGTCCTAATTTGACCCAAAATCGCCGAGTAGAACGTACATTTTCAACTATATAATGATCAACTTTGCCCACTACTTCAATGATTTGTGGACTTAATATATCAATTTGATCTCCACCCAGTAAGCTGGGGATTAAATAGAGGTCTCCCTTTTTAGCCATATTTTTAATTTGATTCAGATTCAATAACAGCTATAGTAGCAGCTACTACACTTAAGGTAGGAGCTAATAATAAGCCAATTACTGGAATTAATAACAAAAAACCAAAGCCC
>JAHDDN010000321.1 GCA_020629335.1 Chitinophagales bacterium | reverse complement strand
TAAGTACTACTATTGTTTGTATTACCATAAGTACTACTATTGTTTGTATTACCATAAGTACTACTATTGTTTGTATTACCATAAGTGCTGCTATTGCTTGTATTACCATAGGTACCACTATTAGTATTACCACCATAAGAGTTGGCAGGTTTAGAATTGTTGTAACTTGGAGTGCTACTTCTATAAGTGCCGCCAGAACCACTTACGACCAATTCCTGTCCTAAAGCAATGGTATTACTAGTGATATTATTCCATTGTTTTAGCCTATCGACAGTAGTGCCATATATTCTTGAAATACTGTACAAGGTTTCTCCTGATTTTACAGTGTGTATAGTGCCGCTTCTTACAGAAGAGCTATTATTAACTGCTGGTGGAGTATAGCTCCCACTATGGTTCGTGCTGCTAGCCCCTGATTTTTGGACAATTAACTGTTGTCCAATTTTAATATTGCTATCTAACAAATTATTCCATCTTCTAAGCTGATCTACCTGAACATTATACTTTTTGGATAAGCTATAAAGCGTCTCACCTTGTTGAACAGTATGGTAGCTGTCTTGCTGGAAAGTCTTGCCGCTATAGCTGGATGTAGTGGACGTATAAGTTTGGGTTGTGCTTGTTACTGGAGTAGGATCTGGAGTTATAACCCTCCCTGCTGGTCTTGAAGGTCCACTTGTAGCTGCTGGAGTAGAAGAGGAGTTCATTGCTCCATTAAGCTTGTCAAAATAAGTAGAGTTGGCATCATAGGAAGTAGAGGTATTGGCACGTCTAGGTGCTCGAGTTGGAGTTGCCTGTCCTGAATTAGCCGTTTTATTAGCTCCATTTCCCATTTGAGGAATTCTGACTTCAGTACCGATTGATAAGTCACCTCTTAAGTCGGGGTTGGCACCTTTTATAAGATTGACATCTACTTTATACGTTTTAGCTAAACTATATAAGGTTTCTCCTGCTTCTATATCATGTAAGATATAAAATTCTACCTTTGCCTCTCTATTAAAGTCATCTTGAGAAGTAGAAAAAGGAACAGCTTCAGCATTCGCTGGTTGAGCAATCACATCGGGGCAACAATACAAGAAAGCCGATAATGCTAATATGAAATACTTTTTCATTGCGAATTATATTGTGAAATAATTGTTAGTTGAATTGAAGGGCGTTTTTTTACAAACTAATCGGTGTTTAAAATCTTTATTTCACAAAGCTTTCACTTGAAATAAAAGGTAGCCATATAGCAAGACTAAATCATACCTAAAAATTTTTAGGCAGATAAAATAAAATAAACCGGTTAGTTGTCTTAAAAAATCCCTAAATTGAAGTAAAATACTTCGATTGAGAAGTTCTTTAAAAGAACTTCTTATGTAATAAGTTAGCAATATAGTAAAATGTGGTCAATTAACGCCACTTAAAATGCGAAAATAACACATTTCCTTATAGCAACAAAAGATTTTATAATGACTAATGAGAAAATCTTTATGATGATGAGATATTTTTCCCTACTTATAGGTTTAATTTGCCTTTTATTTTCTTTAGATAATCAGTTAGCTGCCCAAGCATTACCTGAGCTGAAGCAGCGTGTATATCTTTTTGAATTAAATGATAATATTTTCCCTTCTGCTTGGAGGTCTGTCAGTAAAGCAATGGATGAAGCGGAGGTCGTAGGAGCAGATTATTTTATTATGAAGCTAAATACTTATGGAGGTGCCGTTGATATGGCAGATTCCATTCGTACTAGATTCTTAAGAGCAGAGCCTACCACTATTGTTTTGATAGATAATAATGCCGCTTCTGCTGGTGCTTTAATTTCTTTGGCTTGTGATAGCATTTATATGGTGGAAGCTGCACAAATAGGCGCTGCTACTGTAGTGGTAGGTAATACAGGCGAAGCAGCTCCCGATAAGTATCAATCTTATATGCGAGCGACTATGCGTTCAACAGCAGAAGCACAAGGCCGTGATCCACAGATAGCGGAAGCAATGGTAGATCAGAACATTTATTTGCCAGGTATCATTGATTCTGGCAAAGTCTTAACCTTGACTACTTCAGAGGCAATTAAGTATGGTGTTTGTGATGGTCAAATGGCTAGTGTAGAAGATGTTATTGAACATCTGGGTCTTAATGACCCAATCATTATTAAGTCGGCAGATTCGTGGGTAGATAAGGTTTTGGCTTTTTTAATGCATCCTATGGTCAATAGTTTATTGATTATGATGATATTTGGGGGCTTGTATTTTGAGTTGCAGACGCCTGGTGTTGGATTTCCATTGGCAGCAGCGACAGTTGGAGCAGTGTTATACTTTGCCCCTCACTATTTAGAAGGTTTTGCGCAGTATTGGGAAATTGGCCTTTTTGTAATAGGTTTTATTCTTTTATTGGTAGAAGTTTTTGCCTTGCCAGGATTTGGGGTGGCAGGTATCTCAGGGCTTATTGCCATCGTAGCAGGTCTGAGCTTATCCTTGGTAGAAAACAACTACTTTGACTTTAGCACTGTAGATCCAGGAGAAGCCACCACTGCCTTGACAAGTGTACTGTTCTCTCTCTTTGTAATGATCGGTTTTGTATTAGCTTTTGGAGAACGAATCTTAGAGTCAGGTCCTTTCAAACGTATTATTCTATCTGAAAGTCATGATGCAGAAGAGGGCTTTGTCGTTGGTAATCCTAAGGCATTGGATATGCTTGGCAAGACAGGCGAAGCAGTTACAGAGATGAGAAATGCAGGCATTATTGAAATTGATAATGAGCGTTTTGATGCGATGACACAAGGAGAATATCTCGAAAAAGGAGCAATGGTAGAAGTCGTAGGTAATAAAGGTATTTTTTTGGTAGTAAAAGCAGTTTAATATATGAGAATTTTAGGCTTAATTCCAGCGCGTTTTGCCTCTACACGATTTCCAGGCAAACCCTTAGTAGATATAGCTGGTAAGTCGATGATTAGACGTGTTTATGAGCAAGCTTTACAAGCTGAGGAGTTGGCAGCGCTTTATGTAGCAACAGATGATGAGCGTATCTATCAACATGTGGAGGAGTTTGGAGGAAAGGCAATTATGACTGCAAAGCATCATCCAAGTGGTACAGATCGCTGTGCCGAGGCAATGAATTCTTTAGCGGCGAATTTTGATGCTTGCATCAATATTCAAGGGGATGAACCCTTGATTGACCCTCAACAGATTAATTTATTGGCGAGCTTAATTAGAGAAGAAAAAGCGCCTTTAGCGACCTTAGTACATCCAATGAAGTCTTTGGAGTCTTTAATAGATCCTAATACTGTTAAAGTAGTGATTGGTGAAAATGCGCAAGCTTTATACTTCAGTAGACAAGCGATTCCCTTTCAGCGTTCTGTGCCTATAGAGGAATGGCTAAATCATCATACTTATTATCAGCATATAGGGCTTTATGCCTATGAGAAAAAAGCATTAGAGGAAATAACGCAACTTCCTCCTTCCAACTTAGAACAATCAGAATCGCTGGAGCAGTTGCGTTGGTTAGAGCATGGTTTTAGCATTTTGACAGGAATAACTAACAGTTCAGGTATTTCTATTGATACACCAAACGATTTAAAGAAATTGTTAAGTTTTCTATCAAAAACTTAACAATAGCTTTGTTTTATGAATTAACTGCTAATAAGAAGCACTTTTCATTCAACTTAATGTTATATCTTTGCCAAAACCTGCACGTATATGACGAAATATGTCTTTGTAACAGGAGGTGTAACCTCTTCTCTTGGTAAAGGAATTATTGCTTCTTCATTAGGCTTACTACTTAAAGAGCGTGGCCTTCGTGTCACTATTCAAAAATTTGACCCTTATATCAATGTTGATCCAGGAACGCTTAATCCGTATGAGCATGGCGAATGCTATGTTACGGAGGATGGAGCTGAAACGGATTTAGATTTAGGTCATTATGAACGATTTTTGAATGTTTCCACTTCTCAGGCCAATAATGTTACCACTGGCCGAATTTATAAAACGGTAATTGAGAAAGAAAGAAAAGGGGATTATTTGGGCCAGACAGTTCAAGTGATTCCACATATTACGGACGAGATAAAGCGCCGTATGCTTTTATTAGGCAATACAGGTAATTATGATATTGTCATTACAGAATTAGGTGGAACGGTAGGAGATATAGAGTCATTGCCTTATGTAGAGGCTGTCCGTCAATTACGATGGGAGTTAGGTGGATTGAATTGTGTGGTGATTCACCTTACTTTGGTTCCCTATTTAAGTGCAGCTAAGGAATTGAAGACGAAGCCGACCCAACATTCTGTAAAAGAATTATCTCGTTATGGCGTACAACCAGATATTTTGGTTTGTAGAACAGAAAAACCTCTTTCAACGGAAATAAGGTCTAAAATAGCTCGTTTTTGTAATGTGGATGGTAATGCAGTGATAGAGGCGAGAGATGCGTCTACGATTTATGAAGTTCCTATGTTATTATTAGAGGAGAAATTTGATCGTATTGTCTTGGATAAGATGCGTGTCAAGTCTTCCTCTGTTCCTAAGATGGTAGCATGGAAACGCTTTTTAGATAAGCTGAAGCATCCGAAGCATAAAGTGAGAATAGGCTTAATAGGCAAATATGTAGAGTTAGTAGATGCTTATAAGTCGATTCAGGAGTCTTTTATTCATGCAGGTGCCATTAATTCTTGCAAAGTAGAGGTAATTAGTATACATTCGGAAGAGCTTCATGCAGACAATGTAGATGATAAACTAGGCGATTTAGATGGCGTATTAGTAGCTCCAGGTTTTGGAGAGCGTGGTTTAGAGGGAAAAGTCGAAGCTGTTAGATATGTGAGAGAAAACAAAATTCCTTTTTTAGGAATTTGCTTAGGAATGCAGTGTGCGGTGATAGAATTTGCGAGAAATGTTTTAGGGCATGAGGAGGCTAATTCTACAGAAATGGATGCAGATACTGCTTATCCAGTGATTAGCATGATGGAAGATCAGAAACACGTGGTTAATATGGGCGGAACGATGCGTTTAGGATCTTATGAGTGTGAGCTAAAGAAAGGATCGATAGCCCATAAAATATACAAATCAGATGCGATTAAGGAGCGACATCGACACCGATATGAGTTAGATAATCGTTTTTTAGGAGAATTAGAGGAGAAAGGATTAATGGCTACAGGGCGCAATCCACGCTCTAATTTAGTGGAAATAGTGGAGTTAGAAGGCCATCCGTGGTTTGTTGGGGTGCAGTTTCATCCCGAATTACAAAGCACGGTTAGTAAACCTCACCCCCTATTTAAAGCGTTTGTACAAGCGAGTGTCCTTTATAAGAAGCAAACAAAGTCAAAAGAAAAGGTCGTATAGACAATCTTTATTGCTTGTTTAAGGCTTTTTTGGATTGATATTTGGTCGTATGGCTTAGGGATGGTAGTGGTATATGGCGTCCATGCGCTGACTTATGGAGCTTAGGGCTGCGCAGGCTCTAATAAGAGACAAGCGGCCCTTAGCGCAATAGGAAGGGCATAGCCATATAAGAACGGACAGCCCGACCCGGAGGGTAAGCCCCGAAAAAAAAATATAAAATCTAATAGAAATTTTCTATTTTTGACCCGATTTTGAAAGGTCGTATAGCGTATGCGAAAGAAAATCTTATCATTTTGTTTTTAGGAATGCTAAAACAATAAATTTACATTTTGCTAGGCATTAAATAGCTAATTTATTATTGCAACATTCTTTCGGTATTTTTTTGGGTCTCGGATTTTTCCCGAGTCGAATAGTGGAGAGCATACATTTTATATGATTTTGGGTTTTTAGGGATCAGGAAACAAATAACCTACCCGTCAGATTGCCTTTTTTTACTTATTCTTCGTTAAAATTTTTAAACATAGTCCTGCTATGCTGAAAAATTTTGCCTCGACTAAGCAAAAAAATACTGCGTCTTTTGGGGTACTTTATTTATTACCTAATCCCTTGACTAAGCATGCCAGATGCTTAGCAGGAAGGTTATGAGGAAAAGGAGAAATGAGTAAACAAGTGAAAAATAAGATTGTTTCATTTGTTTAAGTAGAAAAACAAATAGAAGAAATAGTACCTTAAAGTTGTTTTTTAAGGAGCTGTTTTGAGTTTTATAAAAAACTTTTGAGCACAAGCTTTCGTACTTTGTTTTGATTAAGTTATTAGAGGTGAGCTTGCCTAAATGCATCTCTTTAGTCTTGTCAAAAGTTTTTTAGATTTTAGACTTTAGCGTTTATTCATTGTTTTTCTTTCCTATCCTACCTGACAACTATTCTGGTTATTTATTCATTTTTTTCTAAAAAAAAATACATGAAGACTAAGAAAAAAGCTCCACCAATTGATTT
>JAHDDN010000320.1 GCA_020629335.1 Chitinophagales bacterium | reverse complement strand
TCCTGCTCATCCATTTTCCGAGCAAAGTCAAGACTATTCTCAAATTTTGTCATTCCTAATTATTATTTTTTGGCCAAAGGGCGCACACAATAGGTGCGCCCCTACGGTTTTTTATTTTTTGGGGCTTCCCCGATTTATTTTTTTGGCCATTGTAGGGGCCGTACCTGTGTGTCGGCCCAATGGCCAAAAAAATAAATCGGGTCGGGCTGTCCGCTATTATGTGGCTATGCTACTCCTACTTCGCTAAGGCATATTTGTCTGCCTTTCAGGCCAGCCTGCATCTGCCTAAGCTACGTAAGTCGCAGCATGGCCGCCACATACCGCTTCCATCCCTAAGCCAATGAATGCTCCTTTAGGTGGACGTTGCAGTGCAACGTCCCTACAGGGTTTTTGGATTAATATTCGATACAAACATTTTTTTGTTCAGTGAAGAACTTAAGAGCATCCCACCCCCCTTCACGACCTACACCAGAGTTTTTCATACCACCAAATGGCGTGCGTAAATCTCGTTTCATCCAGCAATTGACCCAAACGATACCGCTATCTATTTGCTCAGCTACTCGATGTGCTTTGGATAGGTTTTCTGTCCATATTGTGGCAGATAAACCATACTCAGTACTATTGGCATACTTCAATACTTCCTCCTCACTTTCAAAAGGTGTTATAGTTACGACGGGACCAAAAATTTCCTCTTGATTAGTTCTGCAATCGAAAGCAAGGTTTTCAAATACGGTAGGCTCTAAGAAATAGCCTTTCGCACAACGCTCATTAGGAGTTAGTGTATTTCCACCTACCAAAAGATTTCCCCCCTCCTCTTTGGCTAGCTCTATATATGATTTTACTTTTTCAAAATGCTCCTTAGATACGATTGCTCCCATGAAAGAATCAGCCTCCAAAGGATCACCAACCTTCAATTTTGCTACCTTTTCCACAAAATCTGCTTTAAATTGTGGATAAAGCGACTTTTCCACAAAAATTCGAGAACCACACAAGCAAATTTGGCCTTGATTTTTAAATGAGGAGTTGACACTTGTATTTAATGCCTTTTCATAATCACAATCAGCAAAGATGATATTGGGGTTTTTTCCACCCATTTCTAAAGATACTTTTTTAAACATTGGTGCTGCAATTGCTGCAATCGCTTTTCCTGTTTGAGTGCTGCCTGTAAAGGAAATGGCTTTTATATCTGGGTGACTACTCATTGGTGCTCCCGCCTTATTACCTAATCCATGTACAATATTTAGTACTCCTGCTGGTAAACCTGCCTCTATACATATTTTTGATAGTAAGAAGGCTGTTTTAGGAGTTACTTCTGAAGGCTTAGCGATTACACAATTACCGGCTGCAATAGCAGGAGCCACTTTCCAAGTAAAGAGGTATAAAGGTAAGTTCCAAGGAGAGATACAAGCGACCACCCCTAATGGCTTTCGCAAAGTGTAGTTAATTCCATCTGGCATAGGATGCGCATCAGTGGAAAACTGCGTAATAGCAGAGGCATAAAAACGAAAATTAACCGCTGCACGAGGAATATCTACCGACTTGGCTAAACTTAAAGGTTTTCCATTATCCTCTGATTCTGCTTGTGCTAGCTCCTCTAAATTTTCCTTAATCAAATCTGCAATTCGATTGAGGATACTAGCTCTTTTAGCAGGAGAAGTCGCCAACCATTTTGGAAAAGCTTCTTTCGCAGCTTTGACAGCATCTTCTATATCTAATTTATCAGAATTAGGGACCATTGCATTGATTTCTCCTGTCGCTGGATTGAAGGTTGGAATGAATAATTCTGAGTTTGGATCTACTAACTTTCCTCCTATATAATTTTGAAGATAATGGCTTCGATCTTCCTTCAGCATAATATCATTTGTGTCGGAATTTTCGTCGGTATGGAACATAATTTTAATGTCTTGCGTTGATTTAAGTGTATTATCACCCTAAAATTATAGAATCATAAAATTAATAAAAACATCATGGAATACATTATTATAGGTTTCTTTTCGCTAATTGCATTGACCATATTTGCTGTTTGGATAGGTATTATTGTAGATATTATTCGCAGCGATTTTAAGGATAGTAATAGTAAATTAATATGGATGGTCTTAGTTATTGGCCTTCCACTTATTGGTTCTCTTTTATACTTTGCAATCGGTACCGATCAGAAGGCATTGCCAGAAGATTTTGCTGGTTCGTGGGATTAAAATAAAAATATAGCTATTATGAAATGTCAGTTCATCAGTATTTACTGAGGGGCTGGCATTTTTTTTACCCCCCTAAATAGCTCCTGTACGACCTCCATCAACAGTGATACTTGCGCCATTGACATAGCTAGCCGCTGGTGAAGCTAAAAAGGCTACTACCGCAGCTATTTCTTCTGTTTTAGCAAATCTTCTTAGTGGAACGCTTGATTCCATTTTAGCGACCATCGAGGGAACATTCATATCCGCATCTTTAGCGTATTCTTCTATGATCTGTAGCAAACGTGGTGTTTCTGTGTAGCCTGGTAAGACATTATTAACGGTGACGCCAAATCTTCCTAATTCATTAGAGAGTGTTTTTCCCCAACTCGCCACTGCGCCTCTTATGGTATTAGAAACACCTAAATTATCTAATGGCACTTTGACTGAGGTAGAAATGATATTGATGATACGACCATACTTTGCTTCTTTCATACCTTCTACCAGTGCTTGCATCAAAATATGATTACAAACGAGGTGATTATTGAATGCTTGTGTAAAGGCTCCTGTTTCGGCTAGTTCGATGGGGCCTGGTGCTGGCCCACCAGTATTGTTTACTAAAATATGAACAGGGCTTTCTGGTCGGGCCCCTTTATGCTTATTGATTGCTCTTTTTACTTCATCTGAATTGGAGAAATCAGCCACGATATAATCATGAAACTGATGTTCTGTAGTTGCAAGTTCTGTAACTAACTCCTGCATAACCTCCTGATTTCGAGCCATTAAAGTAACATTTGCACCTAAGCTGGCTAATTCAAAGGCGATGGATCTGCCTATTCCTTGTGTGCTACCGCAGACCAATGCGTTTTTCCATTTCAAACTTATGTCCATATTGTAAATTGAGGGTGTATGTTGCTAAATAGTAATTAAAAAATAATTTGTTATTTTAGGGGTAATATAATCAATTTCCCTATCATGACTAGTAATACTTCAACCAAAAATTTTGCCAGCATTCTCAAAACATTAGGTCCAGGGCTACTTTTTGCTGGTGCGGCTGTTGGTGTTTCGCATTTGGTACAATCTACCCGTGCTGGTGCAGAATATGGATTTGCTTTAGTATGGGCGGTTATTTTAGCTAATATCTTCAAATATCCTTTCTATGAGTTTGGTCCTCGATATGCTGCGGCTACAGGCGAAAGCTTAATTGAAGGTTATTATAAACAGGGTAAGTGGGTTATTGCCATCTTTTTGTTCATGACCTTAGGGACTATGTTTACTATACAAGCAGCAGTAACTGTGGTAACGGCTGGTTTGGCAATTAATTTATCAGCTTGGGGTGATCCATTGACTTGGAGTGCTATTATCTTGACTGTTTGTGCTTTGATATTGCTATTTGGGCGCTATTCGGTTCTGGATAAGGTGATCAAAGTCATTATCGTTATTTTGACTTTATCTACCTTGATGGCTTTATTATCTGTACTTTTTAGTGGCGATAGTAATACCGCCGCAGTCATTGAGAATCCATTTGAGTGGGACAGTAGACACATTTTATTTTTGATAGCTTTGATGGGGTGGATGCCAGCTCCTATTGATATATCAGTTTGGCACTCCATATGGGCATTAGAAAAGAAAAAACTCAATGAGGGAGAGATGAATTTAAAGTCTGCTCTATTTGATTTTAACGTAGGTTTTATTGGGACAGGCTTTTTGGCCTTGGCATTTCTAACTTTGGGTGCTTTGGTGATGTATGGCTCTGGTGAAAGCTTTTCTCCTAAAGGGGCCGTATTTGCTGGTCAGTTGATTAATCTTTATACCTCCAGCTTGGGCGAATGGGCGAGGCCCGTTATATCTATTGCCGCATTAACCACGATGTTTAGTACTACACTGACTTGCTTGGACGCCTTTCCTCGTGTGTTGAGCCGCACAGTGATCACTATATTTCCTGAATACAAAGAGAAGCATAGTAATAGCCTTTATTGGTTTTGGAGTATCATTACTATCCTTGGTAGTTTGGGCTTGTTGGCCTTTTTATCTGGGCAAATGCGCACTTTAGTGGACTTTGCCACTATACTTTCCTTTTTGACAGCCCCCATCTTAGCGATTATGAATTATCGTTTAGTTAGCAGTCAATGGATGCCTGAAGCAGCACGGCCAAAAGCTTGGTTAAAAGTACTTAGTTTATTGGGAATTGTTTTTTTATTAGCATTTTGTGCGTTGTTTTTCGTTTATTGGTTTTGAGAATCATTCCTTAGTCGCTAAATACAATATTTTGGAGAAGTATAAAGTCATTTTATTGGGGCCTGCTTATCCTTTTCGGGGTGGGATTGCTAACTATACTGAGCGATTAGCAAAGGCATTTCAGGATAGTGGACATGAGGTGAGTGTACATACTTTTAGCATGCAGTATCCCAATTTTTTATTTCCTGGTAAAACACAGTTTTCAGAAGATGCTGCACCAGCTCATTTAGCTATTACAAGAAGTTTTAGTTCTGTGAATCCATTGAGTTGGTTTAGTAGTGCTAAAAAGATTAAGGAAGCACAAGCTGACTTGATATTAGTACAGTACTGGCTACCTTTTATGGGGCCTTGTTTAGGGACTATTGCTCGAAACGCTAAGAAAGGAACGTCTACTAAGGTTATCAGTATCGCTCATAATATCATTCCTCATGAGAAAAGACTAGGTGATTTTTCCTTAACCAAGTATTTTGCCGGGGCTTGTGATGGTTTTGTAGCGATGTCTCGGGCTGTCTTGAAGGATATTGAGCAGTTTACAGATAATCCGCATAAGATTTTCTATCCGCATCCTATTTATGATAATTATGGCAACAAGATCGATAAATCAGTTGCTCGAAAGCACTTAGGTATTGCTAATGAAGATGCTATTGTGCTGTTCTTTGGTTTAGTGCGAAAGTATAAGGGCTTAGATATATTACTGGAAGCAATGGCAGATGAACGCTTGAAAAATCGCAAGGTAAAATTGGTGATCGCTGGTGAGTACTATGATGACCCTAAGACTTATAATGATTTGATTGAACGTTTGGAGTTATCTGATCGCATTATTCAAAAGGCGGAGTTTATCCCTAATGATGAAGTAAAACACTACTTTTGCGCTGCTGATATAGTCGCCCAGCCTTATCGACATGCTACTCAGAGTGGCATTTCTCAAATTGCATACAACTTTGAGCGGCCTATGTTAGTCACTAATGTAGGAGGCTTAGCGGAGATTGTACCTGATGGAAAAGTAGGTTATGTGGTCGATAAATCTCCCAAAGCGATAGCGGATGCTTTAGTTGATTTCTATAAAAACAATAAAGAGGCTCTATTTGCCAGTAATTTGGTGATAGAGAAGCAACGTTTTTCTTGGGAAGCAATGGTGGAGGCTATTCTTACTCTCTATTCTAATATTAATTCTCATTCATAACCACAATATGTCGATTAAGCAGCGTATAGAAGCTTCTATTAATGTCAAGCAAGCTTTATTAGATGATCAAGCTATTTTAGAAGAGACGGAAGCCATGGTCTCTTTATTAGTGGATTGCTTTCAGCGTAAAGGCAAAGTGCTTTTTTGTGGGAATGGTGGTAGTGCTGCTGATTCTCTTCATTTAGCAACGGAGTTGTCTGGGCGATTTTATTTGGATCGGCCTCCTTTATTTGCGGAGGCATTGCAAGCTAATTCTGCTTATTTGACGGCAGTAGCTAATGACTATTCTTTTGCACATATTTTTGCGAGGGCTGTTCATGCTAAAGGACGAGAAGGGGATGTATTGTGGGCGCTTTCTACCTCTGGTAATTCACCTAATATTATACAGTCTATTGAGGCTGCTAAGGAAGTGGGGATGCATACTGTAGGAATGACTGGTAAAGGAGGAGGAAAAATGTTAGGTATGTGTGATCATTTGATTGTTGTTCCTTCTGCTGATACGCCTCGTATACAGGAGGTGCATTTGTTATTAGGACATATTATCTGTGAGATGGTAGAAAAGATTTTATTTACATAAGTAGATAAACAAAAGTTTTCGAACAATATCGGATGGTTTATTTTGAGCTTATACTTCGTTATCCTTACAGGACAGGCTTTTTTCAGCAATAGCTCGGCTATTCCTTCAAAAAATGCCTTGCCTAAGCTCAAA
>JAHDDN010000319.1 GCA_020629335.1 Chitinophagales bacterium | reverse complement strand
ATTTTAGATTGGTTATCTAAACGAGTTCCTTTTTATAAGTATGCCAATGACTTATTTAGGAAAGGAGAAGAGAAAGAGATAGAAATTCTTATTAGTACAATGAGCTATATATCAACTGAATATATCCTGCGAAAACAAATAGGCAATGAAAAAACAATCCAGGCCTTAGCAGGTATTCGTACGATTAGCACAGTTTGTACAAGTGGAGAAAAAGAAATAGATTTATCTTTAGTCTCTTCAATGAGTGATTTTGAAGACGCTTTTCAATATTTTACAGCATTGAATAATTCGGCCAAAGTAATAATAACAAGAAACCCCAAAGATTTTAAGGGTTCAAAGATCCCTATTATGAGTGCGGAAGAATATGTGAAAACAAAATAATACGACATGTTTTTTAGCAAAATACCCCTAATAATAGTACTCCTATTTAGCAGCTTAACCGCCTTCTCCCAATATACGGGTGGAGTAGGAGATGGCTATGCAATGGGCGAATTCGCCAACTTTAATGTCAATAATGAATCTATTCATCCAAAAATAGAGACTCAGCTTTATTGGGAAGGGGAGGTGTTGAAGGCCAAAGAGGAGGTATTCAACAAAAGTAATTCTTATGTGTTATTAGATGTAATGGGGCAGGAGTTAAGGCGCCAAAAAGTATTAAATTTAAATCGGAATGATTGGCCAAAAGGAATTTATTTATTGGTGATTCAACAGGCGGAATATACTAGGACGGAAAAGATATTATTTTGAGAAGCTTTCTTATTATTATAATTGCTTTCCTTGCTTCATACACATTAGACGCACAAGAGCAAACAGATACTTTGTCGATCCCTGAAGTGCTGGTAGCGGAAGAAAATGTTGTGGGATTAGTACGATTAGTGGAGCCATTAGTAGTCAATGAAAATACCATTTTAAAAAAAGGATTAGCTCAATCTGCTCATACTTATATCAAATCTTATGGCGCAGGAGGGAGCGCTACCATCTCTTATAGAGGATTTAATGCCAATCAGATAGCAGTACTTTGGAATGGGTTTAACATCAACTCTTCTATGCTTGGGTTGGCAGATTTATCCTTAATTCATTTGCCAAAAGGAGAGAGCTTTCAATTAATTGGTGGAGAAGCTCAATTTGATACACCCAATGTCATTGGTGGAGCACTAGTATTAGGTGATCGAATGGGAAATTGGAAGCCCAATCCAGACTTGGAAATAAGCTTAAGTCAATCCATTGCGAGCTTTAAGAATTATCTAAGCCAAGCAGATATCAATTGGACGAAAGCACTTAAACGAAATCGCTTTTTTCAGACCAAGGCTTCCTTTATTTATCAGGATGTTGAAAATAACTATCCTTATAGCGTGAGAGGAATTGAGGGGCAAATTGATCATGCAGAGAATAAGCTTCAGTCCTTTCAATACGGATTACAATACGGTCAGACAAACCATTATTTTAAGGCTGATGTTTGGTATTCTGATGCGGTAAGGGAAATTCCACCGATTATATTAGCACAAGATTCGTCTATTCAAAAAGATACCAATATTCGTATAAGCACCCAATACGAAAATAAAAAATTAGCAGGACTCAAATGGCAATCCGCCTATTTTAATGAATACTTTGATTTTAATGGGAGTATTAGTCGAGCGCATAATATTCATCAGCGCTTCTTTTTTATGACTCAAGCGGCCACTAATTTTTATTTGATTCCAGTAATTAAGATAGAATACAATAAAGCCATCACAGAATTTTACGACCAATGGCAAGATCGTTTTTTATCAACAGCCCAATTGTCTTTTTATCAATTCTTTAATGTGCCTTTCAATCTTTTTGGGAATATTCAATTATCTATGATGGATAATCAAGTATTATCACCAGTTGGGCATATCGGTTTAAGTTTTGCAGCAGTTAATTTTAGAATGGATTATACGTTTAATCGTAATCAACGTATTCCTACACTGAATGATTTATATTGGGTGCCAGGAGGTAATTTGGATTTAGAGACAGAAAAATCATGGTCACATGAATTCACGATTGAATCAAAAATATCGAAACGACATTGGTCATTGCAGCACCTATTTCGTTGGAAATATTATCATACTAAAGTGAGCGATTGGATAGAATGGACACCTTCAGATCAAGGATTTTGGATGGCTCAAAATATCAAAAAAGTAAAATCAGTTGGCTTTGATTTTACTTATGAAAGCGCTTGGGAAATTAATCCAAACTGGCAATTAAAAAGCAATTGGACTTGGCAATATAATCGGACCACTAATTTAGAGAGTAACAATAATAATTTAGAAGGAAAAGTACTTATCTATCGTCCATTACAACAATTAGCGACTCAATGGCAACTAGCCTTTCAAAGTTTGTATATAGGTTTAGGAGCTAATTATACCAGCAAGCGTTATATCACCTCTAATAATGATCAATACTTAGAAGACTACTTATTAGCAAATGCATCCATTGCTAAAGCTTGGGGTATAAAAAACCTAAAAATCAATACCACTTTTTCCACCAATAATATCTTTAATCAATCCTATGAACAACTAGTGTGGCGCCCTATGCCCCCAAGGAATTATGAGTTTAGAATAGATTTTACATTTTAAACAACTCCTTACTCACAAAGAAATCCTCCGCCCTAATATGCACATGATACATCCCCTGCGGCAAATCACTCACATCAATAGTTGTTGTAGTATTATGATAAAAATGATTAGTCGCAAGCTGATAAGTCTTTACTTCTTGCCCCAATTGATTTATAACTGTAATTTGTACATCAGACTTAGGAACATTTTTTAATTCCAAAGTACTTTGAGCAGTCGTAATATTAGGACTAATGATGACATCAAATTCGTCAATATTAGAAATTGCCGTATCCACATAAGTAGTTCCATCAAATACTGCCTTTAAGTAAATCGTATTTTCAAAATCATAAGTAAAATTAGGATCACTTAACTGATCAATATCAGGCAAGGAGGTTTCCCATCTCACAAAACTAATACTATCATACGGCTCTGCTGTAATCTCAATAGGCACGCCATTAAAATAAACACCTTCCCAAGGGAATTCTGTTGCCTCTATGCTGTTAACTTTGATCTTTCCACCACCAGGAGGAAATACTTCTAATTCCAAAGTATACTGATTATTGAGCTCAAATTGATCTTCGATATGATCTCTCGCATAAGCAGGTCGCTCATCAACATAATTAAAAATCTCATCATTGATATTATTTACCCAAAACAGATAATTACCAGCACCCCACTTATCTCTATGACGAATCATCTCTAAATCAATCCCATCAGCAATTTTCATGACTTGCTGACGCATACTATCAGGCAAGAAAAAACTATTTAATAAATCCGCATAGCGATTAATAAACTGATGTCTAAAGCCCTCATTTTGGAACATCCCTCTATATAAAATTGGATTTGGCTTATTATCAAAAAACTCCTTAGTAAATAAGCTATCCATAAAATTTAATTCAGGTACTACCCAATCACCTCCACCAAATGCAATATCCACATCATAAAGCAAATAATTCCATTTAGCAGTATCGTTTTTAGCTTTCCAATACTTAATATTATTCGTCAACCAATCCGTATTATTCAAGTAAAATTCTACGATCATATAATCAATCGTACCAGGAATATTTACTTTCTCTTCTAATAGAGCATAATTATCATCCAAGCTAAAATCCATACTATCAATATCCGCTATGAAATCAATGAACTCGTCATGATGACCAGAGATTATTTCATAATTATTCTCCAGAATATCAAACTCATCTATATCCAGATCATACTGTCTTTCGATATAATGCTCATCCACTCTTTCTCGAATATTATAAATGCCCCAATAATTTCCATTTAGAAAAACAATACAAGGCTGATAAGCAGACACGCCAAATTCAATCGACTCATCATTCAAGATATAATCATGCACCAAAGCATCTCTCATAAATGCCTGCTGATTATCATTACCCGCATTTCTGAGGATAATATTTTTGTATTCCGTAATTTCAGGTTTTTGCTTAAAGAATGGATAATCTAAAGAACTCGGCCCATAAGATTTCTTAGCCGTCAATCTAAAAGGTTTTTGTGGACGTGTCCGTGCAGAACTGCCATGAATCTTAACCGCACAATCCTGCTCTAATACCAGGTTTTGAAACTCGTCAAAATACTCTATATGCATCGGCCTTTCCCAATTATTCCAAAAATTTGCATTTGCCCAAGGCCATTCATCATCCCCAATTCCAGCCGTATAAATTCCCGTCCAATAATCCCATAAATGATAAGGATCAGTACTCAAAGACATCACAGGAATACTAATGTTCTCATCAATCAAATAAGTACTCGTATTTATATCAGAAGGCAAATACCCTTCCTTAAAAGCCCGTGATCTCACTACAGTTGTCACCTCTAAATCAAAAGGCCCCGTATAATCAAAGACCTCATCATCATCACTTAAAGGACTAGGAGGCTCTCCATTAGTAGAGTACATAATATGCACTTCCTCCTCATTATGCCAAATCTCTATACCATCACCATTAGGATGAAAACCCGCTTCTTTATTATGAATAGGCATATCCACATAGCCCAAATAAGTTTCACTATCTACATTGCTAAGCTCAGGAGTAGGCAGCTCAAAGAAATAAGGATCATCAATTCCATCAATCTCGTTCCCATAACTATGATCACTTCTCAAAGCTGGAATTTGCAAAGTATCTATCAATAATTCTCCCGCATACAAAGACAAAAAATCTCCCCCACTGGACAACTTAAAATTAGTATGGATATTTTCAGCCAAAGTATCCATCTCAGAAGCCAATATCAACAAATACTCATCCGCTCCAATGATTACATTCGGAAAAGACCACATTTGCGGCTCGTCGGGATCATCACTCAAATAATAATTCAACAAATTAATCGGATTCTCGCCCGCATTATAAATTTCGATCCAATCAGGCGTCTCCCCAAACTCATCCGTTAATACAGTATTGTTCTTAGAACACACCTCATTAATCATTACCTGCCCAATCACCGAATACGACAAGCATATCAGCAAGGACATAGCAACAAGCATCTTAAAATAGCCGAATTTTGCAGTATCAAACATATCTTTCCTTAAGGTCATATACAAATATACAGAATTTGATGAATTTCACCATCCATAACACAAAAAAAATGCGTCTTTGGGCGCATCGCCTGCGCTCGTTCAAGACCTTCATCAAATCAAAAAACTATTCATCATTCATCATTATGCATTACACATTGCAAGCGAAGCGCAGCCGTCGGGCTATCCGCTCTTATGGGGCTATTCAGCAGCTACTACACTAAGCTGTACTTGTCTTCCACTGCGTGGCAAGCCTGCGTCCAGCTAAGTTCCGTAAGCTACTTCATCACGCCCCATACCGCTCCTATCCCTTGCGCGGTTTCTTTTGGTATTGGGTATTAGTTAAGTAGTAGAATCGTGTATTAGTTAACCCTTATAGCGCAAGTGTTTTTCACTTGTGCCAGCCCGATTCCTCATGAATGCAAGCTCTTTCGCAAGCATCTCGCTTGTGACTATCATTAACGATAGATGGTGGTTGATTAGATAGATTCATAATATGAGAAATACGTTGCATGTCTTCTAAACGAATTTCTAATATACCAACAGCCCCCTAAATGCGTGAGGGATAGAAGTGGTATGTGCTGTCCATGTGAATGCCTACGAAGCTTAGTGATGCGATGGCTGGCCCGCAGGGCAGACAAGCAGCGCTTAGCGTAGTGGCATGCACATAAGCACATAAGAACGTATAGCCCGACCCCTTGATTTTTTGGCCATTTTGTGTAGGGGCGCACCTATGTGTGCGCCCAAGTGTGCAATTAACATTCCTTAATTGATGAATACCCTATAGCCAAAAAATCAATGGGTCACGCCCTAAAAAACCCATTTGCACTTATTTTATTCTTATAAAAAATATTCATATATTTGTGGTGTTAACAGATTTGATTAACATAAAACATAAATGATGAGTATTACATTAGAGCAAGCAGAAAAAATGATTGCCGTTGCGAAGGCGAAATCCGTAGAAATAGATACGAAAATGAATATTGCGATTGTGGATGCAGGCGCAAACTTAGTAGCCTTTGCCCGCATGGATGGCGCATGGTTAGGCTCTTTAGATATTTCTATCAAGAAGGCTAAGACAGCCCGTTTCTTTGATATGAATACAGGAGTTATTGGTGGACTTTCTCAACCGGGAGGCGCCTTATATAATATTGAGCATTCAAATGGCGGATTAATCACCTTCCCAGGCGGAGTACCTATCAAAAATGCAGATGG
>JAHDDN010000318.1 GCA_020629335.1 Chitinophagales bacterium | reverse complement strand
CTATAACTTTGTGACTTTTTAAAAAGACACAGATTTACGTCGCATGACAGTCGCCCCTACATTTTGTATAACTAATCAATGCACGACCCTATAGGCATAAGACGCATTTTAGACTTCGGCTTCAGCTGTGGTCTTCATGGGACGATTAATTATTGAAATGTAATTAGGCGGTGTAGGATATGGTAGCGTCGGAACTTATACCGTTACGATAGAATATTATTCAGTTAAAACGTTTCAAAGTTATCCAGTTGAAACGTTGTCCCCCTCCGCCTTGCAGGCACCTCCCCCAAGGGAGGACAGGCTTAGGGATGGAAGCGGTATGTGGCGGCCATGTGCTGACTTACGAAGCTTAGGTACGCGCAGGCTCCAATAAGAGACAAGCGGACCTTAGCGTAGTAGGAAGCACATAGCCACATAATAGCGGACAGCCCGACTGCTGCGCTTCGCTTGCAATGCGTAATGCATAATGATGAATGCATAATATTGGGCTTGTGCTGCGCACTTCGCTTTTGTGAGCGCAGCAGGAAGCCCCAATTAATGCATAATGATGAATTGATAAATAGACTTTATTTTGACTCCTGTCTTCTGACTCCTATCTTCTCAAAATAAATTCCTTACTTTTGCACTTATGGAAAGAAAAAAAGTATTGATTACGGGTGCCACTGCGGGTATTGGTAAGGCATCAGCAGCATTATTTGCTCAAAATAATTATGATTTGATAATCACGGGGAGACGTGCAGAGCGATTAGCAGAATTGAAAAGTGAATTGGAAACGGCGCATGGGGTGAATGTATTGACGCTATGTTTTGATGTGCAGGATAAAGCGGCGGTAGAACAGCATTTGGGTGGCTTGTCAGCAGAATGGCAGGCGATAGATGTATTGGTCAATAATGCAGGATTAGCCGTTGGAAAAGATCCATTTCAGGAGTGTGAAGTGGATGATTGGGAGCGTATGATAGATACGAATGTGAAGGGCTTATTGTATGTGTCGAGAGTGATTGCTCCTATGATGATTGCGCAGGGAAAAGGGCATGTTATTAATGTGAGTTCTACGGCTGGTAAGCAAGTTTATGCAGGTGGCAATGTGTATTGTGCGACTAAACATGCAGTGGATGCACTTTCGAGAGCGATGCGAATTGATATGCTAAAGCATGGAATTAAAGTTACTTCTGTGATGCCTGGATTAGTAGATACGGAATTTTCTGTGGTACGATTTAAAGGGGATGAGGATAAGGCGGAAAGTGTGTATGCTAATTACCAGCCTTTAGTGGCGGAGGATATTGCGGATGCGATTTATTATGCGGCTTCTCGTCCTTTGCATGTGAATATTAATGAGATTATGTTGACGCCGCAAGCGCAGGCGGATTCATTTCATTTGCACAAAAGTTAGTTGATGGTCGATAGTCCATAGTCGATGGTTTGTTCGCTACGCTCACATTGGTTTTTAGATGTCAGACCGCTTCGCTGACAGATGAGAGACCGTTCGCTTCGCTCACTGTCAGATTTTTACCACAAAAAAATCGCTCGGTTTAGGATGCTTGAGTAACTTCCTCCTTAGATAAGGAGGGCAGGGGTGGTTGATTACCGATAAATCAAATCCACATAAATGGGTAGATGATCGCTGAAGCCGCCTATGTATTCAGCCCCTCTATAAGTTCGGAAAGGCGTATCGTCATCTGTTTCGGGAGAGCCATCCAAGAGCCAACGTTCTTTATAAATCATACCACCTTCAGGGGCGATACAAAGGCCTTTTTGGCGTTGGTATAAAGGAGCGGAGACGATTATTTGATCAATGACCGACCAGTTTTCCCAATAGTCGCTATGTTGGTGAGTGCCTAATCCTTGCTCTACCATATCGTACATATAATTGTATAGATCGTTTTTTTGCAGATTGTGTGGATCAGGCTTGGCACCTAAAACCTCTAATACACTTTCGTCCATGGGTGAGTCGTTGAAATCACCTA
This sequence comes from Chitinophagales bacterium, assembly GCA_020629335.1. Next base: position 4,359 of record JAHDDN010000318.1, on the reverse strand, counting down.
AGATGATGATGTTTGCTTCGGGTTCTTCGGCATATATTTCGTCTACCTTTGCTTTGAGAACGGAAGCGACATAAGCCCTTTTAGGATCAGTTTCTACGTGTCCACCAAATTTAGATGGCCAGTGATTGACGAAGATGTGTACTTCGTCTTTCCCTAATACTTTCCCTTTGACGTGGAGGATGTCTCTGGTCTTTGAATCAGGATTGCCTGGGAAATTAATGGTGATGGGTTCGCTGAAAGTAGGCTCAAATTTATCAGGGCGATAGAGTAGACCTACATCAATTCCCCTTTTGTCTGGTGCCTCAAAATGCTCGATTTTATAATTGAATTTTTTGAGTGGTGTTTTTTGAATGAGTTGTTCTAATACAAAACGATTTTCTGCTTCGCAAACCGTGAAAACGGCTGGTGGCTCCCATCCACCTACTGCCATACAAACCTTATAAGTATTGTTGAGTTTGCGGTAGTATTTTCTTTTACTCCAACCCTTGATGCCTGTGGGCGTGAAATCATCATCTCGCTTAATGCTATCATTTTCTATATCAAATAGATTCTCCAGATTATAAAATGCCACTCGAATGCCATTATCACGGTGTTGGATGTGATCAGGGGGCATGAGAGGTAGGAGTTCGCCTTCTTCTTGTGCGAAGGCGCCAATCGTACTGAAAAATGCTATAATGATGAGTAGGTGTTTCATGATAGTGATTTGGGTGCAATATAAGAAATCAATGTTAATTAAAGCTTAATATTGTAATGGAGGTGCGGCTATTTGACTCATATTTTTGCGATAGAGGTTGTAGTCGTGTATCGTAACGAGTCCGTCCATATTACAATCATTGGCGATATAATTTAGTATATTCTCTGTATCAGCCGTATATTCATTGAAATCAAGAACCGTCATGGCACCATCCGCATTGAAATCGCCCGCATAAAGGGCGTAATAGCCATCTCCCATATCAAAGACAGAAGCAGCTTCACTCAATTGAGTAGGATCACTAAAATCTAAGGCTGTAGCATTCGGTAAACTAATTGCATTCGCACTCATAACAGCCAAGTGATTTCTGACTTTTATACTCACATAATAATCGCCCGCAGGTATGCCTGGAAAGCGAACTAAAGCAGAACCATTGCTTGAGATTAAAGTACCATCATTTTGTAGTAGCGCTGCGGTTTGGCCAACAATGCTTGTATTGTCATTCATGTCTCGCAATTCGACCAAAGCCCAATCCACTATATCTGTTAAGGATGTTGTCATACTTTCACTACCATTATAATTCCAAGGAGCTTGATTAAAAGGCTGTGCATTTGGAAGAAGATTTTGCGTTTCTAAATCAGTGCGCATACTGCCGTTAACTAGATAAGGGCCTTCTAAGAAAGCTTGAAGTTGAACACTTGCTTCATCTTGTATGCCTAAGATGCTTACATCATCCAAATAGAAACCATCCGCATTGGTATTATAATTAGAATAGAGTTCAAATCTTAGATAAACGCTTTGATCCACATAAGCACTCAAATCAATTTCTTCCAATACCCAATCATCTTGTACATCATCATAGACGGCCTCACCTGTGAGTGCTCCATTTTCAGTAGCAAAGGATTGTCTGCCACAAAGCGGCGACCAATTCGTAGCATCTGTAGAAGCAAATATTTGCACTCTATCCACACATCTTTCAATATCCCACTTTCCCCAAAAGCTTAAAATTGCGGCACTATAATTACTGAGGTCAATAGGATTGATCGTTTCAATATAAGAATCATTACCGCTATTATTTGCACTATAATCTCCCCAAGAACTATCCGTGATACAAAACGGACTCGATACAAAATCAGAATTAATAATTTGCCAATTACCATCCCAAGCAGCATCAATACTAAAATTATCTGCAAATACCACATCTGCCTGATAATATTTTTTGATCGGAATGCTTAATGAAAAATCACCATTATCCATGACTAATTCCATTTCTATCATTTCGCCAGGAGCCGTAGTTGGTGCTAAATCATAAGCGATACTTCCCGCACTTACTTGCAATAAATTAAGCCCACTAAATACAGCAGGAGCCCCAACATTAATAATATTGCTACTAATCGGATTTAAACTAAAAGTATAAGTAGCCCCATCTGTCAAACCCACTTTCTCAAAATTGAATTCAATAGTAGCATTTAGACTATTAACATTAGTAGGAGTGAGGTCTTGGGCCGTTACCGCCTCTCCAGCATAATAAGCTGCTTGTAAATTCGGCCAAACATTTTCACTCGCCAAAGGAATGATTCTATCCATAGCCGGCCAAAAGCCATCTTGTCCATTACGACCCACTTCAGGAGTGAAAGAAATAATTTTATCCTTGACTGTTTGTTCTCCATACATCCAATCATCCGCATCTCCATTCGTTAAATAACTAATAATAGCTCCTTGTCCATGATCATAACAATTATAACGACACATATTAGACGCAATCGTTGAATAATAATCATAATCAGGTGTCAATACTCCATCTACATAACCCCAAGGATAAAATACCACATCACCATAAGAATGACAATTGAGGGATATTTTGAAATCATGTGCCACACAAAAATCTCTCATCATCTGCGTAGCAGGTTCCGAAAAGGCAGAAGGCCCACGATACACCGCACTGGAAGTATTTCCAGAAGAACCCGAATTATCATATCCCCAATTATAGCCATAGTTCCGATTCAGATCTACCCCATAAGTACCATCTCCATTATCTCGTCTATTCTTTCGCCACATTCCGCCCCCACTTGGCTGACTCGTCATATTATAATCATATCCATCAGGGTTCACCACCGGCACAAAATACATTTCTCGATTATCTACCAAGTTTGTCACATAATCATCACTCCCATAATTCTCTAATAGGTAGTACATATAAAAGATCAATTGCGCTGCCGATTCTGGCTCTCTCGCATGATGCAATGCATCATATAAAATCTCTGGCTCTGCTTCATCCATATTCGGATTGTCAGAAATTTTTACATAATAAACAGAATGCCCATCATGCGTAGTCAGACTCGGATCAATCGCTTGCTTTACCGTAATTAAATTAGGAAAGGTAGTCGCCATATTATCTAAATGATCTAAGATCTCCTGATAAGTATAAAATCCAGCCACAGAGCCAAAATTGAAATTTTCAGGAGTTGCATAAACAGGCCCATTACAGCCACTAATATTCACCGCTCTAAAATCATCCATTGTCCAATCCTTAAACTTCAAATTCCTATCCTGATAAAATTGAACGACATCGTTTATTAATATTTCTACTTCAAAACCAGCCGCCTCTGCTAATGCAATTTCCGTCTCAGAAAAATCACAAGTGATGGATTCATTAGGAATCAATTCGCCATGATCCAATGGAATGCCGAGTGCTCCCAATCGAGCAATATCATCTCCTTGGAAATTAATTTTTGCTTGATGATATAATTCTGTCTCCTGTGCCATCAGACACCAACTAATAAAGAGAAAACAAAAAGTAAATAGGGTTTTCATAATAATATTTTAACATTTAGGTATTTAATTTGGGGCTTCCCCTTTTTAATTTTTTATCGGCCCGTAGGGGCGCACCTATGTGTGCGCCCTCCGATAAAAAATTAAAAAGGGTCGGGCTGTCCGCTCTTATGTGGCTATGCTGCTCTAAGTTCGCTAAGGTCTGCTTGTCTCTTATTGGAGCCTGCGCATACCTAAGCTACCTAAGTCGCAGCATGGCCGCCACATACCGCTACCATCCCTAAGCCTGTCCTCCCTTGGGGGAGGTGCCTGAAAGGTGGAGGGAGATAACAGTAAGTGGTAGATGTAATACATTGCAATTTAATGCTTTTTGAGGAGATTTGTGTGTTTTTGGGACTGCTCTTGATGTCGTGATAGGAACTTATAAGGGATTTATTATAGAGATAAGAGGACATTTGTACCTCTACAAGCCTATTCCATTGTTGTAAAAAAAAACAATGTGAAAACTTGTTTTTTAATTCATTATTATTTACATTTGATATATGAATCAATATATCGACCTAATATATTGATTTCCTACCTATTTAGTATATGACCATTTAGAGAGAATTAGAACCATTCTCTTAATAACAGAACATGCAATTTTAAGGAAGTTTTTTGTTTGTGTTTTTGAGATGATTTTTTATGATTAAAGTCCACCATTTTTCAATGGTGCTTGGAGGCTAATTGCTTTTATTCATAATCTATTGTCCAAAATTCATTAAAGCAAATTACTAAGTAGATAAGGTATATCTACCAATAGACAATCTTATGTCTAAAAAACTAAATTTATTTGGTATAAGATTGCTATGCCCTGTTGATAAATATAAAAAACCAACTAAAATGAAACAACTATA
>JAHDDN010000317.1 GCA_020629335.1 Chitinophagales bacterium | reverse complement strand
AAGGCATTGCTCTGCAAAAGCATGATCGTCAGTTCGATTCTGACCAACACCTCACAAAACTTTATAGCGCAAGTGTTTTTCACTTGTGTTCACTTAACAATATTCCTAATCATAAAATTTACAATCATGGCAAAAATTATCATTCCAACTCCATTGAGAAAATTCACGGCTAATCAAGCCTCTTTTGATAGCAATGGAAGTACAACAGTCAATGAAGCAATAACAGAATTAGTAGAAGAATATAGTGATTTAGGAAAGCAATTATTAGATTTGAATGGAGAATTGCGTTCCTTTGTAAGAGTTTACTTAGGTGATGAGGATATTAAATCACTAGATAAAGGAGATACTGCTGTTAGCAGCGATTCCGTTATCAGTATTATCCCAGCTATAGCAGGTGGGAGTTACTAAAAAATATTTTTGTTCTGAAAAAAACAATAAGATGTCAACAGAGATAAATTTAAATAAAGAAGAACTCAGCCGATATAGTAGGCACATTATTCTACCAGAGTTTGGTTTAGAAGGACAAAAGAAACTCAAGGCTGCTAAAGTATTGGTAGTTGGGTCAGGCGGTTTAGGTAGTCCAGTATTATTATACTTAGCAGCAGCAGGAGTCGGCACCATCGGCATCGTTGATTTTGATGTGGTAGACGATAGTAATTTGCAGCGCCAAATTCTATTTGATGTCAATAGCGTAGGACAGCTAAAAGTGGAGGCAGCCAAAGAACGCATACAAGCATTGAATCCACATATCAAGATCATCACACACAATGTTCGATTGACTTCAGAGAATGCTTTAGAAATTATTAAGAATTACGATTTAGTAGCAGATGGAACGGATAATTTCCCCACTCGATACTTAGTCAATGATGCTTGTGTACTACTTAATAAACCCAATGTCTACGCTTCCATCTATCGCTTTGAAGGACAAGTGTCGGTCTTTAATTATACCAACTCAGAAGGAGTATTAGGGCCTAACTATAGAGATTTATTCCCTGAGCCTCCTCCGCCAGGTTTAGTGCCTTCCTGTGCCGAGGGTGGAGTGATAGGAGTATTACCAGGTATCATAGGATCGCTTCAGGCGAATGAAGTGATTAAGGTGCTCAGTGGGGTAGGGGACCCGCTTTCGGGCCGACTATTCCTCTTAGACGCAGCTTCCTTCCAAACACGCACGCTCAAAATCAATCGAGATCCAGAGAATCCGCTCAATGGAGAAAATCCCACTCAAAGCACATTAATCGACTACGATCAATTTTGCGGCTTGACTATTGCTCCAACTGAAGAAAGAACCGTCAAAGAAATTGATGTCTTTGAATTGAAAGAATTAATCGAGCAAAAGGAAAACTTTGAACTCATAGATGTAAGAGAACCACATGAATATGAAATTGTCAATATTAGTGGAGACTTGATTCCTTTAGGGGTCGTGACAGAGGCCAGTGCTCGCATTCCGAAAGACAAAAAAGTGGTAGTTCATTGTAGAAGTGGTAAACGAAGTGCTACTGCCATTCGTCAATTAGAAGATCTATATGGTTACGATAATCTTTATAATCTGAAAGGAGGTATTTTGGCCTATGCGGAGGAAATAGATAGGGCGCTGCCGACTTATTAGTTGGTGAATTAGTTGATTGGTTTATTAGTAAAACTGTTAAATTTGGGGCTTCCCCTTTCTGATTTTTTCATCGGCCCGTAGGGGCGCTACCTATGTGTGCGCCCTCCGATGAAAAAAATCAGAAAGGGTCGGGCTGTCCGTTCTTATGTGGCTATGCTGCTCCTACTACGCTAAGTGCTGCTTGTCTGCCCTTCGGGCCAGCCGTCGCATCACTAAGCTCCGTAAGTCGCTGCATGAACGCCCCATACCACTCCCATCCCTAAGCCGGTTTTATAAATGATTAAATTTTTTTTCACAGAATTTTAAATCTGTCATTTGATATTATTTCTAAATAACTTAGTGATTCTAATTCTTTCAACCATTTATTTACTTGACTTGGGAGAATATTATAATCTTTGACTATTTCTTTTTTGTTGAAACCATTGGGATAATCGCTTCTTAGTAGTTCAAAAAATGCGCTCAACATTTTGTTTTCTGTTTTTATTTTAACTTTAGAATTTACAGAGGTTTTTACTGAATTTATCTTTTTGATAGCAACATTAGGTTCTTCTATAGTACTAAATAAATCAGGAGATGGGCTATGAATAACATTCGAATTAATTACTTGATCCATTTGCCATTCAGAAAAATTCTGAGGTAATGAATTAGCGCCTTTTTTAATTAATTCTAAATTTCCAGATAATTGATCATCATTTTGTTTAACCCAAACAGGCACCCATTTGTTTTTTAGATTTTCAATGGCACCTGTCCAAGTTCCTCCTTTTAATCCTGAATGTATTACTACTGTAGCTTTAGATTTGACATAAATAAATTTGTTTCTTGCCATTGCATTTCCTACATTAAATCCAGCCTCTGGGTTATATGGTGAAATGAAGACCAAGTTTCCATTCATAATATGTGGCCTATAGATTTTTGAAGTGGATTTTTTTAATAGTTTATCAGCTAAAATACCAATGCAAGTACCTTCATTTTCTAAGGAGCCTAACATGGATTTTTCATCAATCCCTTTTGCCCCCCCAGAAACAATTGAAAATCCTAAGTTTGCAACTTTTTTTCCTAAATCGAAAGAGATTTGATAATCTTCTTCGGATGCATTTCTAGAACCAACAACACCAAGCGCTTCAGTTTTTAATATTTTGCTATTACCGATCCCATAAAATATAGGAGGTGATAAATGATTTAATTTTTTTCTTATTTCTGTTGGATACTCTATGTCAGATCTATTAATTACCCATACACCAGACCTCTCCCATTTGTCTAAACAGATAGCCATTACAGCTCCTCTATTTAAAAGTAAATTTATTCTTTCTAATGTGATGCGTGAATCACGCCATTCCTTCAATATTTCCTCCTTATCATTGGATAATAAGTCTTCGGGAATCATTTTTTTATTATTCAACCAAATGGCAAGTTTATTCCATTCCGTTGTAGTTAGTGGCTTCGCTTTTTTGTTTGAGCCAGGTAAATAAGCGGTCAATAAAATGATTGCTTTTGATCTTTCAGATACCATATTAGTCACCAATGTTTGTAGTTGTTAAAGCAATAGGAAAAACGGGTCCACTTCCTTCTTTTAATAATAATGCAGAAATAATGGTAAGTGTCCATCCAGAATCTACAGCATCATCAACCAAAAAAACAGGACCATCTTGTTCAAATTTTTCAATCTCAAATACACCATCAAGGTTGTTGCTTTGAAAGTAACTATTTTCCTGTGATTTTTGAGGTGGAGTCTCCTTTATTTTTTCCACAACTGCAAGATAAGGTATTTTTAATTTTTGTGCTAATCTTGAAGTGAAATCAGGCGCTAATTTAGGATTTCTCATTGATGGAACACAAGTAATCCAAGTTGGATACGGAGATGGCATCCATCTTTTTATCATGGATGCCATAGCATCAACTAATTCGTCACTAAAATGTTGGGATTGTTTATTATTAGCAACTAGCGTCCCCCATCCAGCGTCTCGCCACCTTGACAATATTCTTCCTTCCTGTCCTCTTAAGTTTAATGGTAGATTCCATTGATTGTCTTTATTATATCCCCAATTTACTCTATATTCTAAAAGCGAATTTGCAGGTATCTGTTTTTTTAAGAAAAGTGGTATGTCAGATTTTTTTAAAAATGAAGCAGCTTGAATTCCGAGTTGAAAGTTATTATCAAAAGGGATAAGATTCTTACCTAAGCAATTAGAACATTTATTACATTTTTGTGGATTAGGATCATCTAAGGATTTTTGTAAATACTCCATTAAACATTCGTTAGTATCTATGTATTTTTGGACCTCCATCCATTCTTTTTCTCTTTGAATATTTAAGCGGTTAACTTTTTCTATATCAAGATGATATTGATTTATAGTCCTTTGCCATTTAGAACCAATTTTTACAACAGGCGAAGATTGTTCTACACTTAAATATTTTAAAGTGCTTTGTATTTGCCCTTTTTTGTAATTCAACTGTTTAGTAAGCTGAGTAATTGTTAATCCTTCTTCTGATTCTTCAATAGCATTCAAAACATCATCAACCCTTTGTTTTGGTGGAAAAGAATTTCTTCTAAAAAAATCATGTATTGAATCATCTTCTTCTCCACTTAATAGTATGCCTAATGCATTTGGAATACCCCTTCCAGCTCTACCAACTTGCTGATAATACCCAACAATACTTCCTGGAGCTTGAAAGTGTATAACAAAACTTAAATCAGGTTTATCGTATCCCATACCTAAAGCAACAGTGGCAACTAAAGCTTTGATTTTGTTTTTCTTTAAATTTTCTTCTAAAAATATTCTATATTCATTTGTGCTGCTAAAACCTTCATTTTCTATACCAGAGTAATAACTTAAAACATTAATCTCTTGAATTTGAAGCCATTTGGTCACCAATTTAGCGTCTCTTTTTGTTAAAGTGTAAATAATTCCTGTTCCAGCAATTTTTGGGAGATTCTCAGCTAACCAAACAAGCCTTGAAGGTTGATCGTTGAGTTTTATATTCTGTAGTCTTAGGCTATCTCTCTTGAGAGATCCTCTCTGGGTATTTAAGTTACCTAATTGTCTTTCGACATCACTAATAACTCTATTATTTGCGGTCGCTGTTGTAGCTATGATTGGCAAATTATTTGGCAATTGTTTAATTATTCCTACTATTCTTCGATAATCAACCCTAAAATCATGTCCCCAGTCTGAGATACAATGTGATTCATCAACAACGAACAATCCAATGTTCTGAGAAATTGGAATTAGTATTTCATTTATAAATTTGGAATTTGCAAGCCTTTCGGGTGAAATGTATAAAATATCAACAGCATTGTTTAATACTTTTGTTTTTACCTGATTCCAATCGCTGAAGTTGCCAGAATTAATTGATTCTGCTACCAGTCCGAAAGAATTTGCTGCTTCAATTTGATTTCTCATTAAAGCAAGTAAAGGTGAGATTATTATTGTTAAACCGCCATTATTTTGTCTAATAAGTTTAGTCGATATAAAATAAACGGAGCTTTTTCCCCATCCCGTTCTTTGAATAACATGAACTTTTTCTTTTCTGTTAACTAAACTATCTATAGATTCCCATTGACCTTTTCTGAAAATTAGCTTATTATTACCTAATGAATTCCTTAGTATACTTAATGCTTCTTCTTTAGTTATCATGTTATTTTATGAATTTAGACTGTAGATTTTTATATTTATTCTTTCGTTCAAATCAAATATAAAAACAAATATGTTATTATTCAATAATGGAACGAACCCAAATAAAAACGACACTTATGCACGAAGTACACATTGACTCCCAGCTCAGTAGAAAGGAGCGATACGAATTAGTCATCAAGCAAATTGAGGCGACTATAAGTATAGAAGATGATTTGATTGCCAATTTAGCTAATACGGCGGCTTTATTGAAACAAGCCTTAGGTTTTTATTGGATAGGCTTTTATATGATGAAAGAGGAGGAATTAGTATTAGGCCCTTTTCAGGGGACCGTTGCTTGTACTCGGATTGCTTTGGATAAGGGAGTTTGTGGAGCGGCGGCTAGTCGGAAGGAAAGCATATTGGTGCCTGATGTCGATCAATTTCCTGGACATATTGCTTGTAGTAGTGCTTCTCGTTCTGAGATAGTGGTGCCTTTAGTAGTAGGAGAGGAGGTAAAGATGGTATTAGATATTGATAGTGATCAATTAGATGATTTCACAGAAATGGATGTTGAGTACTTTGAGGAAGTGGTCAACTTAATTAAGCATCGGCATTATTCTTAGTAGAAGCAACAAAATATCTTAAGATGCTTTTAGATAGGTGCTTATAGCTTGTAGTCAGAGATTTCTCCCAATATGGGTGTTTTTCAGTTTCAAAGTTCATCAGTTTAAAAGTTAATGATTTCGGCTTAAGGATGGCAGCGGTATGTGGCGGCCATGCTGCGACTTACGTAGCTTAGCTGGACGCAGGCTGGCCACGAAGTGGCAGACAAGTGCAGCTTTTAGCGTAGTAGGAGTAGCATAGCCACATAAGAGCGAACAGCCTGACCTTCAGAGGGCTTTATTAGACTGTGGCGTCTTGAAAAAAAAGTGGAAGCCCTCTGAAGGGAAGCCCCTAAAAAAAATGTTTAAAAAATGTTGAAAACCAGCAGCTTATAATATTATTTAAAACTCTGTGAATTTTTTTGTGTGTTAAATTTGCGTAATCGAAAAAGCTAACGTATGTTTGCATCGGAGAGTTGGCAGAGTGGTCGAATGCGGTAGTCTTGAAAACTATTGTACCG
>JAHDDN010000316.1 GCA_020629335.1 Chitinophagales bacterium | reverse complement strand
AATGACAGTAGAAACGTATTAAATAAATACGCTTCTATCTGTCATTGGGGTCGGGCTATCCGTTCTTATGTGGCTATATGCCAGCTACTACACTAAGCACTGCTTGTCTGCCCTACGGGCCAGCCATCGCATCGCTAAGTTTCGTAAGCTGTCCTATAAACGCCACATACCACTTCTATCCCTCGTGCAACACTCCTAATCGATTGATTTTCAATTATTTTTGAAATATATTTGCTTTATCCCCCAAAATTCACCTACCTTTGGGCAACAATTCTTTCTTTGTTTGTTTTTACTAATGCTTCATTTTTAAGCCTCCGATTATTAAATTGAAAGACTTATATTTGAAGCAAATAACATAGTACGAGCTCGCTGAGTCATGGATGATTTTTTCACCAATTACCTCTTGTACTATGGATACTTATCAAGTAGAAACTGCCAAGCCCTTTGCAGAAAGCCTTATATGGCAACTCAATAGAAACTACTACCAAAACTCAGGTATTGACGCTTGGAGAAGCGGAGACGTACCACATCATGTAACCAGCAATTCCAAAGTAGGCAATACCTACGCTGAACTCATCTTCGCCTTTCTAAAAGACTTAGGCATTCAAGGTCATACCCAAGAAACAGTACATCTGATCGAATTAGGTGCTGGACATGGTCGTTTAGCCTACCATATTCTACAACATCTCGATCGACTATGCACACAAAGTAAATTAGCACTTCCACCCTATTGTTATATCATCAGCGATATCGGCAAGGATAATCTAAGTTTTTTCTTAAATCATCCCCAATTCAAATCCTTTTTTGAAAAAGGGCAGGCAGATGTAGCTTATTTTGATGCCATAGGAAGTGACGAAATCAAACTGCAATATGCCAATCATACTATCAAAGCACAAGAACTCCAACAACCCATCATAGGAATCGCTAATTACTTTTTTGACTCCATCCCTACAGATCTTTTCCATATTAAGAACAACACCATCTCCAGTTGCTTATTGAGTCTCGAATCAACAATCGATACCAGCCAAATGGATGACGCTAAGCTCCTAGAAAACATTAATGTAATCTATCATAACGAAGCCATCTCAAGCCCAATATACGAGCATGAGATCATGAATGAAATTATTAATGAGTACGCGAATTTAGAATCTGAAACCTATCTCTTTTTTCCTCGAAATGGCATCAAGTGCATTGATAACGTACGACAACTTTCCCAAAAGGGCTTGATGCTGATTTCTATGGATAAAGGCTATCACGAATTACACGATTTAGAAAATTCTAAAAAGCCTGAAATGATCACGCATGGAGCCATGTCATTTTGGGTCAATTATCATGCGCTGGGCATTTATTGCAAAAAAAATAAAGGAACAGTCTTATTTCCAAGCTTATCTACCTTTAATCTAGCTATTGGCTGCTTGTTATTTCTGGAGGATGGAGCACAATATACAGAGACCCATTCAGCCTATCAACGCTTTATCGATGACTTCGGTCCCGATGATTTTAATAGCATCAAAAAAACAGTCTATAATAATATCAGCCGCTTAAATCTAATGGAGTTAATTAGTATGCTGCGCCTTAGCGCTTACGACTCCACATTTTTCATTAATCTATTACCTCGATTAAAACAAGTTTCTACAAAAATATCCTTTAATGAACGGGCCCGTTTCGCCCAAACGATGCATGAAACTTGGAGGCTTTATTTTACGCTCAATGAATCATACGACTTAGCATTTGAGATTGGCGGCATGATGTATGCATTGGGTTACTATAAAGAGGCCCTTGAATATTTCGAACACTCCATCGCACTTTTCGGCCAAAAAGCTGATATCTACTACAATAAAGCACTTTGTTATTATCACCTAAGAGAAGATGATCTATTTTTAGCTACGGTAGCAGAAGGCAAGGCGGCTTTTCCAGAGTATAAAAATTATACTCATCTAGATAGCCTAGATTTGAACGCTTAAAACCTACCCTAAAAGATACCATCTGAATTTAATTTTGTCCAATTACTTACTTATTTAGGTTAAGCAGGCTTTTTAGATAAGCCAAATTCTGTTTAGCTAATTGGTAATTCGGATCTATCTCTAATGATTTTTGAGCAGCTTCAACTGCCTTATTCCATTCTTTCAGCTTAATATAAGATACACAAATATTATTATGAGCTTCAGGAGAATTAGGGTTAAGGGATAATGCTTTTCTAGCCGATAAAATAGATTCTTCCCACATGCCTGAATTATAAAAAGAAACACTTAAATTTAAGTATCCTCCATAATCAAATTCTCTATTATTCAATTGATTAATTAAATCCTTTCTATAAGGGATCGTTTTTAGATTATTCTTCAAAAGCGTATGATTAGGATCTATCTTCAATCCTATATTAGCCGCTTCTATAGCCTTATCCCAAAGATGCATTTCTCTATATGCTACACATATATTATTATAAGCAGCAACCGATTGAGGATTTATCTTTAATAAACGATCGCATGTCTCTAAACCTTTTTGGTACTCCTTATCATTATAGTAAGCTGCAAATAATTCAAGGTATAAATCTTCTGTAGGACCTTTAAGTATTCTCTTCTCTAATACATCTGCATAGGTTGATTTCGTATTGGCGATTTCTTGATAGAGAGCTGCATCCTTATCATTCGCATTGAGTGCTAGTGAATTACGACAAAGGCGCTTCAATTCAGCCCATTTAGACTGCTCATGATAAACCCTCATCAAATAAGATTTCGAAGGATGACCAGGACTAATCTGAATTAATTGATTGAGATATTTTTCTGCCTCAACATAACGTTTTTGATCTGTTAGGAATATAGCATAACAAGAGATCAACTCAGGGTCTGTGGGATTTAATTCAAGTCCCTTACGCAGGTATTTATCTGCTTCATCATTTAAACCCTGTGCAGCTCTTAATACTCCTAAATTAGTCTGTGTATAAGCGTATAAAGGACGAATTTCAACGGCTCTTTCTAAATATAAACTAGAGCGTTTATAATCCCCTTTACGAAGCATCATTAGTCCATAATTCATATGGCCTCTTGCATTCTTTGGACTTTTAATGGTAACATCACGCCAGAGGGATTCTTCACTATGCCATACCTCACTTCTTAGGTATACACCATATGAATTAGCAATAAGTACTATCAGACCTATACCTAATAATCCATATGCCAATGCTTTATTTTTTTCAATTAGATCTCTTGTCAAAAGAGCAATAGTCCATACAACCGAAATAATCAAACCTATATTTGGAAAAAACATACGATGATCATTCATCACTTCCGCTAAAGGAATTACACTTGATGTTGGAAATAAAGCGATCAAATACCAAAGTATTCCAAATCCTACTGGTCGCCATTTTTTACTTTGAGTAGTGATCAAACCAATCGCCATTAAAGCAAGTAAAAAGACCATTCCCATCCAAAAACGGCTATCAGCTATACTTGCAAATGGCAATAAATCGGTATCAGCCGTTAAGCCAGCTGGCCAGAAAAATAAGCCAACGTACTTAAGTATACAGTAAGGTTGAGTAATCAAATAGTTATAAGCTGGCGTTGAACTCATATCTAATCCTTCTCCACTCAATCTGTCTTGCAAGAAGTAAAAGGCTATCACTACAACAAAAGCTGGAATAGACTTCATTACAGCACTTAGCCATTGTTTCGTTTTGTCTTTTTTAAATAAATCAAATACACCTAAATCATACTCAAAAAATAGTATGTACAAAAATAGTAAAGGAGCAAACATGATAGCTGATTGCTTCATAAATAATGCGATCAGCAATGGTATAAAATATAAGAAGGGCTTTAATGCTTTAGAACTATATATATAAGTTAGCAAAGCCGTAATCACCCACAAAGTAGAATAGGAATCCGACCTAGCTGATATATAATTGATCGTTTCGGCATTGGAAGTGAGTAACATAAATAAGGCTGCTGAAAACCAAGCAAAATAGGAATTTAGCCGGTGAGGATCAGTTTGATACATAATGTGCTTATAAAAATAGAATAATAAGGCACATAAGACCAAAAAGCAAATAAACATGGGAACATGAAAATAGACAGGGTTCAGGCCTCCCGCTAACCAATAATCTATCGCAATGCTAAGAGTAAATAGCGGTCGATACATTTGATTTTGAGGCAGAGAACTGAATGTTGCGGCATTAACGAAATATTCTGGCCAATTGCTTATGTCTTTAATCCAGGGGTTTTTTACAACTGTATGTGTATCATCAAATTGAAAAGTATTATCAAAATGTTTAGAATAGGCAATTAAACACAGTATAAGAGCAATTGACGAAAGTACTAGCAAGCTGTTTCTTCCTTTCATAATTTACGTCTTTAATATAAGTTCTGGTAAACACAAAGGTCTAATATTTTATGAATCTTTT
Organism: Chitinophagales bacterium; assembly: GCA_020629335.1. The sequence continues at coordinate 1,997 of JAHDDN010000316.1, read as the reverse complement.
AAAATAATACGAATAAAAAAAAAGGAACGAAGAAATGAGTTTTAATAAACTCACCTTCTTCATTCCTTACTCAGCCCTTCTCGGCTTATTATACGTTACAGACTAATAAATTATTGTTAATTTGAATTTTTTAATATTGAGATAGTTCAAAGGCCTGCATTTTTGTCGTAAAGACGACATCAAAATATGGTCAATCGACTAAAATCCTCTTCTTTTTCCAATATACTTGGTATGAGATTCTCCCTTAATTAATTGCACTCCAGGAAACCACATTTTAAATAAGAAGCCTGCTACTATTCCAAAAACAAAGCCTCCAATATGTGCCCACCAAGCCACACCTGCTGTCTCACTTGTCTGTGCTCCTAAGGCTCCAAAACCTGAAACAAATTGTTGCAATATCCACAATCCTAAGAAAATAATGGCAGCCATATAGAAAGATCTAAAAAAAATCAAGATCAAAACCCTGATTCTTGATCGTGGATACATCACCATATAAGCACCCAAAACGGCCGATATAGCACCACTTGCTCCAACAGTTGGAATAACACTTACTGGATTGGTCATGATATGCCCTAAATGGGCTGCTAATCCACCAGCTATGTAAAATATAAAAAACAGTACATTGCCAATCGTTGCTTCTATATTATCACCAAACACCCATAGAAAGAGCATATTCCCTATCAAATGCATCCAGCCACCATGTAAGAACATGCTGGTAAATAACGTGAAGTAATCTTCCCCACTAGTAATTTCTTCAGGTATGGAGCCATATTCCATAACAAATTGCCCCAGCGCAGGCCCTAGGGAAACTTCATACAAAAAAATTATAATGTTGAATACGATAAAGGAATAGCAAAAAATAGGCTTACTTCCACCTTCTACCTGATCATCACCAATTGGAAATATCATACAAATTATTTATTAGACAATACTTAATATTAAGGGATTTAGAGGCTCAATATAATTATTTTTTCTAAAATTTATTGTTTTAGTATTCTCAATTTAACCATTAGTTCGCATGAATATAAATCAAACTCTTGCCATGTATCTTATCAATCACTTCATCAATATATTCGTCTCCGACGGCAGGACAGCCTAAAGTTTCTCCCACTCTTGGCGCTCCTTTTAGAAAATTGGCCCAAATGGCACTATAAGATACATAAGGCGCTCTGTGTAAGACGATCGCCCTTTTTCTGATATTGTGGTTGATTCCTTGCTCAAGACCATCTAAGCGCATGGATCTGCCGTATTGGCCATGATAAATTTCTCCTGTTCTGACAAAACCCGTGGAGGAAAGATAAGATTCTGGTGTATTAGAGAAGCCTGGTGGCTTGGCTTTCCCGCCTATGCCTCCTCTTCCACTTCCATGAGCAACCAAATAACTACTCACCTTGCCTGTTGGAAGATTCACTATATGCATTCGCTTATGGTAAGAGGGCTTGGTATAATCTATTATGGTGAGGTACTCTCTATTGTCAAACTGGTCTTTATGATCCTTGTAATACTTCAAAGCTATCTGATACAATTCTTTCGATAATCGATTCTGCTTATCAAAATCCATTTTAATTACGAGACCAGCCAAAAATATACAGGCAATCAGTAGTAAGCGTAAAATTGTATTCATAAAGGAGTGGCTTTAATAGGTTAACGATTTAAGCTATCGATATAGTTCATGGATAACTGATTAACTGATTCAAGATATCTATGAAATGGCTCTAAAACTTAATATCATATTTTTTCAATAAAACATGTCACCTTACACTGAAATCCTAATTAACAAACAAACTGATGTACTTACTATGCTGGAAGAACGCCATACAAATTTCTCAATACTCACTACTTTATACTCAATACCAAAAAATGCGTGAGGGATAGAAGCGGTATGGGGCGTATATGCAATGGCTTACGAAGCTTAGTGCTGTGAAGGCTCCTTAGAGACAAACAGCACTTAGCGTAGTAGACAGTGCATAGCCACATAAGAGCGGATAGCCCGACCC
>JAHDDN010000315.1 GCA_020629335.1 Chitinophagales bacterium | reverse complement strand
TTAACTAATATTAGCTACTTTTTGGAGCCAGTCTTTGAATTCGTGTCGGTAGGGATAATGGATGATGTTTTGTATTTTGGTATCATCGAAAATGGTATCGCCTGACTCTATGCGTAGATCGAGTTCGGGCCAATCGGAATGGGTGATATCGACTTCATACATCGAAGCGATTTTTTGTGCGACCTCTAATATACTTAGGTGATCTTTACTGCCTATATTGTAGGCTTCATTGATACATTGGGGATGGAAAGAGGCTTGAATCATTTGTTGGCAGACATCTTCGATATGGGTGAAAGTACGTCTTTGTTGGCCGTCGCCATAGAGTGTAATGGCTTCTCCTTTGAGTGCTTTTCCAAGTAGAAATCCAATGGTTCCGTAGGAGTAGGTATTATCAATTAGATTGCCATAGGGAACGCAAATTCTGAAAATGGTATACGGAATACCGTAGCTATTTTGGAAAATTTTGAGATAGTTTTCGCAGGCCCATTTATTGACGGCATAGATGGTTTTTAGCTCTTTAGGAGCATCTTCCGTAAGTGGTGTATTACTTTGGCCTTTATAAACCAGTCGAGAAGAGGGGAAAATGACTCTTGCGGGGCTATGGGTTTCTTGGATGCGATTTAGGATATTTAAAAAGCCTAGTTCATTGATGCTTAGAAAATCACGATATTTAGTTAAGCCGATTTTGGTGCCGCTTAGACCTGCTAGGACGAAGACAGAATCTACTTGGAAATCCAATTTTTTGATGGATTCTTTATCGGTAATATCAATTGCTTGATATTCGCTGATATGATCAATTGATTGCGGATGTATATCGCAGCAATGAACCTCTATTCCTTGTTGATTGAGTAACAAAGCAAGATGACGACCAATATAGCCATTAGAACCTATGATTAATGCCTTTTTCAAAATATTGATATTTGTTTATTTTTTACTTGGGTTATTTTTTACCCTTTTTCTTCCCCTTTTTGAGCTTATTAACGAATGCTTTGGCTGCAAATTTAGAAAATTTAACAGCACCTTTATGATTTAAGTGGTTTCCATCCCAAATATTTTCGTTTTCATATAAGGCAGGGTATCGTTTGGCGTCGCATAAATTAATGCGATTTTTCTCTGGTATACGAAAAAATATAGGGGCTAATTCCTTATAAGAGGGCGTGGTCATGAGTGGAGGCGACATGAGAATGAGGTGGATACCAGCATCTTCCCCTAATCTAATGAGTTCAAGAATTTGTTGGAGGTATTGTTCATTAAAATCGGAGATATTTACTCTTTCGGAGAAGAATTCGATGCTGCGTTCTTTTTTTGCTTTGACGAATTTACTACCAGCCCTTAAAAAGCCTGCTCGTGCTTCTTGAACTCCTTTATCTTTCGTTAAAAGGGTGATATTGTCATAACCATCTAATCGAGGGCCTAGTCCTTTTTCAATTTCGTATCCATGGAAGTATTCTAAGTAGCCTTCCATCATACCTGCGCTTAGGAAATTAGCAAAGGTATTCATGATATAATTTTTATAAAATCTAGTTTTATTTAGTGCGGCTCCGTCTGATCTTATAAAGCCATTCACATTGGCTATTGAGGATCTTAAAGCTTTAGTGTCCATCCAATATTTATTTCTATTGGTATGTAGGTTTTCAATGCAGAACTTATCCCCTAAAGCGGTGCCTACGGAAGGCAGTTCCATTAAGATATACTTCAGTTTATAGCTGGGATCTTTAAGTATGGATCGGTATATAGAAAATATTTCTCCAACGCTAGCTCCAGCCAAACCATAGTTAAAAGAAGTAGATTTGAATTTAGAGAGATCTGCTACTTGATTATCAAATGCTTTAGGGCTAATGCCATGATTGATCCGACTCGTACCTAAGAATAGGATATTATACTTATCTTTATTAGTGTCATAAACTCGATACTTATTCGCAATCACTGGGCCACACCAAAAAGGAGGCATCAGAGCACGCGCAATGAATATAATCGCTAGTGCTAGCCCCAAAATGATGATTCCTTTTAATATTAGTTTCCCCATAATCTTAGAATTGGAAGTAAATGAAGTCGCTTGCAGAGAATTTGCCAAAACCGATGATTAGGACGACTATTAAGACATAAGACACCCATCTGATGATGGTTGATTGGCTATAAAAAGGAGTAGAGAAGTTTGCCCATTCTTCTATGGAGTGAATAATTTCGACCAAGAAGATGAATAAAAAGGACAAGGCAATTTCAACAGGACTGATTCCTGTGAGCAAATTTAGGCTTAATTGGCTACTCTCTAAGTAGGTCGCATTTTTAAGTAATAAAAATGCATCACCGACGCTATTGGCCCTAAAGAATGTCCATGCAAAACAAGCTAATATAAAGGTAATTACTATTTGAGAAGCTTTTAGTAATGCAGGTACTTTACTAAGTCCAATAGCATTGTTTATTTTATCTTTGAAAGGCTGCGTTATTAAAGCAAATATTAAGTAAAAGCCGTGTAAAAAGCCCCAAATGATAAAGGTCCAATTAGCGCCATGCCATATTCCACTTACTACAAAAGTAATCATTAAGTTATAATACCATCTCCATTTGGCGACTCTATTTCCTCCCAATGGTATGTAGACATAATCTCTAAACCAAGAGGAAAGAGATATATGCCATCTTTGCCAAAACTCTCTAATAGAAGTAGAAAAATAGGGACGTCGGAAGTTAGTCATTAAGTCATATCCCATGATTTTTGCAGCTCCAATAGCTATGATAGAATAGCCAGCGAAATCACAGAATATCTGATAAGCGAAGAAGAAGATAGCTAATAATATCTCAAAGCCTTCATGTTTTTCAGGCTTATTAAAAACCCGATTAACGATGGGGGCTAAACGATCCGCTACAACTAATTTGAGAAAGAATCCCCATGCCATCATTTTTAGTCCACCAACTACTCGTTTATAATCAAAATCAAAATTTTGCTTAAACTGAGGTAATAAACGACCAGGCCGTTCAATAGGCCCTGCCACTAATTGAGGGAAGAAAGAAACGTATAATGCAAAATAACCCAAATTTCGTTCAGGTTCAATTTTGTTATTATAAACATCAATGGTATAACTCAATGTTTGGAAGGTATAGAACGAAATACCCACGGGCAAGAGGGCTTCAAATACCCAGTTATTATAGAAGATATTAAAGTATTGAAATCCTTGCTGAACACTAGCACTAAAAAAATTAAAGTACTTGAAAGTAAATAGCATCCCTAAGTTGACAAACAAACTTAAATACAGCCATTTCCTACGATCTTTCTTTTCTGCTATGGCACTCATTTGTAATGCGACAAAATAATCCACTAAAGTAGATAGGATAATCAAGATAATATACTCTGGCCTCCAGCACATATAAAAGTAGTAGCTGGCAGCTAAAAGTAAGATCCATCTATACTTATAGGGAGTTGCAAAATATAGTATTACAACGATGGGAAAGAAAAAAAGGAAAGCTATAGAGTTAAATAGCATTTGTTGTTTTTATTAGAGTATTTGGGCTATATTTTATTGTTATCTAAGCGTTAAAGTATTAGCTTTGCCCCAAAATAACCCAAAATACAAATATAGACAAACGGTCCATAAGTATGATAAAATTTGATAGGAAAATTGATATGGTTGATTTATTTAATCAATATCAACACATAAAAGAAGAAGTAGATAATGGCATTGCTGAAGTAATAAATACTGGCAAATTCATTAATGGTCCGGCGGTAAAAAGCTTTACTGCTGGTCTACAAGATTATTTAGGCGTAAAGCATGTCATTCCATGTGCGAATGGCACTGATGCTTTACAAATAGCCATGATGGCTTTAGATCCGAAGCCAGGAGATGAGATAATCACAGTGTCTTTTACTTTTGTCGCAACAGCAGAAGTTGGCGCATTATTAAATATGAAGCCAGTCTTTGTGGATATCAATCCAGATGACTTCACTTTAGATCTCGAAAAATTAGAGCAAGCAATCACGCCTAAAACAAAATGTATTGTTCCTGTTCATTTATTCGGTCAATGTGCTAATATGGAAGGAATAATGGCAATTGCTAAGAAGCATGGCATCAAAGTAATTGAAGATAATGCACAATCTATAGGCTCAGAGTATTACTTTTCAGACGGAAAGCGTCTAAAGGCTGGTACTATTGGAGATATAGGGACTACCTCCTTTTATCCGTCTAAAAACTTAGGTTGTTATGGCGATGGAGGCGCATTATTTACCAATGATGATGAGCTAGCAGAACGATTAAAAATGATCGCTAATCATGGTCAGGTAAAAAAATATACTTATGCACACATTGGAGTTAACTCTCGCTTGGATAGTTTCCAAGCTGTGGTGCTCAATGCTAAATTAAAACATTTAGATGAATACATTGCCGCCCGAAATCGTGCAGCAGATTATTACGATGAAGCATTTAAAGACCTAACAGGTATCAAAATACCATTTAGAGTAAAACACTCTAATCATGTTTTCCACCAGTACACACTTATAATTGAAGGGGATAGAGATGCATTTAGAGAACGCCTGAAAGAAAAAGGCATTCCTTCAATGGTTTACTATCCTAAACCACTACATTTAGAAGAAGCATATCGCCACTATGGTTATCAAGCTGGCGACTTGCCAAACACGGAATTATTAGCTAAACAAGTGATCTCTTTACCTATGCACACAGAACTAGATGAAGAACAATTGAAATTCATCTGCGAAGCAGTTAAAGAATGTTTGTAAGCTTAGGAATATGAATTGATATTCCTTAATTGAAATAAATTAGACTAAAATGGAAAAACTCGGATTTGCAGTAATCGGATATGGGCGAATTGGAAAAAGACATGCCCGTATCATTCATGACCATCCAGAAACAGAATTATTGGCAGTCGTTGACAATAATCCTAAAAAACTAGAAGAGTTCAAAGAAATGAATTGGGATATTCCTAGCTTCTCTGGAATAGACGAACTCCTTGCTCACCAACCCAAAGGAGTTGAAGTAGTTAATATCTGCACCCCTAATAATTTACACGCACCAATGGGTAAACAAGTACTGGAGTCTGGCTATAATGCAGTTATTGAAAAGCCAATGGGACTCAATGTGCGAGAGTGTGAAAATTTACTACACAAAGCTTTAAAGAATAATAAAAAAGTATTTGTCGTCAAGCAAAATCGCTATAGCCCACCTTCTAAATGGCTAAAAGAAATCGTTAAAGATGGCCGCTTGGGAGACATCTATACAGTACAAATTAATTGCTACTGGAATAGAGACGATCGTTATTACCTACAAAATAACGACTGGAAAGGCCAACTAGCGAAAGATGGAGGCGCATTATTTACACAATTCAGCCATTTTATTGACATCATGTACTGGATCTTCGGTGATGTTGAAAATATCAACGCAAGATTCCAAAACTATAATCACAAACACAGTACAGAATTTGAAGATACTGGAATAGTACAATTTGATTTCATAAAAGGTGGGACGGGTTGCCTAAACTTCTCTACCTCTTGTTGGAACAAAAATATGGAAAGTAGTATCACCGTAGTAGGATCTAAAGGAAGCGTGAAAGTCGGCGGACAATACATGGATCAAATAGAATATTGCCATGTAGAAAACTATGAAAAGCCTGAATTACCACCTACCAATCCTCCTAATGATTACGGCCCATTCAAAGGTAGTGCAGCTAATCATCACTACGTTATCCAAAATGTAGTAGATACACTTCTTCACAAATCAAGTATAGATGTCAATGCGCTCGAAGGACTGAAAGTAGTAGACATCATCCAACGTATTTACGCAACTCGTAATATTGAAGAACTCAACAAAATGAAGCAAGAAAATGCCTATACATCCTAATGCCTTCGTTCACCCCTCAGCAGAAGCGGATGATGGATGCGAAATAGGGGCAAAATCTTATGTTTGGCACTTCTGCCATGTGATGCCCAAAGCCATTATAGGCGAAGGCTGCTCACTTGGCCAAAATGTATTCGTAGCGAATAATGTCCGTATCGGAAATAATGTCAAAATCCAAAATAATGTCTCTCTATACGAAGGCGTTATTTGTGAAGATGATGTTTTTTTAGGCCCGTCCATGGTATTTACCAACGTTATCAATCCACGTTCAGGCGTCAACAGAAAGTCAGAATATAAGAAAACACACGTTAAAAAAGGAGTCTCCATCGGTGCAAATGCAACCATTGTATGCGGCGCTACCTTACACGAATACTGCTTCATAGGCGCAGGCGCAGTCGTTACCAAAGACGTCCCATCTTATGCACTCATGGCCGGAGTTCCCGCTAAAAGAATCGGTTGGATGAGTCGATTCGGCGCCCGTATCTTCTTCGATGAATACGGCAACGGAAGCTGCAAAGAATCAGGAGAAAAGTACAAATTAGAAGATGAAGTAGTTACTTTCCTTGG
>JAHDDN010000314.1 GCA_020629335.1 Chitinophagales bacterium | reverse complement strand
TGATCTTGAGTAGTTAATACCACTTGGTAAAGACCAGCGCTAAGGTTTTGAATCGGTAGCTTAGCTATTGTTTGATTAGCTAAAGTAGTGTTGAGGACTACTTGGCCAGCATTATTGATAATGCTTAATTGGCCAGTTAATGCTTGTCCATCTTTGTTGGCTAATTGAGCTTGTTGAGTTGCAGGATTAGGATAAAGATCAAGTTGATCAGTTACGACTTCTTCGATTGCTGTTGGAGGCTCGATAGAAGTCGTATAATCACAGACTCTATCACCAAGGAATACAGCAGTTTCTTGTAGTACATGCTCTCCATCATAAGATAAATATCCAACGTGTTGGTTTTCGTCATAGGAGATGAAATCATTTACTATGCCCAAGTCATCGGCTACTGGGTCTAGGTAAAAGCCACCATAGCCATAAGCGATTTCTAAAGATATTGGGCCAGCACCTAATATGAATGGTCCTTCGTTATAAGGGACGATTGGGTCTCCTGTTTCATGTACTGAGAATAAAGGGATATCTAAATTATCTTCCATCCAAGTATAGTCATATAATGCACCTGAATAGCTGATGACACCATGTACTTCTGAGGAGTATTCTAAATCATTAGAGCTACCTTCAATACCGCCATTTTCAGTTACTAAGTCCCAAACGGTTGTTCCAGAAGCGACTTCGATATCTGCTTCAGTTGGGTCGTTTAGATAGGCTAAGTGGAGTGCGAGAATCGCTCCAGCAGAGATACCGCCAATATAGATTTGGTCAGGATTGATGCCATAAGGATTATCGTCTTCATAGTAGCTTCTTCTCAATTCACGGACGGCTGCTTTGCCATCGTGTACTGCTTTAACTACTTCGTCGATCATTTCTGGATCACCAGGAATACCACCAGCGATATTATATAAACGGTAAGTGATCGCTGCTGTTACGAAGCCACGTTGTGCATATTCTTCACAAAGGAAGTGGACATCTTCTTTTGCTCCTCCGATAAAGGAACCGCCATAGCACCAGATAATGACAGGTCTTTCAGCCATCTCGTCATCATCAGCGGTTTCGAATATATCCATATCAAGAGCAATGGTAGCTCCTGTATTACTCGCATTTTCTCCAGCTGAAATATCTCCATGCATGGTAACATTTTCGGAGAAGATTTTAGTGTAATAACGTTCCTCGTCACATTGTGCAAAAAGCATATGGGTAATCAATAAACCCATTATAATTAGTAGAGTTTGTTTCATGTTTATTTAGTTTGTAATTGGTATTTGAACGTAACAAGTTAATAAAAAAATAAGATTGATTAAAACAATCCTATGCAAATGGTAATTTATACGACGTCTTTTAACCGTCTATCAGCCCACCAGCCAGTTAAAAAAATGAAACATTCACCAATTAGGAACCAAAGTCGAGAAGCAACAGAGATCGTTGTAGCATCTGCTGTTTCTATGCCTGTGAGTACTAAATAACCCACTATTAGGCCTTCTCTAACTCCTATTCCTCCAGGAGCAATTAGCGCCATGATGCCTAAGGTCGTTACTAGTGGGAAACACAAACTGCTTGTGATAGAGATACTTGATGGGTCTGGGTGAAGTGCTTTAATCAATAGGAAAAATGCAAAACCCATTGATAACCAATAGAATGCAAAATAGGGAAGTGTTTTTAAAACAGACTTGGGATTGAGTTCTGTGAATTTTACGTCTTTATTCAATAGGACTTTTAATGCTTTTTTGGTAATCACTAAGGCAGCTTTGCTAAATACTAAAACAGTCAATACTAACCATAGTGATAGAATCAGCCATTTCCAAATATGTATGCCACCTACTAAAAAGAGTCCTATAGTACCCAATGATAAGCCTACCCAAAGCGCAATTAGTTGGGTGTTAAGGGAAAGCATAGAGAGGTTACTTAAGGGATAGGATAACTTTTCAGCAATATAACCTGCTCTACCTAAAATTAGCATTACTTTTCCAGGAATATACTTAGTGAATACAGATAATCCAGTTCCTGCCAAACAATAAGCAGTATCGACTTTAATATCCGATTCATGCAAAACGGCTTTCCAAGAAAATACTTGTCCAATAAATCCTGTAAATAAGAAAACGAAAGATAAAATTAGAGATTGCCAGGAATAAATAATTGGAATATTGAGATAGTCCGCTCTATACAACGCAATGACTAAGAATACCAAGGAGGCATAAACTAAGTACTTGTACCATTTACTTTTCATCTACATTATTCTTTGATCTGCGCATCTTCCGATATTGGAAAACTATCTTGATATTTAGTAAAAAACCACCAACCTGCCAAGCAACAAAGCATAGCAAATACACCCGTTAATCGGATGCCAGTATCGTTCCCTATCTCTTTACCAAACAATAAAAGCGTTGGGAAGATTAAATTGGCTAAAGAAACCCCGACTTTCATCATAAAGTTGCGAGCTGCAAAGAACATCCCAGGTTTATAATTGCCATTTCTATTGAAATCCTCTTCTGTGATATCTGCTACGATAGCATTAGGCAAAATACTAAAGATAGAAATAGGTATTACTGCTATTAAGCCCATTATACAAATTTGATAAATGGGAGCTAAAGGAATCCAGCCCAATAAAGAAATTAAGCCGTAAGAAAGTGCAAATACCGCAAATGCAATCTGTATCAGTCGTTTCTTTCCCCATCTTTTTGCTAATATATTAACTGGTAAGTAGAAGAGTAAGCTTAGGGCTAACATGCCCATAATGAATAAGCCACTAAATGATTTATCCATTTCTAAAAGGATAGTAACATAGTAGGCAATACCCATCAGTATAAAGGTCATAGACATCCAGTACATCAAATCAGAAGCGGCAAACATCTGGAAGTTTTTATTGGCAAAAACGGCTTTGATTGCTTCTTTAGGATTCTCTTCACTTTTAAACTGTATGCAGTATTTTTTTTCATTAATAAACAAAACAGGCATCAACATAAATACAGCGGAAATCATGGCAAAAATACCGATGACAGTTTGGAATGCTTGAGTCGGACTCATCGCATAAGCTTCCTCAAAGTAGGGTTGGAAATTATAAGCCATTCCACCTACAGCAAAGCCAAAAGCATAAGTTAAAGAAATGAGCGTACTGATGAGGAGGCGCTCATCTTGATCATGCCCTAATTCGCTTATCATGGCCGTATAAGGAGTAACATAAAGGGTCATGAAAAAATAGAAGCAGACTAACATAACAGAGAGCCAAGCAAAATTCATCCAGCTTGATCCATCCACAATAGGATAAAATGACAAATAAGAAAAAAGCGCAAAAGGAATGACTGCAATCGCCATGAAAAGCCGTCTTCGACCAAATTTTGATTGAGAACGATCAGACATGGAAGCGATCATAGGATCAGTAAAAGCATCAAAGATTCTACCTGCAAAACCTACAATTCCGATTAATGTTAAAAAACCTAAGATAGCTCCTTGGTAAAAGAAAGGAGGAAATTGTTGGCTACTACCTTCTCCAGGCGGCATATAAAAATAGAGGAGTAAGTCAGCTACTCCAAATGCTGCCAAACTCCAACCAAATTGTCCTAAGGCATATAGTATTTTGATGTATAGGGGCGCTTTTTGTGCGCTAGTGGCTTCTTTCATTCCCAAAACTACAAATAAATTCCCTTAGATACCCACTGTTCATCCCCGATTTGTAAAACAAAGAAATACATGCCCTTTTCATAAGAGGAATCATAAGCAGGCCATTCATAACTGCCTGTGTTTAGGGCAGTGTCTATGATCGTTTTAACTAACTGGCCTTGATGATTGAAGACTTGTAGTTTTGCTTTAGCCTTTTGATTTAAATGTAATTGTAAACGGCTAATAGGAGTAAGGGGGTTGGGAGATAAACTCAAAGTAGTGAGTTTGGATGGGGAATCATTAATCGCTGTGGAGGAAGTATCAATAGGGCTTGGTAGCACATAAAAGCTGCTGTTTTTACGACAACCCAAACTGTCGTGTACTAAAATATTATAGCCCGTATTATAATTCAAGGGGCCAATGGTATAGGAGCTATCTTCAAACATCCGATCAAAAAAAACGATCTCATTCCATTTGATTAAGTTGGGGTCAGAACTCCCATAATCAATGATACCAAATGGCGGATTACCGCTGATCTCATAATCAATATAAAACAATTGAGTGGTATCGTTTTTTCGGACGGTGAAATCCACATCAAAATTACTTTCTTCTGGGCATAAATCATGGAGAATCACCTCTTCTGGATAGCCACAAGAAACCAAAGGAGTATCATAAATAACGCCCATCTTACCTGCACTATCTAATATTCTGACTAAAGGGACTTCCGTATCAGATGCATAGCTAAACACAATAGGGCTATCATAAACTTCCGTATCGTTGAGATCGCCTGTTATGCAAAAAGGAGGAACTGCATCAGTGGGGGTATAAATAGTCATATTTAATTCTCCAGTAGGAAAAGAGCAATACATACCATAACGAAGCTGCATACAATCAGCGCAATCATCTCCACCGCAATCAATACGAACCTCATCATTATTACGAATATTATCTATACAACTTTCTAAATACTGCAAGCAGTTGTGTGTGCCCATAATTGTATCAGCACAAGCATTCGCATCAGCAATGATCAAGCTATAAGGAGAGGGGATTTCGTAACCAAAAATATCAATATAAGGCTGAGAAGAAGTAGAAAAAAGTAGCTCATCATTGATAATTACTTCATAAGGAGCCATGCCTCCTTCTATTTGTACACTAATAATTTGATTACTCCCTTGACAATTCTCATCAATAAAGCAGTCATCTGTAATGCTAATAATTTGAGGACCGTCTAAGCAGTCTTCTTGGGCATAAATGTTTATACTAATAAACATAAAAAAAACGGTATAGGCCCACTTAAGTAAATGGGACCATACCGTTTTTGACTGTTGTTTTATTTTACTCAATTACCTATAGTTTTAAGATTTTGGTAGTGTGAACTTGTCCCGCCACTTCTAAGGCGAAAAAGTAAATACCCGAAGCTAAACCCGCTCCTTCAAAGGTATACTCATGTAAACCTTCTCCCAGTCTTTTAGAGGACAAAACAGTACTTGCTAATGCCCCACTCACATGAAAGACGGAAATAGAGACCTCTTGAGCGCTCGCTAATTCAAACTTAATATTGGTTTGATCGTGAAATGCGCTTGGATAAGCTAAAACATGATTAGCCATAAATAGCTGGCGATTGATATTACTAACATTAGTAGTCGTATCTAATATCGAAATAGTCATATTGCTTTCGCATCCATTACCATCAATAGTAGCTAAACTCAGAATTTGGCTATTAGGGAAAGGACCTAATACTTGATGTGCATCATTGGTTAGCATATCAAAATAACGAATCTCGTCATCAGTTGAATTTCCCTCATCGGCAATTTGAAATGGCGCAATTCCACTAGATAAATCTAAGTCAATTTTAAAAGTGTTATTTTCGTCATTAGGTATGATCGTATATGCTGCCGCAAAATTACTATCCTCAGGACAGTCTTGTAATTCACTTAATTTGGTACACTGAATACTTGGATCAGCTATTACCCCTAATTTTCCACTATTATCATATATCCTATAGTTAGGCGCATAATTATCCGTCACGATAATAGAGATGATGTCATCATTAAAGTCATCATCTGCCGTATCTCCTGTTACACAGAAAGGATAAATAGCATAATCGGGAAAATATACCTTGAAAATCACCTCACCAGTCAAACCATCACATTCTACTCCATAAGTAAGTTGTAAGCATTCTGCACAATCAGCTCCGCCACAATCCATTCTTTCCTCATCTCCATTAAGAGCACTATCTGTACACTGCTCTGTATACTGAACACAATTATGAGAACCAGTGATTTCCTGAGAGCAATTCTCGGCATCAACCACTATTAGGGTATAAGGAGACGGAATCTCAACACCAAATATATCAATATATTGAGTCGGTGAAGAAGCAATAGAAGTCTCCCCTAGGAAAACTTCATAAGGAGCTGCTCCTCCTTCTTGTACAATCAGTGTAATAATTAAGTCATTACCTTGACATGCGCTATCTAAATCACAAAATACTTCTTGGTCTATCACCATATCGCATTGAGCAGATATCAAATGGCTCGTAAATAAACAAGTGATTAATAATAAGCATCCTTTTATAAAATTCATGTTTCTTTTAATTAGTCAACAAAATGTATGGGTTCTAATATATGAACAAATATAAGCTATTTGAGCCACAAAATACCCTTTAACAGACCCAATTATGTCCTTAATAGTTGCAAACAGCAATGAAGGAAGCAAAAGATTGTCGTTTGCCCGATTTTTTCGTATTATAGCTACGGGACTACATACTAAAGAAAAAACACACACTCAAATGAACTATGACCAAAAATTAGCACGTTTAATAGATCA
>JAHDDN010000313.1 GCA_020629335.1 Chitinophagales bacterium | reverse complement strand
CAGACCTATGTGTCCGCCCAATCCAATTTTAAGCATTTTATGGAAAATCAAATAATTGACAGTCAACTCCAGCTCTATCAATCAAAAATAGACGAGCTTTATAAAGATTTACATCAATTAACTAACGATATAGGAAATGAGTCCTTATCCGCTACCGTAAGCGATATTCGCTCTAAACTCAACGAACCATTTATGTTCGTCATCGTGGGGGAAGTAAAAGCAGGTAAAAGCTCCTTCGTCAACGCTTTATTAGAAACAGGGGAAGAAATTTGTAAGGTAGCCCCTGATCCATGTACCGACACCGTTCAACAAATCGTATATGGTGAAACTCAAGCTGTTTCGGAAATCAATCCTCAACTAAAGAAAATCTCTCTACCAGTAGATATTCTACAAAAAATCTCTATCGTCGATACGCCTGGTACCAATACTATAGCAGACGATCACCAAACCATTACAGAGGATTTTGTACCAAGCTCTGATCTGATTGTCTTTGTATTTGAATGCAAAAACCCATACCGACAATCGGCCTGGGAGTTTTTCGATTTCATCAATACTGAATGGCGCAAAAAAATCATCTTCGTCCTCCAACAAAAGGACTTGATGAATGAAGAAGATTTAGCCATCAATAAAAATGGAGTAATCGAGCAAGCCAAGAAAAAAGGCTTGGAAAACCCACAAGTATTCTGCGTATCTGCCAAAATGGAATTAGAAGGAGCAGACGAAAAAGAAAGTGGATTCTACGATATCAGAAAGTATATCATCGAAAATATCACAGGTGGAAATGCTTATAAGCTAAAGCTACAATCCAGCATGAATACTGCCAACCAAATATCTGGCAATATCAAAGAAGCGGTTAGCTTACGCAAAAAACAGTACGAAGCAGATATTGATTTCCGTTCAGAAATTGCAGATTCTTTAGGCGCACAAGCCGACAAATCAGCTAATAGAGTAGACATATTAGTAGACGGCCTCCTCAAAGAATACGATGATGTAACTGGCGAGATCAGAGAGGAATTCAAGGAAGGATTAGGGGTAGGTAGCTTAATCAAAAGAGGGGTCAGTTCTATCTTCTCTAAAGATGAATCCATCAAAGCTTGGTTAGAAGAAATCTCCAAGAAATTAGAAGAACAACTCACCGCTCGCTTCCAACCTAAGTTGGATAATGGTGTAGAAGACATAGCCGAAAGCATCCGCCAAATGGCCAAGATAGTAGAGCTAAAAATAAAGAATAACAAAACGATCTTAGACGTCAATAACGAAATCTTCGGAGACATCGCCAATAAGCGTCAAGAAACCCTACAGCAATTACAAATGAACTTCGGCGAGTTTGTAAGTGATACCGATAATTTTGTGGATTCTGAATTATTTCCACAAGCTTCTTCCCTAGCACCAGACATTGCTATGGGCGGTGGTTTAGCTGTTGTGGGAGCCATCTTGATGACTGCCACACATGGTATGTTATTGGATATTACAGGTGGTATCTTATCGGGCTTGGGTTTATTATTAGCCAGCTTCACCATCCTCTTCAAAAGAAAAGGAGTGGTATCCGAATTCGATAATGCCATTAAAGATGGTAGAACTCGCCTCAAAACAGAAATCGAAAGCAAGCTAAAAGCCTATATCGAAAACATCAAAAACAAATTAGATCGCAACTTTGATCCTTTCGATAATCATATCAATAGAGAAATGAAAGGTATCAATACCATCGAAAGCGAACTCACTGCTATTGATGGTAAGTTTGGAGAGATTCAAAAAGAATTGGCCTAATAATTAACGTTTTAACGTTGTGAACGTTGAAACGTTTTAACCAATTTGAAATGACATATCTTGTTGAGTAGCTGCTTAAATTTTTTGATTTGAAGTGCTACTTATAAGGAGATATGTCATTTCTTTTATTTTTAAGCCCTACTCTACAATAATTCTCTTTTTAAAATAATTGCCATTTTGTTCCGCCTCAAAAATCAACTCCCCTGTCATCTTAAGCGCAATCTCCGTATTCGCCTCATACTTACGAGGGAAAGGATCAATCGTCTCATTATAAACGGGATTCCCGACAGGATTAGTGATTTTTAGATTCACTGCCTTCTTAGTATCAATACTGATACTAAACTCAAATACCCCAGCCTTATAATTCGGCTTAAAGACGAAGTTGAGCACTTCCAATAAATTATCTCGCTCTACTGTGTCTCGTATTGCCTTAGAATAATCTATCCGATCAATATCCTCAAAAGTAAGATTCACTACCTGATTAGTCGTCATATTGCGGTAAGAACGCTTCGTGATACGATGCTCATACTCTGGCAGCATAGCAGTCGGATCAGGCGGAAATAATTCTTCCAAGTCGATCTTACGAGCTTTAAGGGTTTTAGTACCTACTTCCACCAAGCCATTTTCCAGTATACGTTCATAAGGAATGGTATATTCCCCCCCTGTCTGCATCAAAGAATCTACATTCGCATCTCCAAAGACCAACTTAGGTCGCTCCAAATGCCGAATCTTAACCGAACGCTTGATGATGGAGTCGGGCAATTCATCTTTACCTAATCCCATTTGTTCTACTATGCTTTCTATCTGAGCATCGGGTATATTAGCTTCTATGAGTGTATCTTTAGTCAGCACTTCCTTGTGGAATTCATTATACAGCCTGACCTTAATGTGAGTGGTTTTGATTTTTTCTTGTGCGCATAAACTGGCGCATAGGCATAACAGGCCTAATAGTAAGGGTAGTTTTTTCATCTGTTGTGTTTGTGTGTTGTTGGGAGAATTACAATATATGAAAAAAATCTATTTTTATCCTTATGAAGGGCGGGAATTTTTATTCTTCAAATAAATGTCCATAACCCGCATCTCTAACGCCTTGTTCTAACTTAGGATCTAAATTTCTACAGCCTTTCAGACTAGCCGTTTTGATTAATTGCTCTACTGTTAAGCCTTCTACATCTTTTAGATCAGTATCTACAAGTCTGGCTCGATCAAGTCTGGCTCGATCAAGGATGGCTCCATCAAGGATGGCTCCATCAAGGCTGGCTCCTACAAGGCTGGCTCCTACAAGGATGGCTCCTACAAGGATGGCTCGATCAAGGATGGCTCCATCAAGGATGGCTCGATCAAGGATGGCTCCATCAAGGATGGCTCCATCAAGGCTGGCTCCATCAAGGATGGCTCCATCAAGGATGGCATTGGATAAGTTTATACCTCTTAAATTGGTGTTTTTAAGCTGCTGTTTGCCTAAATTTATATATCTATTTTTATACAATAAGCTGTAAAATTGTTCGATTAGCATAACTTGAATAGCTTCCTCTTCAGGAATAGCATTTCGATCAATGTGTAAATGACTTAATATACTCCAATATCCATAACAATGATTATTAGCTAAATCAAAAGCACTAATAGCAGTATTTTTCTCTGCTTTATATTCTTGTAGAAAATTATTCTTGATATAAGCAGGAAAGAATTTTACTAGTCTAGTATGCAGTTCCTCTTTATTTTTATCAGTCATCTCATCATTTTTAATAATCTCTGATAAATAGTCTATTATCTCTTTAGATAAAACTTGCTTAGCTAATAAAGGAAAAGTTAGCCCCATCGCCTCTTCAAAGCTATCAATGGTATAATCCTCTTCAGAATTTTTATTAATAAAGTTTTTCATCTTTAACCAAATTTTTTCGGCTACCAAATACTCTTTTAAGGATTTGTGTAAAAACTCTACCGCATACTCTTCTCTTTTCTCTTTATCTTCTCCCTCGTCCCCCTCTTTCTTTTTAACCTCCTGAAAATAGAAAGCAATCATTAAGCTTTTGAGCGCATTGTTCATATTTCTATTCTCTAATTTCTCCATAAACTGTTCTACGGCTGGCAATTTTTCCATTTGAGTTTTATGGATATATTCATTACCACTTTTGAAAATAGCAAAAGCAATCTCTCTAATGACCTTTCTCAAGTCCTTTTCAGATGGCCCTTTCAAAACATCAATTTGCCCTTCCTCTTCAGTATCATATTCTCGCTTCACTAAAGCACTAAATAAATTATCATAAATCTTGGCTTTATTATCATCCGCACTAATTTCCTCTGGCAAACGAGCAATCATGTGCAATAAAATAGGTTGCTTAATTAACTCTGCTATATGCTTTAAATTACCCGATTTATTTTCATGTATTTCCTTAATTTTTTCTTGAGTTAAAACAATATTAGGATGATATTTTTTATAGTTGGCTAACCATCTTTGCTGTTGTTCAATACTCAGTTCACTCAATTGAGCAATCAAAATATTTTTATCTTTCAGTTTAGGCATATACAAATAACCATAACGGCTTGTAATGACTATTTTAAGCTGTTTATATTCATTTTTTAATTCTCTTAGGAAATTACGAATGAATGTATCAATTTCATCCTTCTCCATATTTTCCTTCATATACAACTCATCCAAACCATCTAGTAAAAGAATAGATTCTTCTATTTTTTGATCACTCACCTCAAAGCCTATTTCCTTTCGTATTTTTTCCTTTAGAGTAGCTAAAGGGTTGTTTAATAACTCCCTTACCCTACTAATATTCCTAAATTTTAAAAAGAACAGATCCTTACCCAACAACATTGGATCAGCATAAGTATCATAAAGCATTTTTTTACAAAAAGAAGTTTTACCTTGTCCTGGATAGCCCAATAATAAAATTAATTGAGGAGCATTATTGGCTAATTTCAGTCTATTTTTTTCTGTCAGTGTTTCATAAATTAATTCATGTATAGATTCATATGGATAATCCATATCTACGAAACCATTATTCTCTTTATAATCCTTGTATTGTATCCTCTCCTCCTCCTCTTTAAAACTATATTGATGTACTTTAAAGTTTGGCTTGACATATAGTTGATCTAGGGTGAGTCCTTTTTTATCATTCCATACTGGTTCTTGAAATTCATGTACGAGGTTCACTTGATATAGTTTAAGCAAATAATCCTCTCTTATCAATTGATAAGACTTACTATCCAAAAAGCTGATCAACTTATTAAAAACAGTAGCACTTTTTTCTAACAGCAGGTGGAAATTGAGTGGTGCATAATCTTTTACATATTTTGCTATCTGCTGAATATGCATCTCCTCCATATCATAAGCCTTCATCACTTCTCTAAATAAATCCATATAGTGTTCTGCCACTATATTTCCATTAAAATTGTGGATATCAAACTCCTTAGCATCAAAATTTACTTGCTCAAATGACTCATTGACCTTACCTCCTATATCTCCCAAGCGAGCCTGAGTCAGTCGGTCTTCAAAGTTTAGAAACTTGACTCCTTGAATAAAGCTGGTCAAATAAGACATCGCTACTGCTTTTTGTAAAGCCTCGTCTGCTGTATTGATTTCAATGATCTTTTTGGCAAGGTAGCCTGCTATTTTCCCAAAGGGGATATCTACTAATAGACCATCATGGTCAAATAAATCAAATTCATCTAAGCTTTTTAGGAAGCTGGTGACGATGTCGTTGGTGAGTTCTGGGATGTTGTTTTTGTTTAACATTGGGAGATTGTTTTTGTTTTAGGCTTTTTTGTAGAAATAAAATCCCGTAGGGATGCATCATATTTTAGCGCAGCATTTTAATGCTGGGGAAATATGCGCCCCCATTTTAAAGTGCCGTTAGCTACGATACATATTCATATCGTGCGTACCTACGGCACGCTATAAATTTTGGGACGACCTTATCCCAGGGTTAAAAACCCTGCGCTAAAATATCTTTGGTGCCCAAAAGCACCTCGTTTATTTAATGTAAATTATGCATATAGACCAAGCTACGTATTTTATTTGTTTATTACATTTTATGAATTCGATTTTTTGACATTTATGTACAAAATAGACAAATTATATAACCGATTTAACTGAAATAATAGACTGGCAGACTAACAGACCTAATACTAATAGACTAACAGACCTACAAGTCTCAATACCCACTACCCAATACTCAATACCCAAAAATGCGTGAGGGATGGGAGTGGTATGTGGCGTCTATGATGCGACTTACGGCGCTTAGTGATGCGATGGCTGGCTTTAGCAGACAAGCAGCACTTAGCAAAGTAGGAGCAGCATAGCCACATAAGAACGGACAGCCCGACCTGCGCCTTCGGCGAATGCATAATGCGTAATGATGAACGATGAATTGGGGTGAGCACAAGGCTCGCCCATATGAGCGCAGGGCACGCCCCAATTTAATGACGAATTAAAAATTACGAATGACGAATAATGTGGTGTCGTAAAAAAACAGTGATTATCCTGAGTTAGTGGTTAAATTTATAAGTCCTTGACAGTCCAAGTTTTGTCTTTTTACGATTCTACATCTTAAACATTATAAACTTAAGCATTAGATTTTGGCTATGCTGACAATTTATAAAATTTATCATGGGATATTTGGAAATCTGATTGTAATAATTACCTTTGCAGCATCT
>JAHDDN010000312.1 GCA_020629335.1 Chitinophagales bacterium | reverse complement strand
AACCATTTTAGCACCCAAGGAAAGGTGATTTTCATAAAAAGCCGTCTTTTTCATACCGTTTTGTTACGTTCAAATGATTAAAATACATAATTTCAAACTGCTAATTGATAGGCCGTTTTAAGCCATTTATTGCTTGAAAACCCCTAATTTGCCACTAAAGTGAGGAAAATTGTTGAATTCAATCTCGTTTTCTTTGCAAATTAATTAAAAGAATCTATTTTTGCCACCGTTCAAAATTCACTAAAAAAAGTTTAACTATGAATAAAGGAGATTTAATTAGCAAAATGGCAGCAGATTCTGACATTACTAAAGCTCAAGCAACAGATGCATTGAACTCATTCATTGAGACATTAGCAGCTACCTTAAAAGGTGGTGACAAATTATCTTTAATCGGATTCGGTACTTTCTCTATCAATGAAAGACCAGCTCGTACGGGTAGAAACCCAAGAACTGGTGAGCCAATTCAAATTAAAGCTAAAAAAGTCGTGAAGTTCAAAGCAGGTAAAGGCTTAGAAGAAAGCGTAGCTTAATCAAAAATAAATACTATTTTGGAAAAGGCAAGACTCTAGTAAGAGTTTTGCCTTTTTTTGTGTACCCATGAACTCATATGTTATCACAAATTAGCAAGTACACAAATCCACCAATCGTCTAATAAAACAGACAAACTTAAAAAAGCACCCAAATCTATCAATACGCTAAATTCAAATGCAATTCATTCATCATGAAAATGGCATCATTTAATCAGATCTGAAAGAATTGACAAATGTAATAATGAATTTGGGCGTGCCCGATTTTTATTTTTGCCATCGTCCGTAGGGGCCGTACCGATGTGTCGGCCCAACGATGGCAAAAATAAAAATCGGTCGGGCTGTCCGCTCTCACTCAGCTATTCAGCAGCTACTACACTAAGGCATACTTGTCTGCCACTGCGTGGCCAGCCTGCGTCTGCCTAAGTTTCGTAAGCTACTTCATCACGCTGAGTACCGCTACCATCCCTCACGCAATCAAGTATTGAAAGTAAGAGCTATTAAGCTTCCTAAAAGAGATTAAGAAAATATGCCTTTTTCAATGCCCACTCAACAACATTTAAAATGCTTTAGCGTTTCAAATGAGTAGTGTAGCATAAAATTTGAAGAAAGAGACAACAAGGAGATTAAACTCCATTAAAATAAAGTAAATCTATGTCATTCCGATTGATTTTGTTCCTTGCCTTTATAGGAACCCTACTTTGTAACAACACAAATGTATCCGCTCAATACCATCACCAAGAAATAGGTGCATGGGTCGGCATCTCCAACTACTTTGGAGATATTAATACCAATTACAGCTTCAAAAAAGTAAGACCATCAGGTGGAATCGTATACCGTTATCACGTAATGGAATACATAGCTATCAAAGGATCGGCAAGTTATGCAAGCATCGGATTTGAAGATGCAGACTCGCCCTTCCCTTACCAACAAGCCAGAAATCTAAGCTTTAGATCAAATATCATCGAAGCAAGTGCGCTAATAGAACTGAACTTCAAAAAATTTGTTCCTGGTAGTAGAGCCCACTCTTTTACTCCTTATCTAACAGCAGGAATCGGCTTTTTCCACCATAACCCTAAAGCCAAAATTGATGGCGAATGGTACAGACTTAAGCTCGCTGGTACAGAAGGTCAAAACGAATCCCAAATATCAGGCAAAAAGCCTTATAAAAGCATACAAATGACTGTTCCAGCAGGATTTGGCTTCAAATGGTGGATGAAAGGCCCTTGGACAATGAGTGCAGAAGCAGTGTATAGAAGCACTTTCACAGACTATATAGACGATGTAAGTGGACAATATGTGGATAACTTGATCTTTTTAGATGGAAGTATTGAAGCTCAATTGGAAGATCGTTCTGGAGAAGTCGGAACTATATTGATTGGCGATACAGGGCAACAAAGAGGAGATAGCAGCTCTAATGATGGCTATCTTTTTGTAGGAGTATCCTTTACCTACACCCTTTTTGCTAATAAATGCCCCTCTTCTGGTAGTTTTAGACCAAAAAGAAATATTGGAATATTTTAGTGATGAGCGATCAGCCTATTTGAGCAGAGGCTGATCGCTACACTTTCTTTTACATACTTATTGTGTATCTTTGTGGTATTGGTTGCAGCAGCAGTCAATACTTTTTTTTTAGGAACTAGTTCTAATGAATTATAAAGACCAGATCGATATAGAGAGAATGCCTCGCCACATAGCGATTACTATGGATGGAAACGGTAGGTGGGCCAAAAAACAAAATATGGCTAGTCGGGTTTTTGGCCACCAAAATGGCGTCAAATCAGTGCGTAAAGTAGTCGAAGCCGCAAGGGAAATGAATATAGAATTCCTAACCTTATACGCCTTCTCTACCGAAAACTGGAATAGACCCCAAAGGGAAGTAAATGCCCTGATGACCATACTGGTACAATCATTACGTAAAGAGGTAAAACAACTAAATGAGAATGGTGTACGTTTAAAGACCATAGGCGACCTAGAAAAACTTCCAAGAGCCTGTGTAGATGAACTGAAAAGTGCCATGGAGTTAACCCGTAATAATGATAAATTACAATTAACTTTGGCCTTAAGTTATAGCGCTCGATGGGAATTAAGTAAAGCTATTCGAGAAATAGCAGAAGAAGCCGCTCAAGGTTCATTAGACCCAAGTATTATTAATGAAGAATTCATCAGTAGCCGTTTAACGACAGCAGGTATCCCTGACCCCGAATTATTGATAAGAACAAGTGGAGAATATAGAATAAGTAATTACTTATTATGGCAAATTGCTTATACCGAACTCTATTTCACCGAAACACTATGGCCAGACTTCGATAAAGAGGAGTTTTATAAAGCAATTGTTGATTACCAATCCCGTGAAAGAAGATTTGGTAAAATTAGCGAACAAGTAGACTCATAAAAGAATAAAGACAAACCCATTATATGAATAGTAAGATAATCGTATCCTTCCTCATTGCTATATTACTTAGCTTAAGTAGTATAGGACAAACAGATACTCTTAGTCAAAAATTAGATTATTCAGCTCCTAAAGTCTACGAAATAGGTGGCATCACCGTTACTGGTACCGAGTTTTTAGATGAAAATATACTCGTCCAATTATCGGGATTAGTGGTAGGAGACCCCATCAATATACCAGGAGAAGAAATTCCTAATGCGATCAGAAGCCTTTGGAAACAAAACCTATTCTCTGATGTCCAAATCTATGCTTCCAATATTATCAACGAAATCATCTTCTTAGAAATCAGATTGGTAGAAAGACCAAGACTATCAAAATTCTCTTTGAAAGGAGTTAAAAAGATAGATGCAGATGATATTCGTGAAAAAGTACAGCTTTTTAGCGGAAGAATACTAGACGAAAACACCCTTAATAATACCAAACAGATCATCCTTAACTACTATAAGGATAAAGGGTATTATCTGGCAGATGTGAGCTTCTCAACAGAGCCTGATCCCAAACTACCTAATTATGTCGTACTGGATATCGATGTAAGACGAGGAAGCCGTATCAGAATTAACGATATCATAGTCTATGATAATGATAATGTCTATTCTCGAAATATTAAGAAGTCCATGAAGGACACCAAGGAGAAATTTAAGATCAATACTAAAACCCCAAAAATGGTTTGGAAAGATCTTAAAAAAGCAAAATTGGGCCAGTCTTTAGGTAATGTTTCTTGGGCCACAGCCATGAATTATATTGATGATAAAGTTCGTCTAAGACTATTTTCTAACTCCAAATATCTAGAAGATAGCTACGAAACAGATAAAAAAACAGTCATTCAACTTTATAATTCTAAGGGCTATAGAGATGCACGAATTATTCAAGATACCGTATACTTCGTCGATAGCAAAAATGTGAATATCGAAATGGTCATGGATGAAGGTAAAAAGTACTACTTCCGTGATATAGAATGGAAAGGAAATAGCAAATATACCAATGAGCAACTAGCCAAAGTATTGAATATTAAGAAAGGCGATGTCTATGACCAAGCATTATTACAAACACGCTTATTCATGGATCCTGCTCAAAATGATATTTCATCACTATATATGGATGATGGTTACTTATTCTTCCAAGTCAATCCAATTGAAAGTAAAATTGAAGAAGACTCTATTGATCTTCAAATGCGTATTTACGAAGGCCCTCAAGCGACTATCAATAACATCATTATTAAAGGTAATGACCGTACAAAAGAACATGTTATCAGAAGAGAACTATTCTCTATGCCAGGGAGTAAATTCCGCCGTTCTGATATCATGCGATCTCAGCAACAAATTGCGGGTTTAGGATATTTCGATCCTGAAGGAATCGGTATTTTACCAATTCCAAACCAAGCAGACGGTACGGTAGATATTGAATACACCGTAGCAGAAAGACCATCTGATCAGCTTGAGTTATCAGCAGGATGGAGTGGACAAAACGTTATTGGTAGTGTAGGTATTTCATTTAATAACTTCTCTCTTCGAGAGTTATTTAATAAAGGGGGATGGGATCCACTTCCCCAAGGAGACGGACAAAGATTATCCGTTCGGTTCCAAACTTATGGGCCTGGTTATCTATCTCTAAATACATCATTTACAGAACCTTGGTTAGGAGGCAAAAAGCCCAACTCATTAACCGTCTCCGTCTCAAGAACTCGCTTCTCAAATGATAATGGCTTCTTTAATAGTACAGTCGATGAAGAAGACAAACAAATACTAAATGTACAGTCTTATTCTGTTGGTTTGGGTAGAAGGTTGAACTTCCCTGATGATAGATTCACTCTTACGAATACTTTGAGCTACCAACGATATAGTATGCAGAATTACAATAACTTTATCTACTCAGATGGTTTCTCAAATGTAATTAGCTTGACAACTATATTAGGGCGTTACTCTTTAGATAGTCCAATCTATCCAAGAAGTGGTTCTAACTTCTCTCTATCTTTACAATTGACACCTCCGTATTCAAGATTTAGTGATAAGGATTATGCGTCTTTAGAAGATAATGAAAAATATAAATTTGCAGAATTCCATAAATGGAAATTCAAAGCAGAATGGTATACTCCTATTGATCGACAAAATAAGCTAGTCTTAATGACTTCTGTTAAGTTAGGCTTGATGGGCTTCTATGATGCAGGTATTGGCCATAGCCCATTTGAAAGATTCCGATTGGGTGGAGACGGTTTCGCTTCACAGGGAAGCTTCTTCTTATTGGGAGAGGAAATCATCTCAACCAGAGGTTATGAAGAGTTTGGTACCAGTCACCCATTCTTTAATAAATTCACTATGGAACTGAGATATCCATTGAGCTTAGCACCTACCTCTACAATTTATGTGTTAGGCTTCTTACAAGGTTCGAATTCATACCCAGACTTCAAGAGCTATAATCCATTCAAGTTGAGAAGATCAGCAGGCTTAGGATTACGTATCTTCTTACCAATGTTTGGTACATTAGGATTTGACTATGGTGTCGGATTTGATAATACGGGAGATCAAAATGTGCCTTTCTGGGATTATCTGAATAACTTTGGTAGATTCAATATAGTACTAGGAGTAGAACCAGAATAAAAATTTAAACTGATAGAGTTACCAAATTCTATTGGTTTTTGTTATCAAATGTTAAATAGACGATGATCTATTGTAAGACTTGCTAAACCAAGTCTATATGCTTAGGTCAAACAAGCGAAATAAAAGACTATTAACTCATAAACATAAACCCATGAAAAATTTAATTGTAGTTCTTGCCTTTCTAATGGTGGGATTTGTTTACGCTGATGCACAAAAATTTGCCTACGTAGATACAGAAAGAATATTAGAGCAATTACCAGAATACCAAGATGCCCAAAAAGAGATCGATAAAGTTGCAGAGCAGTGGAGAAAAGATATTGATGGCCAAAAGTCAGCAATAGAAGAAATGTATCGTGAATACCAAGCTGAACAAGTTCTTTTAACAGAGGATTTACGTCGTAAAAGAGAAGAAGAAATTATGCAGAAAGAACGTGAAGTGAATGAACTTAGAAAGACGAAATTTGGCTATGGCGGTGAGTTATTCAAGAAAAGAGAAGAAATGACAAAGCCTATCCAAGATAAAGTATATGCTGAAATAGAAAAATTAGCAACAACTAAAGGCTTTGATTTTATCTTTGATAAGTCAAGCGGAGTCAATATGTTATACGCTAACCCTAAGTTTGACAAAACAGAAGACATACTAAAAGCTTTAGGCATTAATTAAGTTTTTCGCATAATTAATTTGATCAAGTAACAGTAATTTGTACTAATTCCTTATAGATTTTGTAAATTTGTGGCGCCAATTTATTATGTAAAGGCAGAATACCGCTAATTTCAATCAAAAAAATACTAATGAAGCATTTAATGAAAATAGGTTTAATAATTTGCTTGCTATTTATGACTAGCAACTTATTTGCCCAAAAATTCGGTCATCTTAATTCTACCGAATT
>JAHDDN010000311.1:4543-6468 GCA_020629335.1 Chitinophagales bacterium | reverse complement strand
TAATAGAAAAAAGAATGATTGGGCAAAAGGTATCTCTTCTTCAGTGATTGCTAGTATACCATTTAGTAATCTTAATTGTTCATTCGATTCTAATTGTAATACAACTTACAGTACAGCAATAGACAATTACGATATTATGACTTTTGATTTACAAGAACATATTGATGAGTTAAGTAATTATAATCCTTGTTCTAATTGTGATAAAATTTTTGGTATTGGAATCTATAATGATATAGAAGAAACTTTGGTCGATTTTGTAAGTTATGGTTATGGTTTATTTGTAGATGACAACAATCAGTATTTCCGTTCATCAGTAATCCAATCTGATAAAAGAAGCTATTATGTTTTTGACCCTACAAACTGTACGACAAATGAGCTTTGTTTTGATGATGACGTAAGTAATGATGACTGTGAAGAATGTGATTACATTATGGCAGTAACAGATAATGGCCCTATTGAATCAATCAAACTAACAGATGAAGGATGGGAAAAATATCCATCTCCAGAATCTATTAGTGTTTTCAATTCTAATTTGACTAATCTATCGACCTCGAATTTCTTATTAAAGTATCAGCATCCAGCAGTAGGCTTAGTACAAACTCTTCCGTTTACTTACACCTTTTTTGATGTGGACTTTAATTTACAGCCTTTGAAAGTAACAGCTAATACAGGCGGAGCTTGGGCAGATAATTATCCATTTTGGAATTTTTATAATGGAGCGGAACCCTATATAGAATATTCTTTTTTATACTATCCTTATTCTTCGGATGAGTTGACAAGGTATAATACGGATGCATTAACAACTCATTTTGGCTTACATAATGTAATTGATTATTACTGGGAAACTTTTGCTTATTCTGATTGGCGAGAAAAACCTATTCTTCTTCATTACTCTCCAGAGTGGCATTATATTGAAAGTTTACTTACAACTAATCCTACTACTGCTAAGCTATTAGAGGAGGGAGAAGAATGGAAAAGAGATGGTGATTGGCGGAAAAGTAATCCTTATAGTATAGCAACTGCTGGGGCTACTTTAGATATCGTAGCACATGAGATGGGGCATAGATTTAATAGCGATCACATGATGTTGCCGCAGTCTTGGATCAATGAGGGTTTAGCTGATGTATGGTCAAACCTAATAGAAGCACGTACTATGGATCCAAACGAAGATAATCCAGATTATCCCGATTATGATTTGCGAAATAGAAATAATCCAGATATTAATTTAGTTAGATCGTTTTCTTATAAAGCTTATAATACTACCTCATTTACTAATTGTGGTACTTTTCCTAATCATTGCCGGGGTAGAGTAATTAGTCATTGGTATAGGCTATTAACAGAGGGAGGTAGTGGTACAAAAAACTTTACAAGTGCTTGTAATGGAGAAGCACTAAGTTATAGCTATGATATTGAACCTATTAGTTTAAATGATTTTGAGCAATTATTTTATAAAGCTAACGAAATAGCAAGAGATAATCCCGACTTTAATAGAGTAGGTTCGGGAGATTCAGATTGGGCGGATATATTTGAGATAAGAGATGCAACTATTAAAGCTGCTGAAATTACATTCCCTAATGATCTAAGTATTAAGAGAAAAGTAATAGATGCCTGGAAAGCGGTCAATTTATTAAGACAGTGTGATACAGAAATATATGTTAGTTCAAACTCTTCATTGGTTCTTTTAGAGGATAATGATATAGACATTGATGATGTGGCTACTATGGGGGAGAATGTTCATCACACGATTTATGTTATAGAAGGAGAGACCTTGATCATTGAAGATGGGGTGAATCTCAACTTTGTCGATGGTCACGATATTTCGGTAGAACCAGGAGGTACTTTAATTATCAAGAATGCTGATATCACTCTTTCTGATGACTCAGAAATTAGTGTTTATGGAGAATTAATTATAGAAGAAGCTTCAT
>JAHDDN010000311.1:0-4443 GCA_020629335.1 Chitinophagales bacterium | reverse complement strand
TCTGATGACTCAGAAATTAGTGTTTATGGAGAATTAATTATAGAAGAAGCTTCATCTGGAGGAAAGACTTCTATAACTGGAGGAACAGTAGCTGTTAAAGAAGATGGGCTAATGACTATTCAATCTAGCTCTGTATTTGATTTTGTGGATGGTCATGACATATCTGTAGAGTTAGGTGGAACATTGATTATTAACAGTACAGATATGTCTTTGGGTGAAGATTCAGAAATCAATATTTATGGAGATTTAATAATTGATAATTCGACTTGTACTTTTACTGATATGGCTTTTGATATGGGAGATATTAGTGTACAAGCAGGTGGGAGAATTAGTATAGAAAATGGGTCAAATATAAGTATGTCTGAAGAGTTTGATATTTTAGTTAATAAAGGTGGGAGGCTTGAGATTGATAACAGCACTTTAAGTAATATTGCTAATAGTCCTAAGTGGAATGGAATCGCAGTATTAGGAGCAGGGGGAAATGCAATCACACCAGCAATAGCTGATATTATTAGTGAGGCTTACCCTATTAGTGAAGATGATCATGGAGTAGTCATTGTAAAAGGCGGCAGTAAAATAAAACAAGCCAAAATAGCTATACAAGCTCCCAAATTCTGGGCACATTTTAACGATAATTCAGAATATAGAGGCGGAATTATTATTTGCGATAATGATGCCAATAACTTGAATTTTGAACAATTAGCTTTTGAGGGTATTGATAATGAGACATTCGATAATCTTGAAAGTTCTGATTTTACTTTTGGACACTTTAACCAATTTATAGAGAATGATATAGGAATTTTAATAGATCAACAAGATCCATATGGAAATGGCTGTAATATTACTCCTGCTGGGTCATACATTCAAAACTCATTATTTATTGACAATTTAATAGGTATTGATTTGCATGGAATCCAAGGTATGGAAGTGGTTGATTTTGATCAAGTTGATATTGAGTTATATGATGAGGTATTTGAAAATAGATTTGAGATAAGTGGCAATATTTTTATAAAAGAGAATATACCTACTTCTCTTATGAGTGGAGTGAATATTTACAAATCGTCTATTATAGTAGGAGGAAACGAGAATACTGATTTTGATAAAGGAAACTACTTTGGTCATCTTGAAAGAGGGGTATATTGTGAAAACGAATACTATGGAGATTTAGAGGTAAATATGACTATTTGTGATGATGGGATGGGAGTGTATGTTAACTATAATTATTTGAAAAATATCAAACAAGGGGTTACTGATTTGGGTAGTTCTGTTAGTAAATATATAGGCAACGACTTCAAAATGCCTAATGAGCAAATCACTTATGAAGGTATAGAAGATAATGGAAGTGGCTGGCAATTTAATGAGGCAATACCAGATAATACTTATGGTATTTATACACATTCAGTAATAATTGATGCTTACATACATGACAATGATTTTAAGGATGATGAAACAGACACACAAAATAATGAGTATATAACAGCTATAAAAAGCGTTAATACAAATTTAAGCTGTGAGACAAACCGTTTTGACGACTTAACCAAAGGGATAGATATATATAATATTAATGCGGCCTTTCAATCGAACATAGAGAATAATACTATTGAAAATACACTCAAGGGTATAACAGCTAATACTACGCCTTTTGCGATTATAAAAGGAAATACCATTACAGTGCCTAATAGTCTATCTGAAGCAGCATATGATGCTTATGGGATATGGATGCAAGATTGTGCAGGTTTCTCTATAGAGGACAATGTAATCAATACGAATATCACAGCAGCAGACTATGCTAATGGTATTATAATAGATGATTCAGATATGTTAGGTGCTGGAGGTTCCCGAATTGTTAATAATCTATTTGAAGGTGCCTTTTCTAATGCTAGTTATATCAAAGGAGCTAATAATGCTCTCCAATTTGATTGTAATAATTATAAAGGTTGCCAAACAGACTGGTATATAGCCGAAAACGCATTATTAGGCCAGCAAGGCACTAATGTAAGTGATCCGAATCCAATTCTATTCCGCCAAAGCTGGCATGATGTCGCTATTGGAGGAATGCATATTCTTAATGATAGTAATACAGCTGTTTTACTATTTGCCTCTGATGAATCTTCAGAACCAAATCCCTTATTGATAGATGGTCCTGTTTCTGTAAATGATGGTGCAGAAGTAGGGGAAGATGATGTGGAATGTGGAGAAAATTATGATGTGATGGTAGATGTAACTACTATTATTGGTAGTAATGGTAACTCTATTGATTGTATTGCTCCGTCTGTTGATACTTATCAGGCAACCAGCCATGCAGTCAGAGAGAATCTTGGTAATGATCAAATGGTATGTGCGGAAGAAGTTTTAGAAGGTCAAGCAGAAAATTGGAGTGACTGGGTCTTAGTAGCTACCTACATTAGTACAAGAGACTATATTCGAGCAGAACAAAAAATGACGACTATTAATATCATTAGCACAGAGGATCAGCAATTATATGATTTATATAGTACGATGATTAGTGTGGCTCAAAACGGTGATAGTGCTGGTAAAGCATCTATTGTAGAAACAGTAATTACTCCTAAGCTTGAAGGGAAGCATAGCCAAACTGTAAAAAGCTTAGCGGAAGCAGCTATGGCGCATTTAAATAATGAAAGCAGATTGAGAAGTGTTCGTCAAAAAAGTACAATTCCACCTAATGCTTCGTCTTTGGCTGATATGCTATTGACAGCTTATCCTAATCCAACTAATGCAAGCTTAAGTGTTAGTTGGAGTAAGATTGAGAATTTCAATCCAAGTTCATTAATCATTACAGATTTGTATGGAAGTGTTATTGATCAATACTTGATAGAGACAAATACCTACTCCCAAATAGTTAATTTTGAGGATGTAGTTAATGGCATGTATTTTTGTTATTTAGAAGATAGTAATGGTCAAAGAAGTACTATTACTAAAGTGCTTGTAATAGATTAAGATAACTCATAGGCAGTGAGGAGATTTATTTTCTCACTGCTTACATATACTATTTCAAAATGAAAAAATATTTATTAATTATTGGGTATTTATTAAGTGTATTGAACCTACTAGCTCAAGAGCTAAGTGTAGATACGACCTTTAGTTATTTCAATAAGATTTATTTCTCGGATAGTACTCAAGTATTATCTCATTGTATTTTACCTTTAGATAGCAGTTCTTATTTGATTGCGGGGCCGAGCACTGCTTTTACAGGAGAAGAGGATTTTAGTGGATTATATATCCGCAAAGTGAATTTAATCGGTGAAACAGAGTGGGTGAAGTTGCTAGATACGGAAGATGGGTGGGCCAAGTATTTAGATACAGGCTCTCAAATGGTCAAAGATGCAGATGGTAATATAGCTTTAAGCTATACAAGAGGCAATCTTTCTTTATCAACTAATTTCAAAGATATAAGAGCCTATAAATTTACGCCCGAAGGGGAAATTATTTGGACCTACGACTATCCTTCACCTTATAGTGAAGGGGTACGATCTATGGCAGCCACGCCAGATGGCGGCTTTATTTTGGGTGGTCAAATAGAATATAGCATCCTTCCTGATAGTTTATTATTAGTCAAGCTTGATAGTGAGGGACAATTAGAGTGGTCCGATACCTATTCTATGAATGAAGCGGAATCTCACCAAATATTTCATATAATCTCTACATCTGATGGTGGTTATCTTGGTTCTGGAGGAGCATTTATACCAGGTATTGCTAATTCCGCAGACATGTTGGCCTTAAAAGTAGATAGTTTAGGCAATCAAGAATGGTTAAAAAGATATGGAGAGGATGAAGGAGACTTTATTCCTATCGTCCATGAAATAGGTGCACAAGAATATTTATTGGCTGGAGGTATACGGGATGATGGTATCAAAAAAACATATTTTGCCTTTTTAGATCAGAATGGAGATACGACTCTAACCAAAAAATATATATTAGCCGATGATGCTTCCTCGATCAGACAATTAGTACAAGCAAACGAAGACAATTATATGGGAATAGCTCATCATAATAACGAGTATGGAAATGGAACTCCTCTATTAGTATATTTAGATAATGAAATGGATACTCTTTGGACAAAAGCGATCACTTATGATCCTGAAGGGGCGTCAATTAATCCAAGAGATATAGAAGCAACTTATGATGGTGGTTACATTCTTTGTGGATGGCGGCAGTACCAATCTCCCCAATTTAGCTGGGTAGCTAAGGTAGATAGTATAGGCAATTGTTGTAGTTATACGGGAGATTGTGATAGTGTGGTGATAGATTCGACAGGAGTATATAATACGAACTTAGCATTAACAAAGAAAGCTGTTTATGCCAAGTGGGCACCAAATCCTATTCAGTCCTCATCGAGTCGTCTTCATTATTTATCGCCTAGCACTGGCCCTTATACTTGGTTACGTATTTATAACCAAATGGGGATGGAGGTGAAGTCTCGTC
>JAHDDN010000310.1 GCA_020629335.1 Chitinophagales bacterium | reverse complement strand
CCTTTATTGAGCTCGTGCCATCCTGTTAAATAAGTATAGGCAACTTGTGCTTTGTCTTTAGTGCTTTTTTTGTTGCGTGCAGTTGTCAGAGCGCTACCTAAGGCAGTCATCCACTTACGTTCTACACTGGCTAAAACTTTGCCAGCTGCCTCGTCATTTGCGGAATGTTTTCTTAGGTGAAAAACAAAATCCTTTAGAGGACTATTGACGATGCAATCTACTATTTGTCCTAATGCATCTTTTGCATCACGATCTACTTTAGCTTTTTCTGATTGCGCCCAAGCGTCTAATATTTTGCTTAGGAAGTTTGCTTTGTTTTTGAAGTGCCAGTAAAAACTTGACTTATTGCAATCTAATTCTTTGGCCATTAATTCGACATTAATGCCATCAATACCTTTTTGGGAAAACAATTGAGTACCCAATTCAATCCATTGGTTGGAGGTTACTTTTATTCTGGGCATATCTAAACGATTTGGTTTAACATTATGTGTAAAAATAACATAAAATATTCAAACTTGCCCATTTAGTTAACAAATATTGTGAAAAAATATGACATTTAAGTCCTTTAGCAGCTAGGATTGATGCAAATAAAAACATTAATTGGCCATATCTACCGTCTTTAGGCTCAGCAGATTAAAGGCATTATTTCCAAGCCCTTTTATATTTTTTCGTTTAAAGCGTAAAACTTCATCGTAATATAGCGGCACTATGGGTGCTTCTTCTATAACAATCCTATCCATTGCTCGGTAGAGTTCATAACGCCTCTCATTATCGTTTTCTGCTAAGGCTTCTTGATATAGTTTATCAAATTCAGCATTTTTAAATCGAGTGTAATTAGGTGGCGCAGGATGCGCTCCATATAAAACCGTAAAATAAGTTTCGGCATCTGGATAATCCGCTATCCAAGAACCCCTGAAAAAATCGGCTTCGCCTTTGGCTACTTTTTCACGTAAGAAAGAGGAAGGATGCATGACCATTTCGACCTTAATTCCTATATCTGCTAATTGCTTTTGAATGAAGGTACAGAGGTCTTTATAAGCAGCTGTGGTTTCTAAGGTAATTTTGGGTAATCCTTTTCCATTAGGATAGCCCGCCTTCGCTAGTAATTCTCTGGCTTTTTGTTGGTCAAATTCATAGCCTTTTACTTTATTTTTATCAAAGGAAGGTAGGCCTGGCGGAACAAAACCTTGCTCACCTGGAATACCGACTCCATTGCGCAAGTATTGAATCATTTTCTTTCTTTCAAAGCCATAATTGATGGCTTGTCGTACCTCTTTTTTCATCAAGGCATCATTACCATCTTTGAGCATAAAGCCCAAATACTCAGTATTGAGATAAGGGGAACGTTGTAAATCAATATTCGCTTTATGCTCGCTTTTTAATTGCCCGCTTTTATCTAGTATTTCATCTACATAGGATGGGTCAATACCTGAAAGAAAATCTAATTCTCCTTCAATAAATTTGAGATAAGCGTTCTTCTTATTTTCATTAAAGGTCACCTTGATCCCATCTATAAAAGGCAATTGCTTACCTGCTACTTTTTCGTAATAGTTCGCATTTTTTTCGAGTATCAAGACTTCATTTTCGAGCCATTTTTTCAATTTAAAAGGACCTGAACCAACCGCATTGGTTCGGAAGTCAGCTTTTAATGCCTCTACCACTTTTTGGGGTACTATGGAGCAATATTGCATACTCAAAATCCCCATAATCGGGCGGAAGGCCTTTTGGAGTGTCAATTGGAAAGTATAATCATCTAAGGCTTTGAACGGTTCCTTGTCTGCTACCCTATTTTCAAAAATCCATCTTCCTGGAGAAGCTAAGGCATCATCCATAATCCGATTAAAACTAAAGGCTACGTCATGCGCCGTAAGTCGCTCTCCTTTCCCATTCTCAAATGCGGAATGATCGTGAAAATAAATATCATCTCTCAATTTAAAAGTATAAACTAAGCCATCTTCACTTACTTCCCAAGATTTAGCCGCATTGGGCTTAATATTCAATCCATCATCTATCTGGACTAATGTACTGTAAAGCTGATTAGCGATCCATATACCAGCTTGATCCTTTGCAAATGCAGGATCAAGGGAATTAAGGGTAGAAGGCTGATTGTACCTAAATATTTTCTTAGCAGCCGATTGATCGTTAGATGCTCTTTTAGTCGATTCCGTTTGAACGCATGAGTTGAATAAGAAAATCAAACAAAAAAGCAGGGTATAATTAAGTTTGGTCATTTTAGTTTTTTTACTACTCTACTAATAGAACTCATTTAAAGTTATTTAGTATCCGTTCCTAACATTAGTTTACGGATAGCACTCACAGGAGCACTGCCAAAACTTAGGAAGGTTTCATTAAATTCTTTAAGTGTATAGGCATCCCCTTTAAGGGCTTTATAATCTTTTCGCAATTGGTAAATTTCACTAAAGCCTGCAAAGTATTCACACAATTGTACTTGTGATAAAGTGGCCCGACGCCATTTGCCTTCGGCTTCCGTTTTTTCTTGGAAAGCTTCATTCATGAGTAAATCAATCCCCTCCTCTTTGCTCATATTTAGATTGTGAACGCTATAGTCTAAAATGGTATTGCAAACAATACGCAAATACCACTTATAATATAACAACCACAATTCGGGCGATTGATTACCATAGCCTTCTTCTAACATCATACGCTCGGTATAACAAGCCCAACCTTCTATCATCGGACCATCACCAAACAAGCTTTTGATAATACTGGGTGACTGATTAGCATAGTATAATTGGGTATAATGCCCAGGAATAGCTTCATGGATATTGAGAATTTGTAGCATATAGTGATTATATTCTCTCAGGTAACTTTCAGCTTCTTCCTCCGTGTATTTATCTAAAGGTGCGACATTATAGTAAGTTTCACCTTCTGCATCATAAGGCCCTGGTGCTGAGATAGATGCAACAGATACTCCACGCATATATGCAGGGGTTTCTCTCACCTTTAAAGGCTTAGTGGTGTCTTGTCGGAGGATTTGTTTTTCGTTGACAAAGGCGGTAAGTTCAGCTAATTGCTTTCTAATATCCTCTACAAAGTCTTCTCTTTTGGAATGCTTAGTCGAAAGCGTATCAATCAATTGACTGATCATTTCTTTCCTATCTGTAGGCATCGGTTCCTTGAAGTACTTTGGCCAGATAGAAGCAGCCATTTGCCCCATTAATACATGCGTTTCTTTCTTGGCTTGTTGGGCCAGTTGATACAGCTCTTTTGCTTTCATATCAGCACTAATCTCTAAATTGAATTTACGCTCATAATACATTTGCCCAATTCGGAATGGACGAGCTTTTTCTGGGCTTGGCTGATTAATTTGTAGCCACTCGATATAGCGATTAATACTAGCGATGGCATCTTCCAATTGTTGATCAAAATGCCCTTGATCATTCACTTGAATACCTTTTTCCTTTGACTTCGCCACATAATCAGGAATTTTTTGTTCAAATATATTGAGTCCTCCTTTTAATTGACTAATTGCCAATTCAGTATGCTCAATCGTCACCTTCTTTAAATTAGATACCGCAGCCCGATAATAAGTTGGCAGCTGTTGCAACAATTGTTCTAATACATACAATCGCTCTTTATCATCTAATTCAGGGTGATTCAATATTTTATCGAAATAACTACTAACATTATAATAGGAGGGTTTCCATATATGCGGTTGGAAAGATTGAATATACCACATCTTTTTTTGGACCTGATTTTTCATCAATTGATAGTCAATCTGATCCGATGGGCTTAGTTTTTTATAATCGTACTTGGCCAATCGCCCCATTAAGTCACTGTAAATACTCAGCTTTTGAAGCGCACTTTCTTTAGTGGGAATATCTAATTTATTACAATAATCTGCCAAACCTTGATAAGTAGCACTCATGGGATTAGCGGCCCAATATTGCGCCAAAAACTCCTTCTTAAAAGCACTAAACTCTATTACTTCAGGAGTCATTATTGTTCTTTGAGTTCTATCTTTTTGGGCAAAAATCGCTTGGCTTAAGCATAACCCAATTATGGTAAAAATCAATAATTGTTTACGGAACATAGCTAGTGATTCAATTTAGAAATCACTAATGTAAGGAAAATATTCATTTTATTCTCAGGCAAGGCCTTACTTATTCTTTTGTCCTAAACGCTCCACTTTACTTAACCACTTGGCTCTAAATTGATCTTTAGACAGCCTCAAAGGGCCAATAGTCGTGATTTTGACTGCTTTGACACCTATTTCAGTGAGGTCGGTCTATTTTGTATAAAACATGTCTTAATAAAGGACTGTACGCTGGCACCTTAGGATGATCAAATTCTTTCACTTTGTGCATTCCAATTTTTTGCATGACTCTTTCAGAAGGCTTATTCTGAACGGCTGTAAAGGAATAAATGCTATCAAAATCCCAATTTTCAAAGGCATATTCTAAAGAGCGTAATGCTCCTTCAGTCGCCAGCCCTTGATTCCACAAAGATTCTCTGAGTCGCCAGCCAATCTCTACACAAGGAGTAAAGTCTGCTTCAAAAGGCGTTTTCACAAAGCCTATAAAACCAGCAAACTCATTAGTCGATAATAAATCAACAGCAAAGAAGCCAAATCCGTTTTGCTTAATATGCGATTTTAAACGATCATAAGAGGCATTAGATTCCCTAACACTCAATGTAGAAGGAAAATATTGTCGAACCTTAGGATTGGCATTCATAGCCGCATAAGGCGCTTTATCTGAGATCTGCCACTGACGAAAGCCAAGGCGTTGGGAGGTAAAAAGGTGGGGCATGGTGTGGGTTGTTGTAAGCTGAGGGGCGGACACATAGGTCCGCCCTTACAAACTTTTTAGTTCATTTTTAAAATTTTCTGCGTCTGATCATTAACTTTCAAATAATAGACGCTTTCGTTTAGATTCGTTAAATCTACAGAAAATCCATTGGCAGTTTGGATTAACTCTCCTTTGATATTGTATAATTCGTAGTTCAAAGGGGTATCCGTTTGAAACTGTACAAAATCAGTAGTAGGATTGGGATAAATGGCAATACTTGACGTATTCAAAATTTCGGTTGAAGTACTAGCACAATCAGTAGGTATAGTGCTATTTATTTCTCCTTCTAAAACATCATTATAGTAATCGTCATTGCCTTGGTCTTTATAAGCCACGCTATAATCTGGATTTATCAAGATAGTAGAAGGCGTAGCTGCTGATCCATTGAATTGACTTGAGATCATGCCAAAAATAACCGCCGCATTGGCATTAGATTGTGAGTTAAAGAAGGTAAAATCAACTCCATAGTTATCTTGATACGCTTGAATGGCTGGAATATCCTCATTCGGATCCACATCGAATGCCAATATTTCCATACAAGCATCCTCCCCTCCTACAGACTCATATATTTGCTGTAATTTAGGAGTCGTCCCTGCACAATTTGGGCAGCCAGTAAAAAAGAAATAAATCAATACACTTTTGTCTTCTGCTAATTTATCCGCCAAAACAAAAGTATTTCCATCAATATCAGTCAATGTGAAGTTATCTACCGTCTGCGCCTGAAGCACCAAAGGTAGCATTAGAATAAGGGTAAGTAATAATTTTTTCATAAGGATATTTTTTAGTATTTGGAATGCCAAAATTAAGCCAAATTTAGGTGGGGTGCAATAGATATTTTTTTTTAATATTTGGGCGTGCCCCAATTTTTTTTGGCCATTGGGCGCACACATTGGTAGCGCCCCTACAAATGGCCAAAAAAAATTGGGTCGGGCTGTCCGCTCTTATGTGGCTGTTCAGCAGCTACTCCACTAAGGCATACTTGTCTGCCACTGCGTGGCCAGCCTGCGTCTGCCTAAGTTCCGTAAGCTACTTCACGACGCCACATACCGCTTCCATCCCTCACGCAGAAATTTGAATCACGGATTGCACGGATTGCACGGATTTTTTATTGCTGTTTTACTAAAGCTATTTTCATGGCGAGAGGGTGACCACGAGACACTGTTTCATGGCAAAAGGACGACCACAAGGGTCGCCCCTACATCATACATACTATGGAATGATCCCCTTGCCTCCCGCCTACGATTGAAATCATAGGCTAGCATATCTGCGCTGTCTGAAGACAGCTTACTTTTTAATAGAAGACGCCAGTAGGCGTCTCAACGTAAAATAATCAAAACTGTCATACCGAGCGCGAAGCGCACAGGTATCTATTACGATGCTATAAAGAATTGGGGTGGATTTCCGATATGGGGGGAATACGTTTTGACTAATACTAATCCTGCTGCTTGAATAGGGATTATTCGCTCTCCTCCCGCCTACGATTGAAATCATAGGCTAGCATATCTGCGCTGTCTGAAGACAGCTTACTTTTTAATAGAAGACGCCAGTAGGCGTCTCAACGTAAAATAATCAAAACTGTCATACCGAGCGCGAAGCGCACAGGTATCTATTACGATGCTATAAAGAATTGGGGTGGATTTCCGATATGGGGGGAATACG
>JAHDDN010000309.1 GCA_020629335.1 Chitinophagales bacterium | reverse complement strand
GTACAGCTTAGTGGAGTAGCTGCTGAATAGCCACATAAGAACGGACAGCCCGACCCATTTATAATTTTTCATTCGATGGCGCACACATAGGTAGCGCCCCTACGGTCGAATGAAAAATTATAAATGGGGCACGCCCAAATTCTATCCCTCTCTTTATTAATAAAAATTCAAAAAGCCTTTTGTTTAGGCATTTAGTATTTTTTTGACCAGATATTCTTGATCAACTAATTGCGAGCAAGTTACTACAGAGCTAATAGTTACGCCCAAAACACCGTGTAGATTGAGATTTTGCCCTGTAAAATATAGATTCGGGACTTTTGTTCTGGCAGACATAAAGGTCTTGAGTGGATTTTTATAGTCCTTACGAATACCATAAAGCGATCCATCCGAATTGCCAATATAATCTCGGAAGGAAAGTGGAGTGGAAGTATGATAAGATTTAATTTTCGAGCGAATATTTGGAAATTTTTTAGCTAACTCATCAATGAGTTTTTCAGCCTTTTCTATTTTGAATTCATCATAGCTTTGGCCTCTACTACTAATGTGTTTGGGGATAGTATTAAACGTATCCGACCATTGAGCGACTTCCTCAAAATGCATATAGGTAATCACATTCATACTATCGGCAAACTCTTCCGATTTAGAAGATGCTGGCACAAATAGCGCATAACCTTCAGGCCAATTTTCTGCTTTATAATTGACCGATTGCCATACATCCGGGCTTTTATGATGATAGTAATTGTGATTCAAATAAGGGAAGCTGTTTTCTTTGAAAACTATATGTACGGTAAAGGCTGATAGGCTATTGTCTAATGATTGAATCCGTTTTTTATAGACATTTCGGATCTTTCCCTGCTCGATCATTTGCATAGTAGCGGCAGGATGGATATTAGAAATAAAATGCTTGGCTTCAATTTGACGACCATCCTTTAGCTCCACTGCACGAATCTTCTTTCCTTCAAAAATAAATTTTTTGGCTTCGTGATAATTAAGAATTGTTCCCCCATTCGCCTTAATTCGCTTAG
This sequence comes from Chitinophagales bacterium, assembly GCA_020629335.1. Next base: position 5,452 of record JAHDDN010000309.1, on the reverse strand, counting down.
CCAGCAAACGAGCGATTTGAGCGCCTCCGTCTATACATTTCCAAGCACTTTCAATATAAGTGTTCACCACTAATGCGTGAACATAAAGCGGTGTCTCATCAGGATAACCAGCATAGAGCGGATTCGATCCCGCTAGTACATTTTGGAGTCGGATATTATTGGTGCAAGACTCAATAAATGCCTTCGCACTGACATCTGCATATACAAAATTAGGTTGATGATTCGGTGGTGCCTGGCGCAATTCATAAAGCGGAAAAGCATGACAAATATCTCGAAGCATTTGAGTATATTTCTCAATTCCTGCTCGCTCCTTAGGAAATTGTCGAACTAACTCTTCCACAAAACCCTCATAGCCCATTGCGTGCTTATACTCCGTCTCATGATCGTCAAAAGTGATTCTATCAAAACCACTTTCGTCCATTTTGCGCAATTTGAGATCATCCATAATCCCAAAATATCGAAAATATCGATTCAGATTTTGTCCTTCATCCAAGCCACCAATATAATGCACCCCCGTATCAAAAATCGTTTTGTCTCGCACAAAAATTTGCAAACTTCCTCCTAATTGACGGTTCTTTTCCAGCACACACACCTTATATCCCTCTTTACTCAAGATATAAGCACACTCCAGTCCTCCCAGACCACTGCCAATAATTAGAACATCAAATGACGACATCAATTCTTAAAATTTATTTTTCTTTGGGCGCATCCCATTTATTTTTTGTCATCATTTGTAGGGGCGCTACCTATGTGTGCGCCCAATGATGACAAAAAATAAATGGGTCGGGCTATCCGCTCTTATGGGGCTATGCTACTCCTACTTTGCTAAGTGCTGCTTGTCTGCCCTGCGGGCCAGCCATCGCATCACTAAGCGCCGTAAGTCGTATCATATACGCCCCATACCGCTTCTATCCCTTGCGCATCGCAATTTACGATTTTTTTGCCTAAGCCTTAATCACATAAATCACATTAGAAGTATGCTTGGTTTGATCTATTAGCTCAACTGATAAACCCTTAGACTCCGCCCAAAGGTGGAGTTCTTTACCAGAAAGATAGTTCAACTCATTTTTTGTTTTGTTAAAGCCGATATTAGTGGATATAATTTCCGTTAGTTTAGTGCCTTTATGCCGCTCGTCCAAATCGCTATCCCCATCTCTAATGATCAGCTGCCCATGAGGAAGTAAGTGCTCTACACAACGATCTAACAATTGCCATTGTTCCGCTTCAGGTAGATAATGCAGCATATCACATATCAAGAATATATCTGAGGCAGGCAGGGCTAATTGAGTAATATCGCCAGCCGTAAAGTTGATTTGCTCATTTTGGGCTTGGCAATTTTGCGCTACTTTGATTTTTTCCTCATCATAATCAAAGCCATTGATCGTTCTATTTTGCGAGGCAAAGAAAAGCATATATGCCATAAATCCATAGCCGCAACCAATGTCTGTAATTATAGCCTTTTTAGGAATTAATTCATTGAATAAACGGTAGTTATCCTCCATTTTTACCTTCACTCGCATATACCATTCTATGACAGGTCCCTTGTAAATATAGTTTTCCACCAGGCGATGGTACAAATAGTCCATATCCTCACAAGACTCTTTAAAATTAGGGTATTCTGAGCGATAGTATTTACAAATTTGTTTAGCTCTTGCTGAGTAATTGTCTCCATAAGAATCATCATCAGGCTTGATGCGTTGATTAATCAATACACTAACCTTATTATCCTTACCCCAGAAACTTCTTTTACGTAAGAAACGCCCATTACCATGCAAGAATATAGGCAAAATATCAATTTGAAGCTTCTCTGCAATATAGAAAGCCCCCTTATGAAAACGACGAATAGAATCATCAAAAGAGCGAGTACTTTCTGGAAAGACGACAATAGAATAGCCTTCCTTGATTTTCTGCTCAAACATAGGAATCAACTCATCAATTCCAGAAGAAACAGAATAGCAGTCAGCCATACGAGCGACTATCCCAAATAGGGGTGATTTGCGCACCCAATCATTAGTCAAAATCAAAATCTTAGGACTTAACCTAAACATCAAAGGTGTATCAATCAAAGATTTGTGATTGCTAATGATGACAGCAGGTTTGGAAAAATCTTCTCCATGCGGATTGAGTATCTGCTTATTCCAAGGAAAAGTCAGCCAGATATAAAGCCTTGAAAAAAGCCAAATAGCATAATGCAGAATATGCTTAGCCGTAGGACTATGAATCAAGAAAAGCGGCAATAAAAGAATCGCCAATATAGTGAGTATCAAACAGCCAATAATTAAGAAAATATAAGTCATCCAAGTACGCACAAAGTTCATGGCAGTAATAGGGTACTCTCTTCTTTCCCCTCCCTTTTTATAAAATAACCAACGGAATAATAAAGGCTCCACGGTCAAACTCAATAATAATACAGAACTCACCCCAATGATAGAAATTGATGCAATAGAACGCAATGCAGGATGTTGAGCAAAAATTAACACCCCTATTCCTGTTAAGGTGGTGATGGCTGAAAGTAAGATAGAGGTTTTATAAGAGGTCAGATTTTTTTCTCCATCCTTATACTCTTGAAGGAGTCCCCGCATGATAAAAATACTGTAGTCTATCCCCAAACCAAAGATAAAGGTGGTAATAATCACATTGATAATATTGAAAGATAGTCCGAAATAATTCATCAAACCAATCGTCCATAACCAACTCAAAGCAATGGGAGCAAAAGCAATCAAACCTAACTCAATGCGTCCATAAGCCATATGTAAAATTACAAAAACCAGTATCAAAGAAAGCTTCACTAAAAGATCAAAATCCTCTTTTAATATTTTGACAAATTGATCTGCCAAATAAGCTCTATCTAAAATATTTACATTAGATATGCCTTTGAATGCTTGATAAATAGGTTCCTTATCGTTTGACTCCAAATTCAAGAGCGTCATCACAGTACTTAGCTCCTTGCCCTCCTTGATATAATCATCTAAAAACAATTCTCTTACTGACTGAAAAGCATCTGCTTGGACAGGCTGAAAATCCTTCGCTAAAAACTGATAAAAAGGATCAAAAGCATTCGCTTTAAATTTGAGTGATTGACTAGTCTTCTTAATTTGCGTTTGTACCGATTCTTTTTTGTCAACGGTCCAAAACTGATTCCATCTTTGTATGCGTTTTTGCTGCATAGAATCAGATAGCAAAAGCCGACTAACAGAAGTATAATTTCGGATTTTGTCTTCCTTTTTTAATTGCTCAATAGTGGGTACTATTTTTTCACTATTACGCAATGCCTCATCTAAGTCTTTCCCGCTTGATATGATATAAATTCCTTTCAAGGAAGCACTACTAATTTCATTCAGTTGGTTTTCCGCTAATTTTAACTGATCCGACATATAGTTCATCTGCATCATGTCCGTCTCAAAGTGGTAGCGATTGGCAGTAAAGGCAAAAAGTAAACTCAGTGCTCCAATCACTCCTACCAACCACTTGTTTTGATGAAGCGGATAAGCAGCAATTTTATCTAACCAATGAGTCCCATGCGCAGTATCCCCTTTTCTTTCCTTACCCAAAAAATGAGGTAATAGAAAGAGGGCAAAAAAGGCCGCTCCAATCACACTAAAACCCGCAAATAAGCCCAAGTCATGTAAAGCTTCCGAGCGTATGATAAACAAGCAAAAGAAAGCTGAAGCAGTCGTTAAAGAACTCAATAAGATGGGAGTGCTCAAATCATCAAACAACTGCTTAATACTTGCGCCAGACCGAAAGTGGGTGAAAACATGCAAGGAGTAATCAATCGTTACCCCCAACAAAACAGAACCTACCCCAATCGAGATGACAGACACATTTCCCTTCCATAAATAGATAGCAGCAATAGCAATAGCCGACCCAAATAGCGCAGGAAATAAAACATAGAAAAAGATACTAAACCGCCTATAAAACAAGCTAATAAAGGTAAATAGTGCGAATAAAGCAATCGCCACTGTCATAGTGACATCCCACTTAATCCGATTCGCATTTCCAACAGCTACCGCAGCGCCACCGAAGTAAGAAGCCTTAATTTCTTGCTTAAACTGATCATCTAAAGCTGTAATAGTACTGCTCAAAGTATGCAGCATATAAGTGTTCCTAAGCGTTTCTTGAGAAGAGTTGGCGGGTTCTAAAAACAATAATAAGTGACGATGATCCTTAGTAACGATATAGTTTTTATACAACTCAAAATTATCGTCTAACTGAAAACTCCGCATCTTTTCTAAGGCAAAATTAGTCAGCCCTAAAGGATCCCGTAGAATAGATTTTTTAGAAATAAAACTGGCAGGCGAAAGCAAGGTTTTATAAGCCCCATTTATCCGATTTTGAATCTCAACACTATCTATTAGCCCAGCCATCTTTTCATAATCGGCTTCCTCTAATAGAATAGGTAAGTGCTCATACATCTGATCATACAGCTCAAAAAACTGATCCTGATTGATTTGATAAGTGATGTCTGTAATGTAAGTGCTATCTAATTTTGATTTAAGTTGCCGAACCAAACTGTCACAATAAGCAATCAGTTGGTCGCCTGCGTCTATATTTGATGTGCTATCCGCTAAGTAGACATTCAGAATTATACGATCAGAAAACTTGGAGTTAGAGAATGCCTCATTAAATTGGGTGACTTCCTCATTGATAGGCATAATCTTAGTAACATCTTCCTCCAATTTTAATTGTAATCCCAATGCAATAGCAATACCCAGAATACTCATTAGCACTAAAGCCAATAAGCCTTTTCGATTGGTGAAAAAATCAAATAAAAATTGGAATAATTTAGACATCTTACATCAGATCTTTTTCATAAACCTTTCCATGCCAGAAGCATAATGGCCCCAGTAAAGGATAAGCAAATCCAGGCACACCATAAGGGATACCAACTTTAAGAAAAGCTAAAGTTATAGAGAGAATTCCTACAAAGATAAAAATATAGAAGTGCCGCTTATAAAATCCCAACATTCGTCCTACATTTTGATGGATATCCATACGAGCCGCTGCCCAATACATCGCAGCAATACAAACAAAAATAAGAGTGAAACCAAGGCTGTATAATTGAAATAATATCGCCAAATCATCAAAATATAAAGGTGATTTACCAATAGGTAGGCTCGTTAAAAATTTGAGTGGATACACAAAATACAAGATCGTAAAAAGCAAGCACATATTCAAACCAATGATCCAATTATTAACCTGCTCAATGCGTCTGAAAAAATTATAATGGACTCGCCAAATCAGTACCAAAGCCAAAAAGCTCAATCCAAAGCTATAAAATCCACTCAACTGCTCCTTGAGTAATGCAAAATTATCAGGCACCTCTAAAGACACCACTAATAAAGTGGCAGCAAAAGCAAAAACAGAGTCGCTAAAAGATTCCAAGCGACTTTTGGAGTGTATTAAAGACATATAAAGGGTTTATTGCACCCCTAAAATACAAGTATTTTAT
>JAHDDN010000308.1 GCA_020629335.1 Chitinophagales bacterium | reverse complement strand
TCCTCTCCTTTTTTCAAACAACTCTGTAGCATACTAACACTAATCAATAACATTAAAGTAGCTAAAGCCTGAATTAAATATTTCATAATTTTTATTTATAGTTTTATTTTTTGGAGCTTCCTACTGCGCACGTAAAGGCGAAGTGCATCGTACAAGCCCAACATTTATCATTCATCATTATGCATTACTCATTGCAAGCGAAGCGCAGCAGTCGGGCTGTCCGCTCTTATGTGGCTATGCTGCTCCTACTACACTAAGGCCCGCTTGTCTCTTATTGGAGCCTGCGCGTGCCTAAGTTCCGTAAGTCGCAGCATATACGCCACATACCACTTCCATCCCTAAGCCTTCTCCCCTCACAGGGGAGATGCCCGCAGGGCAGAGGGGTAACAACAATAAACTTTTCATAGTTCATCATTCATTGTTCAAAGTTAATCCCCATACCATATTTCCTCTTCAGCAAAAATCACCGCCTTCGTCACTTGATCATAATCACGTTCTTCCTTAGGCTTTAATAATTGCTTAGCTAATACTTTGAATTTTGATTGATAGGCTGCTAATGTCCATTTACCATAAACCGTATGTCCTCCCTCATAAGCCTGTTCTTGGTACTCTTCATAAGTAGTAACATAGCCATTGTAGCCATTGGCATAAGAGCAAATAATCACTTGCTCTACTCCCCTTTCAGCTAATATCTTTTGAAGGGTATTTCTCAATCTCCTGCCTGCAATAGTAGTAATTTCAGAAGCCAAGCCTGCAAAAGCCAAATTACCCATGACAACCAATTGTATCGGTACGATATGAGGCACCCACGGCACTCGCTTAGTATAACCTAAGCTATCTAATTTCTTTAAGTTTTCAATCCCAGGATCAATCCCACCTGGAATACTCAAATCTTTCAAACGATCTGTCCCCATTAATTTGCCTATTCCAGATTCTACCGCAATATCTTTAGGCGATTGAGCCTTGTACTTACGTTGAATGGCAGTTTTAAGCTGCTTATTCATGAAGCCCGCTATATTTTGCTCGTAGACTTTCACAGCATTGGACATAGCTTTTAAGGCAGTTCCTAATGGAGCAGGAGCTCCTGGCCCCTCTTTTGTACCAGTTAAAAAGCTAACACCATGAACAGCGTCTGAAGTAAATTGACCAGCTAAACCATTGGCAAACTCAGGATCTACTTCTACTTTCGAAAAATCAACATACATCAAGGCGCTATCTATAGAGTCTACCTCCAAGGCTTTTCTTCGCTTGGCCTTCTTGTAAAGCTCCATCGCTTTTTCATACTGTAGGAATCCATTAAAAGCTGCACTTTCGAAATCGTCTTTAAATTTTCCTCTGGTCCAATTCTTTTTAGCATCCCATATATAATTAGGGGTGACATCCCCTGCTGTATCTTGGGCAAAGGCGCTTAAAAAGTCTTTATTCGCTCCTTTCGCTATGGCTTTCTCCATATATTGAGCGGCATAACCCTTATTATCAAAATGGATGAGTTTATTATCATTTGAAATACTGGTTGTATGTACACCAAACCAATTCATAGCACCTATCTTTTGGCCATCCTGCCCATCAATTCGCAATAACTTCATCTCTCTATCCACCGCTAAGTGCCAGTCGTGGGCAGCTAATTTTTCTACTTCAGGATTTCTATTATAAGCATTAATCGAACGATTAAAGGCTACTGGTAAGTTATCATCAAAGACTCCGCTGGCATAGTGTAAATCAGCTTCTTTCAAATTACTAATGGCTTCGACTATCACCTCTACCGTTTGTTTGACTGCTTTATCAAAGATCGACTTTTGAAAGCCTGGTACTACCAGATTATATAGTAAATAATGAGATAAGCCTGCTGTCGCACTATGAGTATGCTGCGCAGTCAACATCAAATTATCATCTCTAAGACCCAATTCAGGATAATCGACTGCTAATTTTTTATTAATGGCATCTTTTAAGGCAAGCGTATAAAAGCATATCTCCGCATTCACCCATACAAAACGCTCTCCCCCACTTTCAAAAACAAAAGCTCTAACTGATAGTGGTTCTGAAACTCCTTCTACCTTCTGAAAATGCATCCCATAGCCCATCATTCCTTTGCCAATCTCATAAACAGTGATATCCTTTTTGGCAGCTCCAACTTTCAAACCCATTTTAAACTCTATTAATTAATGCAATATTGTTACAATAGACGAGTTAATCGCCTTTTCCGTTGCGGGCTAAAATTACGCCATTATTATGGAATAAAGGAATACTAAAACAATAAATTTAGATTTTCCAAAAAAAAGGGCGAATCTCATTTCTGAGATTCGCCCTAATATTTAGCATGGAATTTACTAAATAGGTTTTATGTTCCTTGTGGCTCAATTTATAAGTCCTTGACAGCCCAAGTTTTGTCTTTTTACGATTCTACTTCGTTATTTTTTCGCTCCGTAGCGCTGCTATGTACCTCAAAAATGCCTTGTATAATCGCAAAAATACTACAACTTAACTGTCAGAAACTTATAAACTGAACCACTTAATTAAAAATCATGGCTCAACCTTACCGTAAAGCTGATAGGTTGATCTATCAATGCTGGACGCAAGCTATATTCTTGATTCAAAGCATTCTTTACTAAGAAAGCTAATTTTGTATTGTCTTTATATACATAAGATATACGAGCATCAAAAACAGTTGTGCCAGAATTATTGGCATCTCTAAACTCTGTCAGACCTGGTAAGAATCTATTAAAGGCTTCATCAATAGCCTCCATAAAACTATAGTAACGAACCGATACACCTGCTGATAACCAACTCATCAAACGAGTTTCGATATCAGCTTTAACAGTATTTCTGAATCTGTACTTCAATACATTATTAGTAGAAGAGGAAAGCATACGCTCTATTCTTCCGAAGTTTTGGAATTTAGGAATAGTGTGTGTATAACCCATTAATACCGTTGTAGGCATACCGAATAAATCACCTTTACCTGCTAAAGAAACGTCTAATCCTAAAATACGAGTATCACCGATATTAATAGATTGGAAACCAGCCGAAGTGCCTTCTGGAATAAATACAACCACCGTATCTAATTCAGGCCAAATGGGATCTATTCCTAAGGCTGGAATACCATTCTGGATAATAGGGGCTAATGCCTCTCCTACTCCAAAGGTAAACTCCATCATATTATTATACTCATTGATAAAGCCTGCAATATCAATAAATCCTTGCCAATCTGATATTTGTAAACCTTGTTGAATACCAATTTCACCACTCCAACCTGTTTCAGAAGTCAAATAAGGATTCGGGAAAATTCCTAATGGAACATCTACTCCAGATACATTGGTAGAACCTAAATCTGTTCTAACAAACTTTTCTGCAATCGTTGGGAAACGATAAGCTTGTCCAAATGACGCTCTTATGAAAGTGTACTCAGCCAACTTATAGTTGGCCCCTGCTCTAAATACAGGCTTACCTTCTGAGATAGCCAAACTATCATTTGCCACATCTCCTCTTTGTCCAATCGTGTTTTGTTCGTATCGAACTCCAAACGATAAGTTTAATTTATCAAAAAACTTCTTATCTAATTGTAAGAATCCTGCGATATTATTTGCTTTATATTGACCACCATTTTGATATAATTCTGCATCAGATAAAGCTGAGCTAGCTGCAATACCTGCTGTAGCCATCAATTCATTATCAAATCTTTTTTGTAATTGATATTCTCCATAGTAATAGTCAGTATTAGTACTTTGTCCTGTATCTGTTTCATTGTTATTTTTGAAGTATCTCGTCAGTAACTTATGGGTCATTTTACGAGATTCATCAAAATACTCAATAAATGGATCTACCGTTATCTTAGTACCTTTATTGTTGATTGGATCTAAGGCAGTCCATAATCGGTAAGCATCTGGGCCATTACCATTCCAAATTAGGAAGGAACCACTTCTATTTAACATCCCATTTGTATTGATACCTACTGTGAAGCCAGAATTAGGAACCTTGTAGCGCAAATTGACATTCAAACGAGCTCTTCTCGAATAGCTTGTTTCTCTCCAAGATTTCCTAGTATATAAATTGGAACCCAAAACAACATCTAGATTACCAAATCTTTGACGATGCGCAAAGGTAAATCCAGCCTCATGTGGAGGTCTTTCTCCATCCCACCAGTTTTTATTATAGGCTACACTATCTGCAATACCAGAAGGTCTTTCAGGATCACTACTATAACCTAAGGTATCTCCCGATGTACCTAAATATTGGTAAATACCTGTTTCTGCATCTTTAGGATTTCCTGTAATTCCTCCAAACAATGAAACTTTAGTTACTGGCTTAGATGTGGCGTAGGCCGTTCTTAAGTTGACTACTCCGTTCATGGCAGAAGAACCATAAAGCGCTGAAGAAGCTCCTTTTATAATTTCCACCTGGCCAATGTTTTCAACAGGCAAGAAATCCCAATTAGGAAAACCTGAATCTGCTGTTAGTACTGGTAGTCCATCCATGAGTAACATCACCCGGCTTCCAGCACCATAAGAATAGCCACTACCACCACGAATATTGGCTTGGCCATCTATCACATCTACACCAGGCACCTTTTCTATTGCTTTATCTATCTCTGGTGTATTGGCATTTTCTATAAAATCTGGCTTAATCACTTCCATAGAGACGGTCACCTCTCCCCTTTCTTGCTCAAATTTACCTGCCGTTAAAACAACTTCCTTCATCATTACTCCCTTTGACATCTCCAAGTCCATGACTAAGTTTTGTCCAGCAGTGAGTGTTATCTCTTGTTGCTTTGGCTCATAGCCCACATAGGTAATATTTAAAATGTGGGTACCTGCTGGTAACTCTATCTTATATTTACCATCAAAGTCCGTTTGAACCCCTGTTGTTTCACCGTTTACATCCACGGCTACGTTTGCAAATGGTAGAGGGTCTGATTGATCCTTAACAACTCCACTTACACTTCCATTTTGGGCAGCTATAGCCACGAATGACATCATTGCTATCCCTAATGTTATTAAATACTTTACCATAACCTCTCTGGTTTTTGTTTTAGAATAAAGACTCAGTTTGAAATTGCGAAAAAGAAATACTGACTCTTTAAGTAGCTAAAGTTAATTATTTCGGCAGTTCTGATGGCCTTTTTTTAGCTTATACTGCGTTGCTTTTCTTAGCAATAGCTCTGCTATTACTGGCGAAAACCGCCTTGTCTAAGCTAAAAATAAGCTCATCAAGAATGCACGAATAATTACCTTCAACTACTTATGTATTTTAGATTATTAAATTGTAGGCGTAAAATAGGAATTTTATATTAGTTTAATAGTATTTTTATAATACATAGATTAGCCAATTCCTCTAAAAATGCTCCTACTTGACATTTTTAACAAGGCACACATAAGAATATTTATCATATTAACAATTATCGAATTTTCATGCTTGGGTTTTATCTTCCTGACTCAATCGGCTTAGGGATGGTAGCGGTATGGGGCGTCTATGCTGCGACTTACGTAGCTTAGTGATGCGATGGCTGGCTTTAGCAGACAAGCAGCACTTAGCGTAGTAGGAGTAGCATAGCCCCATAAGAGCGGACAGCCCGACCCTTTCTAATATTTCATTCGAGGGCGCACACATAGGTAGCGCCCCTACGGTCGAATGAAATATTAGAAAGGGGAAGCCCCAAATGCTTAATTTAAAGTAAAATTGTTTTTCGAAAAACTGATAGGACAAAGAAAAGGCAAAAGGAAGGCTTAAAATAATTGATATTACAAAGGAGGGAAAGACAATAACGAAAAAACGCCAAATTTATAGTATTTCGGCAATTTGAAATATCTATTTAAAAGCAGATTTAGTAATTTTTACTAAATACTGACAGACAAAAACTCAAATTGGGAAAATTCAATAAATTTGGCGTTTTTAATTAGCGAGTGCTAATGTGTAATTTTACGCTTATTTATTTAAAATACCGTCTACGATACCATAGCTTACAGATTCGTCAGCATTCATCCAGTAATCACGATTGAAATCACTCAGGACTTTATCATAAGATTGACCGCAATTATCGGCTAAGATACGAGCGCTTAAGTCTTTAATATTTTGTAATTGCTGCGCTTGAATTTCAATATTAGAAGCTTGACCTTGTGCACCTCCACTTGGCTGGTGAATCATCACTCTGGCGTTTGGATAGATAAAACGACGACCTTTCTCTCCTACTGATAGCAAAATTGACCCCATAGAAGCTGCGAAACCTGTACAAATGGTTGAAACAGGACTCTTAATAGCTTTAATCGTGTCATATATTGCAAAACCTGAAGTAACATATCCTCCAGGGCTATTTATAATCAATTGGATTTCATCATTACTATCTAGGTCCAAATACATTAGGCGATCAATCACATGCTTGGCTGAACGATCATCTACTTGGCCCCACAAAAAGATGCGTCTTTCGTTTAAGATCTTCTCATCTATTCTGTCTTGTAACTTTGATTCTAAACTCATATTTTTATATACTTTTTATAT
>JAHDDN010000307.1 GCA_020629335.1 Chitinophagales bacterium | reverse complement strand
GGCGGGGGTGGAAAAATTGGAAAAATCTCAAAATTTAAAAAACAAAAAATAAAAACAATGAAATCATATTATTTCACAGAAGAACACGAATTATTCAGAGAAAGTCTCCGCACCTTCCTCCACAAAGAAGTCCTCCCCAACATAGACGAATGGGAAGCCAATAGAAGAACTCCCAAAGAAATTTGGAAAAAAATGGGCGATATGGGCTTTTTAGGCTTAGGTTATCCAGAAGAATACGGCGGTTCAAATTTAGATTTTTTCTATGATGTAGTATTCGCTGAAGAAATTTCTAAAATGTTTTCAGGTGGATTCACTATTACTCAATTGGTCGTGCAATATATGTCTTGTACTTACCTTCAAAAATATGGCTCTGATCGTTTGAAAGAAAAATACCTACCAGGTATTATTTCTGGAGAATTAATTAGTAGTATTGGTATCTCTGAGCCAGGAGCAGGATCAGACGTAGCTAATATACAAACAACAGCGATCAAAGATGGTGATCACTATATCGTCAATGGTTCAAAAACCTTTATTACTAATGGGGTTTATGGCGACTTTATTGTTACGGTAGTTAAAACAGATCCCAAGGCAGGAGCTGCTGGAGTTAGCTTACTGGTGATAGATCGAAATGCAGAAGGGGTTTCAGCTACCAAATTGAAGAAATTAGGATGGCATAGTTCAGATACAGCAGAATTAGCTTTTGATGAAGTAAAAGTACCAGTAGAAAATTTAGTAGGTGCAGAAGGACAAGGCTTTTACTTCCTTATGGGCGGTCTTCAACTGGAGCGTTTAATAGCAGGAGTGAGTGCTTATGCAAGCTGTGAAGCAGCATTAGAATATACCCTTCAATATATGTCAGAGCGCAAAGCCTTTGGCCGAACTATTAATAAATTCCAAGTGCTTCGTCACCGAATGGCTCAATTGGCTTCCGAAGTAGAAGCCATGAAGCAGTTTGTTCTTTACTGTTGCCGCCTCCATAATGATGGGCAATATGCAGTAAAAGAAAGCTCAATGGCAAAGTTATTAGGAACCGAACTATGTGATAAAGTGGCTTATCAGTGTATACAATTCTTTGGCGGATATGGATTCATGGAAGAGTATAAAGTTGCCCGAATGTTTAGAGACAGTAGAGTTGGAACCATTGGCGGTGGTACCTCTGAAATTATGCGAGAAATTATTTCTAAAATGGTCATTGATGATGTCTCTTATAGTGAAGCAAGCAATGCTAGTACTAGCGTTCCAAAACCTAAAGCCAAAGTACATAAAGCATCTACAAATGGCGCTCCCAAAGCAGCTTCAAATGGGAGTAATGGAAATGGTGCCAATCTGGAAAAAATACTCAGCAAAATTCAAGATCGTGCAGGGAGTGCTGATCCAATAGGAAACACCATTAAATTCAACTTCGGAGATGAGCAATTATTCATTGATGGTAAAGGGGAAAAGAATGTCGTCTTAGCTGAAGACAAAGATGCTGAATGTACCGTTGATCTCTCCTTATCGGATTTCACATCTCTATTAAAAGGCGAACTCAATCCAATGGCTGCCTTCATGAGTGGTAAAATGAAAATCAAAGGCGACATGGGCGTTGCCATGAAATTACAAACCCTATTCTCTTAATTAGTGGTTTAATTTATTAGTCCTTGACAGCCCAAGTTTTATCTTTTTACGATTCTACTTCGTTATTTTTTCGTTTCGTAGCCCTGCTATGGGCCTCAAAAATGCCTTGTATAATCGCAAAAATCCTAGAACTTAACTGTCAGAAACTTATAAATTGAACCATTAGAATAAATAAAAACTAATGCAATCATATTATTTTACAGAAGAACACGATCTCTTCCGTCAAACAGTAAGAGATTTTTTAGATAGAGAAGTTCGTCCTTATATAGACGAATGGGAAGAAGCAGGAGAATTACCAAGAGACATCTATCGCAAATTTGGCGAAATGGGCTACTTTGGACTCGCTCAATCAGAAGAATATGGAGGGATGAATGTTGATTTCTGGTATACGGTCATTTTGACTGAAGAAGTTGCACGCCTCAACTCTGGTGGTTTTATCTCTTCTATTGGATCTCATCCATATTTAGCTATGACTCACTTAGGAGCGCAAGCTAATCATGAGCAAAAACTCAAATACTTAGTCCCAGGCATTAATGGTGAAAAAGTGGGCTGCTTGGCGATTACAGAGCCCTTTGCAGGATCGGATGTACAAGGCATTCGAACAACGGCTATCAAAGAAGGCGATCACTATGTTGTAAATGGTTCTAAGACCTTTATCTCTAATGGGGTATTAAGCGACTTCTTAGTAACAGCGGTAAAGACCAGTGCTGACCCAGAAGATAAAGCGATTAGTATGCTTATCATTGATCGAGAAAGTGAAGGATTGAGTGCTACTAAGTTAGACAAATTAGGCTGGCGAGCCTCCGATACTGGCGAAATAGCTTTTGATAATGTTAAGGTACCAGTAGAAAATTTATTGGGACAAGAGAAAATGGGCTTTTTCTATATTATGCAGCATTTCGTACTGGAGCGTCTATTTATGGCGATATATTCTTATGCAAGCTGTGAGTACGCCTTAGGCTTAACTTTACAATACATGAGTGAAAGGTCAGCCTTTGGTCGCCCGATTAATAAATTCCAAGTACTGCGTCATCGAATAGCCCAGATGGCCTCTGAGATTGAAATGAACAAGCAGTTTACCTATAATCTTTGTCAGCGATTAGAAGATGGCGATTATTTAGTAAAAGAAGCCTCTATGGCAAAGCTTTTAGGTACTCAATTAGCAGATAAGGTAGCCTATCAATGTCTTCAAATGTTTGGTGGGTATGGCTTTATGGAAGATTATCCTATGGCTCGATTTATGAGAGATGCGCGCTTAGGTACTATTGGCGGAGGTACTTCAGAAATCATGTGTGAAATCATCGCCAAAATGATCATAGATGATAAAGCCTATGAAGTAGCAGCTAAATAGCAGCGATTAATAAGGAATCATGAACGGAATAAGGATGAATTTGTTGAAAATTCGTAATTATTCCGTTTCTTGCTAAAAAAATCTTTATGCTTAGAGTCACAAATGAAGAATCTTTTATTTTAGGTTTCACTAAGGATGAAAAAGAGCATACTATTGAAATCGACTTTTGCAAAGATCCATATTGTAATTGCGCTATAGTTGATTTAGAGATACGATCTGAAAAAGATGATCCTAATACAGAGTCTGTTAAAATAATGTTAGATAATAGGGAACAAGATTTAATGTTTGATTTAGACTCAAACACTTCCCCTTTTCTAAGAAAGAAAGCCAATGATTTAATTGACTTTTTAACTAAAGGTCTAAATGAAGATGATTGGGAGCTTTTATATCTTTCAAGTGAAATAATTAAAGGAAATTACATTGAGTTTGGAGAATATGACTTAGATGAGTGGGGATTTACCTTAGATGAAGAATTGCTTAAAGAGGAGGAGCCATTTGTCAATATAATTGATATATTTGCTGGAATTCCATATATCAGTATTTCGGATGGGGTAGATGAATATACGCTGGAAGATATTTATTGTAAAAAGTCTGACTGTGATTGCACCATCGTTAAATTTAACTTACTAAAAAACGACAAGAAAGTTGAAATATTGGAATATAATTATGCTACCGCTGAAATGACCTCAAGTCGTTATAATAAAATAATATCAGATTTTTTATTTGAGTATCATCCATTTGTGAAGAAGATTCAGCACAGAGTTAATATGATGAAAGCGGTTTATGCAAAAGCTCCCAAATCCTATAATAGCAAGTTGAAAGATACTATTAAACAAAAAAAGAAAGTCAGTCGTAATGAGCCTTGTCCTTGCGGAAGTGGAGAAAAATACAAAAATTGCTGCGGCAATAATGTGATAAATATTAATCGGAATAACAACTAAAATATTCGCAGCCTCAACAATTTGTCATCCCGAGCGCGTCAGCGCACAGGGATCTATTACGATAAAATTCAAGGATTTGGGAGGCTAAAATTATCGGCAATAATCATTTTTACCATTAATATCATGCCTCCAAAGCTGGATTAAGGGCTTCAAGATTTAATGAGAACATAACGGAGAACTAAGCCATCATATAGATTAAAGAAAAATTGGTATATTTACCCCAAAATGAAAAGATGTTTCTAAAGAAAGTCAAAATCAATAAATTCAAAGTATTAGAAGGAGTAGAGATTAATTATGAACATAATCCCAAACATCGTACTTACCCCATCGCCAGCATAAATGGAGGAGGTAAAAGTACCTTATTGCAGTTTATCTTTGTGATGCTTCATTGTTCGTTTGTAGAAGAACGAAAGCATATTGTTCAGAATCTATTAGATAGAGTACCAATAGTTGATGATAAAATGGATTTAGCATCTTTTGAATTAAGCTTTAAAGGAAAAAAAGTTAATATCGATCTTTTTATTTACAATAATAAGAATCAAGACTATAAGTTCGAGTTCTTACTAAATTTAAAAGAGATAGGATCAGAAATTTCTAGACTTCAATCCTTAAGAGATAAAGATATCGATTTATTTAGTTTTAATGAAAAAAAAGGACAGAATCTATATGTCAATCAACTAAGGGGACTTTTTAGAGAAATGAAAAGAAAATCTATTTACGAAATTATCGATGAATCCACTTCGAATTATGATTTGTTAAATAAGGTTTTAGATCAACTTGATTTTCCGAATAGTTTTGAATCCTTTGAATATGATCGCTTAGAAATTTTAGCCAATGCTATTAAACATTTGAATACTTCACTTTCAGAAGATAAGTTAAATTATATTGATCATTTTAATAATGATAAACAAGTATTAATTTATAGATCAAATGTTTCAATTGAAACCTTAACCGAAATCTCCAACAGCATATACTTAGCCGCCCCGAAAACCCAAGTATTCCAATTCTTTGATAAAGAACAAACAAGAAGCTTATTTAAAGGAGTTAATGCTACAGAAACATATAATAGTTATGATGTTCATACGGAAGACTACCGAAAACTTCTGCCTGGATTCTTTACTTATGAATTTGCTGCCAATGAATTGATTATTGATGCTTTCAAGCGGGCCAGAGATCGTGATTTTGAAAATGCTATTGAAACAGGGGAATATGGCGATAGTTTTAAAAATACTAAAGAAGAACTTAGAGAATTTCTACAAGGAAAAGAAATAGAGGTAGATAAGAAAATGACAAAAGTAGTCTTTAAAAATGGCGGCGAAGAACTCTATCCTGAAGACTTAAGTCATGGAGAGTTGAAAAAATTGAGCATATTTATTTGGTTGAGAAGATTGATGAATAAGCCTTCCTTGGTCTTGATGGATGAAATTGATATTAGTTTGCACCCTACATGGCAGTATGAAATATCTGATGAGCTAGAAAGTTGGGCAAGAAATACTCAATTTTTATTAGCGACTCATTCCCCACAAATTATTAGTTCGGCATTATATAAGAACTTAGTGGTTTTAACTGCTAATGAAAATAAGAATTCTTATGCCAAGCAGTATACCCAATCTTTTTTAGATGCGGATTTGAATACTATTATTAAAACCATCATGGGAGCGGACTATTTGCCTAAGGAATTATCAGCTTTACATAATGAATATCGTAGCTTGGTAGAAAATGGTAAACAAGATACTGAAGAAGGGCAAATACTAAAGGAGAAAATTTTAGAATACGAAAGTGAAGGTTCTTCTTTCTTTCAAGAGATTGAGTTTTTTGAAAAATTGAAAGGATAGTAAGTAGTATGAAGTATATAAAAAAAGGAACTGATGAACCAGCATTTTTTACAACTGCTACTCAAGGATTGACTGATTGGGATGATTATAAAACAGGAAAAAAGAAATTAAGAAAGCATATTTTAGATAATGAACAATACAACTTATGCTGTTATTGTGAAAAAAGAATTAGTGCTGATTCAAACGAATCATATGTAGAGCATATTAAACCTAAAAGTGTATTTCCTGACTTAACCTTTGTGTACTCTAATCTTTTGGTTTCTTGTCAAGGAAATCACTGTAATCATGCTTCGGATCTTGCAACAAAGCATATTTGTGGGCATAAAAAAGATAATGAATATGATGCCAATCTATTTTTGGACCCAACTTTAATCACTGATATATCAGAACATTTTAAATTTGATAGGGATGGCGTGATTTCTGCGGCTGAAAAAGATAAAGCCAAAGAAAATTATACTATTAGCCTTTTAAATTTAAATGGCGACAATAATAGATTAGCAGAAGCAAGGAAAATAGCACTAACTGCTTTAAGAAATTAATTAACTAAACTAGGATTAACAAGTGATCAAATGAAACAAAAAATTGCAGTATTACTTCAAGACGAAGCTCAAGAATATGGCACATTTCTAAGGTATATTTTCCAATAAACCAGAAAGCACACACATTATAGTACATTTTAAACTAAGAAAAAATGAAATTAAGTTACAAGAACATTACCGAAGAGGTATATGAATTATTAAAAAAAGAAATCGCCAAAATAGGCGTAGAAATAGAAGGTGATAAGGG
>JAHDDN010000306.1 GCA_020629335.1 Chitinophagales bacterium | reverse complement strand
GAGAAAATTCAAAAAAATGAAGCTATCAAATGAGTAAAAAACGTATCATTTGTACAAAAAAAATCAATTCTAAAACTAAAAACAAAGCAGCTCTATACAACTTAGAAATTATTGATTTGGATTTTTTATCGATCGAATCTACTGTCAATAATGAGATTGCTACTAAACTGCGAGACAATAAGAATCCTTTAATTTTCACTAGTGCTAATGCAGTCAATGCTGTTGTAAAAAATATATGCACTTTTGAAATAAATCTAATTCAAAAGGATTGTTATGCTATTGATGGAAAAACAGCCCAAAAAGCATTGGAAGCTCAATTTAATCTAATTGGATTGGCGCCTTCGGGTAAAGCATTAGCTAATAAAATCATTAAAAAAAGGGTTTTAAGCTTGCTACACTGCACTACACAAATGAGGCGTAAAGAACTCTATCAAATTACCGTATCAAACAACATCATTGTTAATGCTTTAGAAGTATATCAAAAAAAAATAATCGCACACAAAATAGAAAGAGGTTATGAAGGACTAATGATTTTTAGCCCTTCTCAATTAGATGCCTTTTTGCTAAACAATACAATAGCTATAGATTTACCTATTTTTTGTATTGGCCCTACAACAAGTAATTATGCTAAGCAATTAGGCTATCTAAATGTGCAACACCCAAAGGAGGCAAGTATTAATAGTACAGTAGAACAAGTAATTAATTTTTACCAATGACAGAACATTTATTATTAAAAGCTTTGAAAGGCGAACAAGTAGAACGTCCTCCTGTATGGATGATGAGACAAGCAGGAAGATACCTTCCTGAATACATGGTTATACGTCGAAAATATGATTTTTTCACTCGTGTGGAAACTCCTGAATTGGCTTGTGAAATCACTTTACAACCAATCGACATTATAGGGGTAGATGCAGCCATTCTATTCTCTGATATATTAGTTATTCCAAAGGCTTTAGGACTAGAGGTTCAATTGATAGAAAAGATGGGGCCATTTCTACCTAAAACAATTGAAAATCAGCAAGACATTCTCAATTTAGCCAGTCCTGCTGAAGCCGCAGAGAAGTTAGAACACGTTTATGATGCCATTAAATTAACTAAACAAGGACTCAATAATAGAGCCCCCTTAATTGGATTTGCTGGCGCTCCATTCACCATACTATGCTATATGATACAGGGTAAAGGAAGTAAAACCTTTGACAAAGCCAAACAGTTTTGTTTTTCAAAGCCTGGCTTAGCAGCTCAGTTATTAAACATCATCACTGATTCTACTATAGCTTATCTCAAAAAACAAGTGGAAGCTGGAGCCGATGTTATTCAGGTTTTTGATAGTTGGAGTGGTTTGCTTTCTCCTGCTGACTTTAAAATATTCTCTCAACCGTATATGGAAAAGATTGCTAATGAACTAAGCTCATATGCTCCTGTCATTTTATTTCCTAAAGGAAGCTGGTACGCATTAGAAGACTTAAGCAAAGGAAGTGCTTCGGCAATTGGTATCGACTGGTGCTTAACACCAGCAATTGCAAGAAAGATAACTAGTAACAATATCACACTGCAAGGAAATTTTGATCCCAATAAGTTACTGATGCCTATTCCAGAGATCACTAAAGCAACTCATGAGATGTTAGATGCTTTTGGGACACAAAAATACATCGCTAATTTAGGACATGGAATCTTACCAAACATTCCTGTAGATCATGCTAAGGCATTTGTCGATGCTGTCAAAAGTTATAATGCCTAAAACTATGAGAAGTTATCAAAAGGATTTTATCGAATTCATTCACACTTTACAGGATAAAATATGTAAAGCCTTTGAATTAGAAGACGGGAAAGTAAAATTCATCGAAGACAAATGGGAAAGACCTGGAGGGGGCGGCGGTAAAACACGTATCATTAGCAATGGAGCAGTCATTGAAAAAGGAGGTGTTAATACTTCTGTTGTTCATGGAAATTTACCAGAGATCATGCAAAAAAAATTAGGTGTAAACCACAGTCGTTTTTTTGCTTGTGGACTCTCTTTAGTTATTCACCCAATTAATCCTTTTGTACCAACAGTACATGCTAATTACCGCTATTTTGAATTATTTAACGAACAAGAAGAAATAGTGGATCAGTGGTTTGGAGGAGGATCAGACTTAACCCCTTATTACTTATTCGATGAAGATGCCATTCATTTTCACCAAGTCAACAAAAACATTTGCGATCAATTCGATTTAGATTTTTTTCCTAAATACAAAACTGCTTGTGATCAATATTTTTACAATCATCACAGAGCTGAAGCCAGAGGTATAGGGGGCCTTTTTTTCGATTATTTAAAAACCAATGAAAAACACCCAACAAGTTTATTCTTTGATTTCGTAAAAAAGGCTGGCGAAAAATTCTTAAATGGCTACCTTCCTATCATGCAAAAAAGGAAGTATATGCCTTATGATTCAAATCACAAAAATTGGCAAGAGATCCGAAGAGGGCGATATGTTGAATTCAATCTCATTCATGATAAGGGCACCCTTTTCGGCTTAAAAACCAATGGAAGAATTGAATCTATCTTAATGAGCCTCCCTCCAAGCGTAAGATGGGAATACAATCATATAGCTGAAACAGGTTCTGAGGAAGCTAAACTGATACAAGTTTTAAAATCACCTAAAAACTGGGTATAAATAAATAAAATGATTCAAAGACCAAGAATACTAAGAGCCTCTAAAGCTATGAGAAATATGGTTCAGGAAACCATACTAACACCTTATGACTTCATCGCACCTCTTTTTATTGTAGAAGGCAAAGGAATTAGCGAAGCTATTCCTTCTTTAAAAGGCTACTTCAGAAGAAGTATTGATTTGACGATCATTGAGGTGAAGGAATTATATGAATTAGGCATACAATCGGTATTGCTTTTCGCTAAATGCCCCAATGAACTAAAAAATGAGCAAGCGAGTGAGGCTTATAATTCAGATGGTCTGATGCAGAGAAGTATTAGGGCTATTAAAGAGGCTGTTCCAGAGATCTGCATCATGTCTGATGTAGCATTAGATCCTTACTCTATTCACGGGCATGACGGCTTAGTCAAAAACAATAAAATAGTCAATGATGAAAGTGTTAAGGTATTAAGCGAAATGGCTCTCTCTCATGCCGAAGCAGGTGTAGACATGGTAGCACCAAGCGATATGATGGATGGTAGAATATTAGCGATCAGAAATGCATTAGAAAATAATGGACACACTGATACTGGGATCATGAGCTATAGTGCCAAATATGCCTCTTGCTTTTACGGCCCTTTTAGAGATGCTTTAGATTCAAGCCCAGGTTTCGGAGACAAGAAGACTTATCAAATGAATCCAGCTAATAAAAAGGCCGCCTTAAGAGAGATACTTTTAGATGTGGAAGAGGGAGCTGATATTGTCATGATCAAGCCAGCATTATCTTATTTAGATATTATCCGAGATGTCAGCAAAATAGTGAATATTCCTATTAGCGCTTATCATGTAAGTGGGGAATATGCCATGATTAAAGCTGCGGCCGAAAAAGGATGGATAAACGAAGAACAAGCAATTATGGAAATATTTACTTCCATCAAAAGAGCAGGAGCCAATCTTATTGCGACCTATTACGCTAAAGATATAGCCCAATTAATTCGATAAATAATCAAATGAATACAAATAATAGAACTACTAGTACATCGCTTTTTGTAAAAGCTAATAAATATATTCCTGGAGGTGTCAACTCCCCTGTCCGAGCCTTTAAAAGTGTAGGTGGAGATCCTATATTTATACAAAAAGCCAAAGGTGCTTATTTATATGATTTCGATCATAACGCCTATATAGATTATATTAACTCCTGGGGGCCTATGATATTAGGGCATGGCCATGATGATGTCATCCAAGCAATTAAAGAAAAAGTAGAAGATGCTATTAGTTTTGGAACGCCTACACTTGACGAAATCAATATTGCCGAATTAATCTGCGAAATCACCAAAGTAGATTTAGTCAGACTGGTGTGTAGTGGTACCGAAGCTTGCATGAGCGCTATCCGACTAGCAAGAGGTTACACTAAAAAAAATAAATTCATCAAATTTGAAGGTTGCTATCATGGTCATGCAGATGCTTTCTTAGTAAAAGCAGGTAGTGGTTTAGCTACCTTTAATATCCAAAATGTGCCAGGAGTCACCAAGGGCGCAGCACAAGATACTCTCATTGCTCCTTTTAATGATTTAGAGGAGGTAAGCAAAATAATGGCAGAAAACGCAGATGATATGGCAGCCATTATCATAGAACCTGTAGCAGGAAATATGGGCTGTATTCCTCCGAAAAAAGGTTTTTTAGAAGGACTAAGGAAATTATGTGATGAACATAATGCCTTATTAATTTTTGATGAAGTTATGACGGGTTTTAGATTAGCTCCAGGTGGTGTTCAAGAATTATATAATATAGAAGCTGACCTAGTAACCTACGGAAAAGTGATTGGTGGAGGAATGCCTATAGGAGCATTTGGAGGCAAACGAGAAATCATGGAACACATCGCCCCACTTGGCCAAGTCTATCAAGCTGGGACATTAAGTGGAAATCCATTAGCAGTAGCGGCTGGCTTTGCAACTTTGAGTATGCTAAAAAATCAGACAGAAATTTATAAAAATATCGCTAAGACTACTCAAACAATCAAAACTGAAATGGCTACTATACTCACCAAAAAAGGCATCCCCCATACTATTAACCAAGAAGGAAGTATGATGAGTATACACTTCGCAGAACATGCAGTAGTCGATTTTGAAACTGCCCAAAACTGTGATATTGATCGCTTTAAAAAATTCTTTCATCACATGCTCAATAATGGTGTTTATTTGCCACCTTCAGCTTATGAAACTTGGTTCATCAGCAAGGCATTGACTAATAAAGAAATAGAACAAACTATCAAAGCTGCTAAATCCTTTGAAAAATAAATCTACCAACATGAATAATAAAGCAATACTACTCATCAATTTAGGCTCTCCATCCTCCACGAAAGTAGAAGACGTCAAAACCTACTTAGACGAATTCCTAATGGATAAAAGAGTCATCGACATCGCTTACCCCCTACGATATTTATTGGTCAGGGGAATCATCACTCGTTTTAGAGCACCTAAATCAGCTGAGAAGTATAAAAGTATTTGGACAGATAACGGCTCTCCACTCATCTACTATACCCAACAACTCACCAAATTATTAGCTAAAGAAACTAATCTGCCTGTCTATATGTGTATGAGATATGCAGTTCCTAAGCCCTCTGATGTAATGGATCAAATACAAAAAGAGCATCCTAATCTGGAAGAATTAATACTATTCCCACTATACCCGCATTATGCCATGAGTAGCTATGAAACGGCTGTTGAACATGTACTTAATCATTATAAGCAAAAACAGTACTCCTTCAAAATAAATACAATTGATCCTTTTTATGATGATGAAGATTATATAAATGCCTTAAGTGAAAGTATTGAGCCTCATCTAAAAAAAGACTACGACCACATTCTTTTTAGTTATCATGGCATCCCTGAAAGACATGTCAAAAAATCAGACATCACTAAAAAGCATTGCCTAAATGTCGAAGACTGTTGTAATAAAAAATCAGAGGCACACCCCTATTGTTATAGGCATCAAGTCGTAACCACTTCCGATCTTGTCGCTAAAAAATTAGATATTCCTAAAGAGAAATACAGCATCTGCTTCCAATCTCGATTAGGTCCTAATAAATGGCTAGAACCAAGTACAGAATATATGCTTCAAACACTCCCTAAAAAAGGGATCAAAAAACTATTGATCGTATGCCCTGCCTTTGTTAGTGACTGCTTAGAAACATTGGAGGAAATTAATATGGAAGGAAAAGAAACATTCGAAGAATCAGGAGGAGATCATCTCCACCCAATTCCATGCCTAAACGAAAATCCAACATGGATAAGTGCGATGCACAAAATTATCAATAAACGATAATGACCTTTCTTTACATAAAAGCACTACACATTATATTTGTGGTAACTTGGTTTAGCGGCATGTTTTACTTAGTAAGACTATTCGTATACAATAGAGAAGCTCAAGATAAAGAAGAACCAAAGAAAACGATTCTTACTGAACAATTCTCTATCATGATCAGCCGACTTCATTACGGCATCACTTGGCCATCCGCCATACTAACCCTCATTTTCGGCGCCTGGCTCTTAAGTGGCTACAATAGTTTACCTACTTGGTTAAGTCTAAAATTAGCTTTTGTAGTCGCCTTATTCTTATACCAATTCTCCCTTCACTACATTTACAAACAACAAAAAGAAGGAAATTTTTCCATTACCAGTAATCAATTACGACTCTGGAATGAATTTCCTACAGTCATACTCGTAGCAGTCGTTATGTTAGTGGTTGTTAAACAAAATATCAGCTTACTTTATGGCCTGATAGGACTACTACTATTTGTAGTAGTCCTTATGTCAGCCATTAGAATCTATCAATCTATTAGAGCAAAATCTTAAGGGATTATAACTGCGGACAAGCAATAGAAGGCGCCTTCAATCGCTTGCGATCACTTCTAAT
>JAHDDN010000305.1 GCA_020629335.1 Chitinophagales bacterium | reverse complement strand
TAAAAACCAAAAAGGCCAAATTGGATAAAAATATACGATTGGCTGACTGCATGGCGTAAAAGTAAGATAAAGTAATGTAAACTAAATAAATTAGTCCATTAAGCTTTATCTTTTTAATTAATACTGCATTATTTTTTGAAGCCATAGCGCTGCTATGCCTTTAAAAATGCCTTGTCTTAACTAAAAATATTGTGCTAAATGGCACAATTTAATTAATTCATATTACTAAAACATGACCCCCAAAACCATAGCGATAAACACCCGTTTCCTGATCAAAGGAAAATTAGAAGGCATTGGAAGATTCACTAAAGAATCTCTTCAGCGCATTACTCAAAATCATCCTGAACATGACTTTGTCTTTCTATTTGATCGAGCTTATGATTCTTCTTTTATCTTCGGTCCCAATGTTAAAGGCAAATCTTTAGCTCCTCCTGCTCGTCATCCCTTTCTATGGTATACTTGGTTCGAATATGCGGTGCCTCGTGCCTTAAAAAAGATAAAGCCTGATATATTTGTTTCTACAGATGGTTATCTTTCCCTCAAAACCGATGTGCCTTCTGTAGTTGTTCTCCACGATTTAGGATTTGAGCACTACCCAACTCACGTACCCAAGTTAGTCGGTAAATACTATCGACACTATACGCCTAAATTTGCCCAAAAAGCGACTCGGATAGCGACCGTATCTGAATACACTAAGCAAGATGTTTCTCAGCGATATCAAGTTGCTTTAGATAAAATAGATGTTGTCTATAATGGCGGGAATGAGGAATTTCAGCCCCTTTCAGAAACGGCTAAAGAACAAGTCAAAAAAAAATACACTCAGGGCTGCGATTATTTCCTTTTTGTAGGAGCTATTCATCCCCGCAAAAATGTCGGCAATCTTTTCAAAGCCTATGACGCTTTCCGTAAGTCTATTGATACCGATGTCAAGTTGCTGATAGTAGGCCGAAAAGCATGGGATCACAAAGAAATATTCGATATCTATAATCAAATGCAATACAAAGAGGAGGTTATCTTTTTAGGCCACATTCAGTTGGACGAATTAGCCAAAATTACTGCATCAGCCCTTTCGCAAGTTTATGCTTCCTTATTTGAAGGTTTCGGTATTCCCATTTTGGAAGCCATGTGCTGCGATGTTCCTGTGATCACCTCCACGGTATCTTCTATGCCCGAAGTGGCAGGAGAGGCAGCTATTTTGGTCAATCCAACGTCTTATGAACAGATCGCAGAAGCCATGCAAGCGATTTATCAAGATCCCAACTTAAGGCAAGAGCTTATCCAAAAAGGACAAAAACAAAGAGAAGCCTTTGGATGGGATAAAACCGCAGATCGTTTCTGGCGTTGTATCGAAAAGGCTCTGCTGAAAAATAGGATATAAATAAGTATCTTGTAAGGGCGAGTTGCAATTTGTCCTTACTTGGGGCTTCCCCTTCGGGTCGGGCTGCGTCCTAAGCTACGTAAGTCACGTCATGAACGCCCTCCGTACGGACGTAGCACTGCTACGTTCCTACTACCATCCCTAAGCCAAAACAACAATACCCTTAATCAACCGTTAAAAATAGTGTAAGTTAAATATTGAGTACATGAAAATACTAATCAACATAATAGCACTATTGCTGCTCTTTACCCTCTTTTATCAAGAAGTCGGAGCAACACACAATAGAGCAGGCGAAATTACCTATGTTCACGCTCCCTTAGATGGGAAACCCTATCGTTATGAATTCACTGTCGTTACTTACACTAAGACAGGTGGTATTAGCGATAGTGCAGACCGTGATAGCCTACGTGTTGAATGGGGAGATGGAACCAGCTCTATGTTGCCTCGTACTAATGGAGCGCTTTCACAAGGACAATATCAAGGAGAATTTCTAGAAAATGATATCAAAAAGAACGAATATAAAGGAACTCATACCTATTCTAATTTCTTTTTCTTCTATGTTGTTTCTATGGAAGACCCCAATCGGATTGATGAAGTTGTAAATATCAATTTTGGGGAATCCGTAGATATTCCCTTCTTTATACAGGATACCTTATTCCTGCTTGATCCCCAATTCTTTGGTTATAATAATTCTCCCGTCCTTTATCAACCGCCCATTGATTATGCGAATGTAGGTTATCCCTTTGTGCATAATCCTAATGCTTTTGATGTGGATGGAGATAGCCTATACTTTGAGTTAATTCCGCCATTAGAAGGCATTGGTGTACCAGTACCTAACTACCAATATCCAGATGAAATTGTGAATATAGCAGCCAATAATATGACCCTTAACTCAAGTACAGGTGAGTTTATTTGGGATGCGCCACAGCAAGAAGGTATTTATAATATAGCCTTCCTTATTAGAGAATTTCGGAACGGAGTACAGATAGGTAATATCATTAGAGATATGCAGGTAATTGTAGAGGATCTTAATAATGAACCTCCAGAAATAGTAACATTAAATGATACTTGTGTTTATATAGGCGAAAGCTTAGAAATAGTAGTCACAGCTACCGACCCCAATGAAGATCAAACAGTTACTCTTTCCGCTTTTGGTGGCCCATTTGAAATCGTTGATCCAGCGACCTTCACACCTTTAGTGGAAAATGGCAATTTCGCTGAATGGCTATTTAATTGGGATACCAATTGTAACCATATATTTAGTGACGAGTATACGATCGTATTCAAAGCATCTGATGATTTTGTGCATAACGGAGAGCCTACTCCATTGGTAGATTTGGAGACTTGGCAGGTATCGGTGGTACCTCCTCCTCCTGCGGACTTATTGGCGCAGATCATTCCTGAGGGAGTACAATTAGATTGGGCCAGTCCATATATTTGTGAAGATACGGATAAGTTTTTAGGCTTCTCTATCTGGCGATCGGTTGGTTGTGATGAGCAAGTTTTTGATAACTGTGAACGTGGGTTAAATGGAACCAACTATATCAAATTAGCACAAGGAATCAAAGAATATACTTTCTTGGATGAAACGGCTGTTAGAGGGTTGACTTACTCATATCGAGTAGTAGCAGAATTTTCAGATGTTTTGACAGAGAATAATTTTCCAATCAATTTAGTGGCCAGTCAGCCATCAGAAAATATTTGTGTAGAACTGCCAAGAGATGCTCCCATCATTACGAATGTTAGCATTGATGAGACGGATATGAATGGGCAAGTCTTTATTGCTTGGGTGAAGCCAGATGCTGAAGCGCTGGATACTATAGCCAATCCAGGCCCTTATAAATACGAACTAAAGAGAGAAGATACCAATGGCTTTAATACCATTCAAACTTTCAATTACGATAGCTTTGGAGAAGAACATGAGACAGAATGGGAAGATACAAATGTCAATACCGTTGATCAGCCCTGGAATTATAAACTAAGTTTTTATAGTCAGGGAAATATTCCAATTGATGATACAGAGGAGGCCAGTTCTCCTTTTCTAAGTATCACACCAACGGATAATCAGCTTAACCTAAGTGTGGAGGCTATTGTTCCTTGGTTGAACTATGAGTATAAATTCTACCGCTATAATAATACCACATCTTCTTATGAATTTTTGACGAATACATCAGAGCCTTATTATGAAGATTTGGACTTAATTAATGGACGTTCTTATTGTTATTATGTAGAGTGTATCGGTACTTATGGAAGTGATGAAGAGGAAATACCTGATCCGCTGATTAATTTATCACAAGAGCTATGTGATGAACCAATTGATACAGAGGCACCATGCCCACCAACTTTGGTAGTCGGTAATGATTGTGATATAGAAGGGGAGGAGTGGTTAGAAGAAGAGTATACCAATGATTTAAGCTGGAATAATCCAAATGATAATTGTGCTGATGATGTCATTGGCTATTATATTTACTATGGCTTTTCTGATGCTGAGAACTATAGCCTAATTGATTCTACTTTTGATGCTACGAATACTAGTTATGAGCATATTTTAGAAGGAACCTTATCAGGCTGCTATGCTGTGACAGCGATTGATTCTTTTTATAACGAAAGTGTTTATAGTAATATCATTTGTAAAGAGAATTGTCCTAAATTTGAGCTGCCTAATGTCTTTACGCCTAATGCTGATAATCAGAATGATCTATTTGTTCCGTTAAGAGGTAATCGCTTTGTGAGTACTATTAAGATGGAGATATTCAGCCGTTGGGGAGAATTGGTATATACAACAAATGACCCCTTCATCAATTGGGATGGAAGGCATATGAATGGTAATGAAGTCGCAGAGGGCGTATATTATTACACTTGCGATGTATTTGAACGTAATAGTGCAGGTCAAGAAATCCGCTTTGATCGTTTAGATGGTTACATACAATTAATGAGATAAAGTAAAATGTTTACAGGAATAATAGAAACAGTAGGGGAATTAGTAAAGATTGAAAAAGAGGCAGAAAATGTCCACCTTAATATCCGATCAACTATCACCTCAGAATTAAAAATAGATCAAAGTGTAGCGCATAATGGCGTATGCTTAACGGTTGTGAAAATAGAGGATGATGTTTACACCGTCACCGCTATCAAGGAAACTATTTTGAAATCCAACTTTCAGTTTTTGAAAGAAGGAGATAAGATCAACTTGGAGCGTTGTATGACTGCTAATCATCGAGTAGATGGACACTTTGTACAAGGGCATGTAGATCAGACTGCTGTTTGTAAATCGGTGAAGGAAGCTGGTGGTAGTTGGTACTTTACTTTTGACTATGAAAGTGAGGATAATGTGTTAGTCGAAAAAGGTTCTGCTTGTGTGAATGGGGTAAGCTTGACATTAGTAGACGTTAGCGAGCATCAATTTTCGGTGGCGATTATTCCTTATACCTATGAACATACTAATTTTCATCAAATAGTACCAGGTACAGTCGTTAATCTGGAGTTTGATATTATTGGGAAGTATATCACTGCTTTGTTTAAAAAGTATATGCCGACATCAAAGTAGACAAAAAAAGGGGCTAACATGAAAATGTTAGCCCCTTTTTTTGTCTACTTTATCCTTTACCCATTCATAGAAATTAAGAACTCGTCATTAGAGCGAGTTCCTTTCATTTGTTGCATTAAGAATTGCATCGCTTCTTCTGTATTCATATCTGCTAAGTGGTTACGAAGTATCCACATACGTTGTAGAACATCTTTATCGTAAAGTAGATCTTCACGTCTTGTACTTGAAGCAGTAACATCTACGGCAGGGAAGATACGTTTATTAGATAATTTTCTATCCAGTTGGAGTTCCATATTACCAGTACCTTTGAATTCCTCAAAGATGACTTCATCCATTCTTGATCCAGTATCAATTAAGGCAGTTGCTAAGATGGTTAAAGAACCACCATGCTCGATATTTCTGGCAGCTCCGAAGAATTTCTTTGGCTTATGTAATGCACTTGATTCGACACCGCCTGATAATACCTTACCAGAAGCAGGCACGACCGTGTTGTGGGCTCTTGCCAGACGAGTGATAGAATCCAGTAGAATCATTACATCATTACCACACTCTACTAATCTCTTTGCTTTCTCTAAAACGATGCTGGCTACCTTTACGTGTCTTTCAGCTGGCTCATCGAAAGTGGAGGCTACTACTTCAGCATCTACACTTCGTTCCATATCTGTTACTTCCTCTGGACGTTCATCAATCAGTAAGATGATTAAATAAACCTCTGGGTGGTTTTTGGCAACAGCATTAGCCACCATTTTTAGTAAGTGTGTCTTACCTGTTTTGGGTTGTGCTACGATTAGTCCACGTTGTCCTTTACCAATAGGAGTAAAAAGATCGACGATACGCATAGAGGTTTCGTCAGCTTCTTTGGCTAAGGTTAGCTTTTCGTCAGGGAAGAGAGGTGTTAGGTAATCAAATGGAATTCGATCTCTTACACGGCTGGCAGTGGTGCCATTGATTTCGTTGACTTTAAGCAATGCGAAATATTTCTCGCCTTCCTTTGGAGGTCTGATTGTTCCCAATACTGTATCACCTGTTTTGAGATCAAAAAGCTTAATCTGTGAAGGTGAAACATAAATATCATCAGGAGAAGTCAGATAATTATAGTCAGAAGATCTAAGGAAGCCATAGCCATCAGACATGATTTCCAGTACTCCTTCTCCTTCAATAATACCATCAATTTCGATATTGAATTTCTCTTTATATCGGGTACGTGCTTGTGGAGGTATTGGAGATTCGTCTTTTTCTAAGATTTCTTCTTCTGGATCAGAAGGTGCTTCAGTTAAGAGTTCTTCTTCGGGTGCTTCTTCTATTGGCTCCTCTTCAATAATGGGCGCTTCTTCTTCTACCTCTTTAACGATTTTTTTACGAGTTCGTTTTTTCTTTGGTTTTTCTTCTTCGCCTTCCGTACTTTTTTTAGCCGATTTTTTAACTTTTTTGACTTTTTTAGTTTTGGAGCTGCTTTTCTTCTTTTTGGGTTTTTCTTCTACTTTTTCTTCCTCTTCCGAATCGTTGGGTTGTGTGTCAAGAATTTTGAAGATGAGTTCTTGTTTGGTGAGATTTTTATAGGAATCGACTGATAAAGACGCTGCAATATCCTTCAATTCAGCCAACAACATATCGTTGAGCTGCAAAATA
>JAHDDN010000304.1 GCA_020629335.1 Chitinophagales bacterium | reverse complement strand
GAGAAAATTCAAAAAAATGAAGCTATCAAATGAGTAAAAAACGTATCATTTGTACTAAAAAAATCGATGCAAAATTCAAAAGAAAAGCTGCTCTTGATAATTTAGAAATTATTGATTTTGATTTTTTACTGATCAAATCTATTATCAATAATGAGATTGCTACAACACTTCGAGACAATAAGTGCCCTTTGGTTTTCACTAGTGCTAATGCTGTCAACGCAGTTTTAAAAAACATCAATACTTACCAAATAGATTTAATTCAGAAAGATTGTTTTGTTATTGATGGGAAGACAGCTAAAATCGCTTTAGAGGCCCAGTTTAATCTGGTCGGATTAGCTCCTTCGGGCAAAGCATTAGCTAAAAAAATAATCAAAAAAAAAGCTACTTACTTACTCCATTGTAGCACGCAAATGAGACGTAAAGAACTCTATGAAATTACCGTTTCAAATAATATACTTGTTAACACTTTAGAAGTATATCAAAAAAAAACAATCGCACATAAAATAGAAAAAACTTATGAAGGACTAATGATTTTTAGCCCTTCTCAATTAGATGCCTTTTTACTAAAAAACACAATAGCTATAGATTTGCCGATCTTTTGTATTGGGCCTACAACAAGTAATTATGCTAAGCAATTAGGCTATCTAAATGTGCAACACCCAAAGGAGGCAAGTATTAATAGTACAGTAGAACAAGTAATTAATTTTTACCAATGACAGAACATTTATTATTAAAAGCTTTGAAAGGCGAACAAGTAGAACGTCCTCCTGTATGGATGATGAGACAAGCAGGAAGATACCTTCCTGAATACATGGTTATACGTCGAAAATATGATTTTTTCACTCGTGTGGAAACTCCTGAATTGGCTTGTGAAATCACTTTACAACCAATCGACATTATAGGGGTAGATGCAGCCATTCTATTCTCTGATATATTAGTTATTCCAAAGGCTTTAGGACTAGAGGTTCAATTGATAGAAAAGATGGGGCCATTTCTACCTAAAACAATTGAAAATCAGCAAGACATTCTCAATTTAGCCAGTCCTGCTGAGGCTGCCGAGAAGTTAGAACACGTTTATGATGCCATTAAATTAACCAAGCAAGGACTCAATAATAGAGCTCCCTTGATTGGATTTGCTGGTGCACCATTTACCATACTCTGCTATATGATACAGGGTAAAGGAAGCAAAACCTTTGACAAAGCTAAACAGTTTTGTTTTTCAAAGCCTGACTTGGCTGCTCAACTATTAGACATTATCACTGATTCTACTATAGCTTACCTCAAAAAACAAGTAGAAGCTGGAGCAGATGTCATTCAGGTTTTTGATAGCTGGAGTGGTTTACTTTCTCCTGATGACTTTAAAATATTCTCTCAACCTTACATGGAAAAGATTGCTAATGAACTAAGCTCTCATGCTCCTGTCATTTTATTTCCTAAAGGAAGCTGGTACGCATTAGAAGACTTAAGTAAAGGAAGTGCCTCGGCAATTGGTATCGACTGGTGCTTAACACCAGCAATGGCCCGAAAGATAACTAATAACAATATCACACTCCAAGGAAACTTTGACCCTAATAAGCTGCTGATGCCAATTCCAAAAATCACTCAAGCAACTCATGAGATGTTGGATGCTTTTGGGACACAAAGATACATCGCTAATTTAGGACATGGAATCTTACCCAATATACCTGTAGATCATGCTAAGGCATTTGTCGATGCCGTCAAAAGTTATAATGCCTAAAATTATGAGAAGTTATCAAAAGGATTTTATCGAATTTATTCACACTTTGCAAGATAAAATATGTGAAGCCTTTGAATTAGAAGATGGGAAAGCAAAATTCATTGAAGATAAATGGGAAAGGCCTGGTGGGGGCGGTGGAAAAACACGCATCATTAGTAATGGAGGAGTCATTGAAAAAGGAGGAGTCAATACTTCTGTTGTACATGGGAATTTACCTGAGATCATGCAAAAAAAATTAGGCGTAGAACACAGTCGCTTTTTTGCTTGTGGGCTGTCTCTAGTTATTCATCCTATTAATCCTTTTGTGCCTACTGTACATGCTAACTATCGCTATTTTGAATTATTCAATAAAGAAGGAGAAATAGTCGATCAGTGGTTTGGAGGTGGATCAGATTTAACTCCTTACTACTTATTTGATGAAGATGCCATTCATTTTCATCAAGTCAATAAAAACGTTTGTGATGAGTTCGATTTTGACTTCTTTCCTAAATACAAAATGGCTTGCGATCAATATTTCCATAACCATCACAGAGGAGAAGCCAGAGGCATAGGGGGCCTTTTCTTTGATTATTTAAAAACCAACGAGAAACATCAAATTAGTTTATTCTTTGATTTTGTAAAAAAGGCTGGCGAAAACTTCTTAGATGGCTATCTTCCTATCATGCAAAAAAGAAAGGATATACCGTATGATTCAAATCACAAAAATTGGCAAGAAATAAGAAGAGGGCGATATGTTGAATTCAATCTCATTCATGATAAGGGCACCCTTTTCGGCTTAAAAACCAATGGAAGAATTGAATCTATCTTAATGAGCCTCCCTCCAAGCGTAAGATGGGAATACAATCATATAGCTGAAACAGGTTCTGAG
Source organism: Chitinophagales bacterium (assembly GCA_020629335.1). The sequence continues at coordinate 3,953 of JAHDDN010000304.1, read as the reverse complement.
GAAGCTAAACTGATACAAGTTTTAAAATCACCTAAAAACTGGGTATAAATAAATAAAATGATTCAAAGACCAAGAATACTAAGAGCCTCTAAAGCTATGAGAAATATGGTTCAGGAAACCATACTAACACCTTATGACTTCATCGCACCTCTTTTTATTGTAGAAGGCAAAGGAATTAGCGAAGCTATTCCTTCTTTAAAAGGCTACTTCAGAAGAAGTATTGATTTGACGATCATTGAGGTGAAGGAATTATATGAATTAGGCATACAATCGGTATTGCTTTTCGCTAAATGCCCCAATGAGCTAAAAAATGAACGAGCTAGTGAGGCACTTAATCCCGATGGCCTGATGCAAAGAAGTATCAAAGCTATTAAAGAGGCCGTTCCAGAAATGTGTATTATGTCTGATGTCGCATTAGATCCTTATTCTATTCATGGACATGATGGCTTAGTCAAAAACAATAAGATTATTAATGATGAAAGCGTGAAAGTATTAAGCGAAATGGCTCTCTCTCATGCCAAAGCAGGTGTAGACATGGTGGCACCAAGCGATATGATGGACGGTAGGGTATTAGCGATCAGAAATGCATTAGAAAATAATGGACACTCTGATACTGGTATCATGAGCTATAGTGCTAAATACGCTTCTTGCTTTTACGGCCCTTTTAGAGATGCTTTAGACTCTAGCCCAGGCTTTGGAGATAAGAAGACTTATCAAATGAACCCCGCTAATAAGAAGGCTGCTTTAAGAGAAATATTATTAGATGTGCAAGAAGGAGCTGATATTGTCATGATCAAACCAGCCTTATCTTATTTAGATATTATCCGAGATGTCAGCGAAATAGTGAATATCCCTATTAGTGCTTATCATGTAAGTGGTGAATATGCCATGATTAAAGCCGCCGCTGAAAAAGGATGGATAAATGAAGCACAAGCCATCATGGAAATATTTACTTCCATCAAAAGAGCAGGAGCCAATCTTATTGCAACCTATTATGCTAAAGATATCGCTCAATTAATTCGATAAATAATCAAATGAATACTAATAATAAAACAACTAGCACGGAGCTTTTTGTAAAAGCTAATAAATATATCCCTGGAGGGGTCAACTCTCCTGTCCGAGCTTTTAAAAGTGTAGGCGGAGATCCTATATTTATACAAAAAGCCAAAGGAGCTTATTTATATGACTTCGACAATAACGCCTACATAGATTATATTAACTCATGGGGGCCGATGATATTAGGACATGGCCATGATGAGGTCATCCAAGCCATTAAGGAAAAAGTAGAAGATGCGATCAGCTTCGGCACCCCGACATTAGAAGAAATCAATATTGCTGAATTAATCTGCGAAATTACTAAAGTAGATTTAGTCAGACTTGTTTGCAGTGGCACAGAGGCGTGTATGAGTGCTATTCGATTAGCAAGAGGCTACACTAAGAAGAATAAATTCATCAAATTTGAGGGTTGTTATCACGGACATGCGGATGCTTTCTTAGTAAAAGCAGGCAGTGGACTGGCTACCTTCAATATCCAAAATGTACCAGGAGTCACCAAAGGTGCCGCACAAGATACACTCATTGCCCCTTTTAATGACTTAGAGCAAGTAAGCAAGATAATGGCAGAAAATGCAGAGGATATGGCTGCCATTATCATTGAGCCTGTTGCTGGAAATATGGGTTGTATTCCTCCTAAAAAAGGCTTCTTAGAAGGACTAAGAAAATTATGTGATGAATATAATGCCTTACTAATCTTTGATGAAGTCATGACAGGCTTTAGATTAGCACCAGGCGGCGTACAAGAATTATATAATGTAGAGGCCGACCTAGTAACCTATGGAAAAGTTATTGGTGGTGGAATGCCCATTGGAGCATTTGGAGGAAAACAAGAAATCATGGAGCACATCGCCCCACTTGGTCAAGTATACCAAGCTGGGACATTAAGTGGAAACCCATTAGCTGTTGCTGCAGGTTTTACGACTTTGAGTATACTAAAAAATCAGCCAGAAATTTATGACAATATCGCGAAGACTACTCAAACAATCAAAACCGAAATGGCTAATATACTCACCCAAAAAAGCATCCCTCATACTATTAACCAAGAGGGAAGCATGATGAGTATCCACTTCGCAGAACATGCAGTAGTTGATTTTGAAACCGCCAAAAACTGTGATATTGATCGCTTTAAAAAGTTCTTCCATCACATGCTCAATAATGGCGTTTATTTGCCACCTTCAGCTTATGAAACTTGGTTCATCAGCAAGGCATTGACTGATAAGGAAATAGAAAAAACAATTAAAGCAGCCCAATCATTTGAAAAATAAACCTCCCAACTATGAATAATAAAGCAATACTACTCATCAATTTAGGCTCTCCATCCTCCACCAAAGTAGAAGATGTCAAAACCTACCTAGACGAATTCCTAATGGATAAAAGAGTCATCGACATAGCCTACCCCCTACGATATTTATTAGTCAGGGGAATCATCACCCGATTTAGAGCACCCAAATCAGCTGAGAAGTATAAAAGTATTTGGACAGATAACGGCTCTCCGCTCGTCCACTATACAGAACAACTCACCAAACTGTTGGCCAAAGAAACCAATCTGCCCGTCTATATGTGCATGAGGTATGCTGTTCCTAAGCCCTCTGATGTAATGGATCAAATACAAAAAGAGCATCCGAATCTGGAAGAATTAATACTATTCCCACTATATCCACACTATGCCATGAGTAGCTATGAAACGGCTGTTCAACATGTGCTCAATCATTATGAGCAAAAAAAATATTCCTTCAAAATAAACACCATAGACCCCTTCTATGATGACGAGGATTATATCGATGCCTTAAGTGAAAGCATTGAACCACACCTAAAAAAAGAATATGATCACATTCTTTTCAGCTATCATGGAATACCTGAAAGACACATTAAAAAATCAGATATCACTAAAAAACATTGTTTAAATGTAGAGGATTGTTGTAATAAAAACTCCGAAGCTCACGCCTATTGTTATAGACATCAGGTCGTAAAAACTTCCAATCTGGTAGCAGAAAAATTAAATATCCCAAAGGAGAAATATAGCATTTGTTTTCAATCTCGTTTAGGCCCTGACAAATGGTTGGAACCAAGCACCGAATATATGCTTCAAACACTTCCCAAAAAAGGAATCAAAAAACTATTGATCGTATGCCCAGCCTTTGTTAGTGATTGCTTAGAAACATTGGAGGAAATCAATATCGAAGGGAAAGAAACATTCGAAGAATCTGGAGGAGATCATCTCCAACCAATTCCTTGTCTAAATGAAAATCCAACTTGGATAAGTGCTATGCACAAAATTATCAATAAGCGATAATGACCTTTCTTTACATAAAAGCACTACACATTATATTTGTGGTAACTTGGTTTAGCGGCATGTTCTACCTCGTAAGGCTATTCGTTTATAATAGAGAAGCTCAAGACAAAGAAGAGCCCAAAAGAACGATCCTTACAGAACAATTTTCGATTATGATCAGCCGTCTTCACTACGGCATCACTTGGCCCTCTGCCATATTGACCCTCATTTTTGGTACTTGGCTCCTAACTAACTATAATAGCTTTCCCACTTGGTTAAGCCTAAAGTTAGTATTCGTCTTTGCCTTGTTTTTATATCAATTCTCTCTTCACCATATTTATAAACAACAAAAAAAAGGAAACTTTTCAATCACCAGTAATCAATTACGACTCTGGAATGAATTTCCTACAGTCATACTCGTAGCAGTCGTTATGTTAGTGGTTGTTAAACAAAATATCAGCTTACTTTATGGCCTGATAGGACTACTACTATTTGTAGTAGTCCTTATGTCAGCCATTAGAATCTATCAATCTATTAGAACAAAATCTTAACGGATCAAACTCCTATATCATAACTGCGGACAAGCAATAGAAGGCGCCTTCAATCGCTTGCGATCACTTCTAAT
>JAHDDN010000303.1 GCA_020629335.1 Chitinophagales bacterium | reverse complement strand
GGTACAAAAGATTAGTTGCTAAATGTGGAAATTATTTTTTAAACGTTCCTAAGGCATATACTCGCTTAAGCCCTAATAGTCAGATAATTAACGCCACATATAACTTCCATTTCTTAGCAAAATCCCTTGCAATTAATTAATAAAGAATAGCTTTTGTTTAAATTTTATAGTATATTTGTGGTCCCACCCAGCCTATGTAATCACTATTGAAAGTGAATCAAATACTGTGCTAAATATATTTACAGTATAATATCTTCAACGTTCTAAAAAACAACACACACTACATGAAATTTATTATCAAAGTGGCGTTAATAATGATATTAATGCCTATGCACTTAGTAAGTCAAGATATGATTGACTTAGAACTAACTAAGAGAATTAAAAAATCGAAAACCATTAACCTAATAGATAACGACTTTAATGGAGGCTCTACAACTATTATTTTTGGGCCATCATATGGTGAACTCGTTCCTAATGGTGGAGGTACATATACATACACACCAGATGGTACTCAAGATGGTCCTTATCAAGAGTTAATAACCTACGAAGTATGCCATCAAAATGACCCAACTGATTGTCAATTTGTAGATTTTAGAATATTTGTGGAAGGTGATGATGGCCCAGAATTTTTTGCTTGTGAAGATTATGCTAATTTTCCAGCCTATACTAATCCTTTTAGTCCAGATCCTAATTATGTAATTGACGTATTAGCTAATGATGTAGAAGTAAATGTATCTTCTCTTAACATTGTATTAGCACCCGTAAACGGATCAGTATTATTACAAAATAATCAGGTTATTTACTCACCCCCATTATATTTTCAGGGAGTAGATGAGTTCTTATATACAGTTAATAGTGCTGATGGTACTCAATCTGATCAGATAAAAGTAACTATCGTAGTCGGTAATACTAATAACTTAATCCCTGTAAGAGATTGTATCTATTTTGAGTCAACCTTAACTGTGACTGAAGGAGATGGACTCTGCTATGTAATAGCAGTAGAAAATTTAGGTCCAGATGATGCAACAGGTGTTGAGGTATATGACCAATTACCAAGTGGCGTGTCTTATGTCAATAATACGCCTTCACAAGGCTTTTATTCACCGAATACTTCTACTTGGGTAATCGGCAATATTCCATCTAATAGTATGGAAGAATTAGAAATCTGTGTAAATGCTGACGTAGTAGGGGATTTTGTGAATGTGGCACAAGTTTCTGCCGCCGATCAAATGGATGTTGATTCTAATCCAAACAATGATAATGGCGATCAATCTGAGGATGATGAAAATATTGCTACTATCACTATTCAGCCATTGATCAGCGATTTAGAATTAACGCTAGGGCCGAATATAACAGTCACTGAAGGTGACGGATTCTGCTATACAATAACAGTCACAAACTTAGGCCCAGAAAATGCCACAGGTGTTGAGGTATCTGCCCCAATACCCAATGGTGTATCTTATGTAAACGATTTTACTACTACAGGCTCTTATTCACCAACGAATGCTACTTGGTTCATTGGTAATATCCCACTAGCTGCTAGTGAAGAATTAGAAATTTGTGTAGATGCTGACGTGGTAGGCAATTATACAGCTGTTGCGGAAGTTTCTGCAGCAGATATATTAGATATTGATTCTAGCCCCAATAATGATAATGGCGATCAATCAGAGGATGATGAGGATAATGCTACTATCATAATTGAGCCATTTATGATTGACTTAGAATTAAATTACTTAGTATCAAACACAACAGTAATTGAAGGCGATCAATTCTGCTATACACTGGAAATAGAAAACTTAGGTCCAGATAATGCGACAGGCGTTGAAGTATCTGCTCCAATACCCAATGGCGTATCTTATGTAAATAATAATCCTTCTACAGGCTCTTACTCACCTACTAGTTCAACATGGGTAATTGGAAACATAGCAGTAGGCGGTGTGGAAGATTTACAAATCTGTGTAGATGCTGATGTGGTAGGTAATTATACGAATGTTGCAGAAGTATCGGCAGCCGATCAAATGGATGTAGACTCTAATCCTAATAATGATAATGGTGATCAATCAGAAGATGATGAGGATAATGCAAGCATCAGTATTGAGCCAAATATTATTGACTTATCATTATCAATAGGCCCAAATACAACTGTTACTGAAGGCGACGGATTCTGCTATACAATAACAGTTTCAAATTCAGGCCCAGTTAATGCCACAGGTGTTGAAGTATCTGCTCCAATACCCAATGGCGTATCTTATGTAAATAATAATCCTTCTACAGGCTCTTACTCACCTACTAGTTCAACATGGGTAATTGGAAACATAGCAGTAGGCGGTGTGGAAGATTTACAAATCTGTGTAGATGCTGATGTGGTAGGTAATTATACGAATGTTGCAGAAGTATCGGCAGCCGATCAAATGGATGTAGACTCTAATCCTAATAATGATAATGGTGATCAATCAGAAGATGATGAGGATAGTGCAAGTATCAGTATTCAACAAGATATCATTGACTTAGGATTAACCGTAGGGCCAAACGCAAATGTAAATGTTGGTGATGGGTTCTGTTATACAATAACAGTGGTAAACTCTGGGCTTTCTGAGGCCACAGGTGTTGAAGTATTTGCCCCAATACCAAATGGTGTATCTTATGTCAATAATACTCCTTCAACAGGCTCGTATTCACCAGCTAGTTCTACTTGGATTATCGGTAATATCCAAACAGCTACTATTGAAGATTTGGAAATTTGTGTGATGGCTACTACTGGTGGAAGCTTCACGAATGTTGCAGAAGTATCAGCCGCCGATCAAATGGATGTTGATTCTAGCCCAAACAATGATGATGGTGATCAATCAGAGGATGATGAGGATAGCGCAGATATTACTATCGTACCTGATGATATTCTTCTAACTTTAAGAGCCTTATTAAAAGGAGCTTATGATAGTGGTACTGGCTTAATGAGAGATGACTTAAGAGATAATAATTTAATTCCTTTAGAAGAGCCTTATAGTAGCGATCCTAATTTCAATCATAATGGTTCAGAACAAGCCACTTCAGGAGCTTTCAATCAAGGAGGTCCTAATGCAATAGTTGATTGGGTATTAGTAGAACTGAGATCAAAAAATGATCCATCCGTTATATTATATACTCGTGCAGCTCTAATCGAAAGAGATGGAGATATTGTGGATGTAGATGGAGATAGCGCTGTTGCTTTTGCAGCACCTTTAGATGAGTATTATGTAGCGATTAGACATAGAAATCACTTAGGAGTAATGACCGATCAAGCAGTTGATTTAAGTAATACAACTATGCTTGACTTTGCAGATCCTAATCAGGTAACTACTTGGGGAACTAATGCTCAATTCGCTGAAGATGCTAATACTATGCTTATGTGGAGTGGTAATAGCAATTCTGATGATAGGGTAATTATGCAAGGTGGAAATAATGATACCAACCCGATATTTTTTGAGGTATTATTAGCACCTACAAATCCAGGAAATATCGCGAATCTAATTTATCAAAGCTATTCTACTAGCGACTTAAATTTAGATGGAGACGTGATATTCCAAGGAGCGAATAATGATACAAACGTTATTTTCTTCAATGTGCTTACTCACCCAGGTAATGTAAACCTTTTAGCTAATTTCATTATTAACGAACAATTACCTTAGGTTAAATATGAGTTGCAAAGTCCATGGCTCTAATGCCAATGTGACAAAGCGAAATTTGGTGCGTCGATATTGATGGAAAGGCTAAGACTCAACCTATTGTAATAAAAAAAATGTGGCTTATTTTCACATTTATGAAATCTATTTTAGAGTTTGTTTGTTAGCTGAATTGCGCAAGGGATAGAAGCGGTATGCGGCGTTCCATGGTACGACTTACGGCGCTTAGTGATGTGCAGGCTCCCTTAGGAGACAAACAGCACTTAGCAAAGTAGGAGAACCATAGCCGCATAAGAGCGGATAGCCCGACCCGAAGGGATGCGCCCAAATTTATTTTAAAACTCAAAATTAAACTGATGTTTGAATTATTGAAAAACTTTGCTACTCAGCAATTGATGTCTAAGATGATGTCGAACAGCTTAAGTGAAGCGGACACAGGTGCAGCAGCTTCAGAAGGAGCTAGTGCATTATTGTCAAGCTTGACAAAAGGCGGCGACATGAGTGCGATCACTGGCTTATTATCAGGAGCTGGCGGAGCTGGTTCTAATGGCCTTATGCAGAATGTGCAAGATCAATTAAAAGGTATTCTCCAAAGTAAAGGAATGAGTGCAGAAGAAGCAGAGACGGAAGCGTCTAATGTAGCTCCTGACTTGATTTCAGGCTTACAACAAAAATTCTCTTCTCAAGCAGAAGAAGATAAAGGCTTCGATATCGGCGATATCGCAGGCTTGCTTGGCGGCGGCGGAAGCGGCGGTGCTGGCGACTTACTAAATGCAGCTAAAAACTTATTTGGTAAATAAATATTTCTTTAAAGAGACTTAGAGGACTATAAAATAAGATAGCCAGATTGCAATTGTGAGCGCAATCTGGCTATTTTTTTTAATCATTAAAAGCAGGATGAAACATTACCAATGTCTCTCGCAAATACTGCTGATTCACTTTAGAATAAATCTCCGTCGTTGTAATCGACTCATGCCCTAACATATCCTGTATCGCCCTCAGATCAGCGCCCCCCTCATACAAATGCGTCGCAAAAGAATGACGAAAAGTGTGCGGACTCACCTTCTTTTTAATACCTGCCTTTTGAGCTAAAGCTTTTACAATCGTAAAAACAGAAACTCGACTTAATCCACTCCCTCTTCTATTCAAAAAGACTGTATCTTCATGCCCATCCTTAATCACTTGCTGACTCCGATACTCCTCCAAATAAATTTTGATATAAAGGCTCGCAGATTCATTGATCGGCACTATGCGTTCTTTATCTCCTTTGCCAATCACTTTCACAAAGCCCACATCCAAAAATAAATTAGAAATCTGCAAACTCGTCAGTTCAGACACCCGCATTCCGCAAGCATAGAGCGTTTCAATAATTGCCTTATTTCTATGGCCTTCTACTTTACTCAAATCAATGGCCGCAATCATCATCTCAATCTCTTCTATACTCAACACATCAGGAATTTTTTGTCCAATCTTAGGACTATCCAATGCCTCCGTAGGATCATCATCCCGAATATTTTCAATGAGTAAGTATTTGAAAAAACTCTTTAAGCCCGAGATAATTCTTGCTTGAGATCGACTCCCAATATTAATCTCTTTCAAACTATGAATAAAAGCTTGAATTTCCTCATAACTAATCTTGGCGGGCTGAATTTTTTGCTCCTTTTCTCCTAAGAACTCAAATAACTTACCCACATCATTCAAGTAAGCACTAATGGAATTATCGGATAAATTTTTTTCCAATTTCAGATAAGCTCTAAATCCTTTTAACCAGCTATTTTGTTTAACTTGCATATAAATATAATTGACCAAAGCAATAAAAATCCCCCTCCTTAAAAAGAAGGGGAGGGGGGCTTGAAAAAACTATTATAATGAAAAAAATCATCATTATCAACGGTCCCAATCTAAATCTTTTAGGCAAAAGAGAACCCGAAATTTACGGCCACCAAACTTTTGAGGAATATTATGCCCAATTAAAGGCCGAATTTACATCAATTGATTTAACTTATTATCAATCTAATCACGAAGGCGATTTAATAGATAAAATACAAGAAGTAGGCTTTGAGTACGATGGTATAGTCATGAACCCTGCCGCCTATACTCACACTTCGGTGGCTATAGCAGATGCCGTAGCAGCCGTTCCAGCTCCAGTGATAGAAGTGCATATTTCTAATGTCAAAGCAAGAGAGAAATTTAGGCATCATTCCTTTGTGTCAGCTTATGCAAAAGGAGTAATAATGGGATTGGGATTGAATGGCTATCGATTGGCGATTATGGATTTAATAAAAGCCTAAAAAATACTGTTTTTTTATAAATATTAGGCGCAGTATTTTTTTGTTCAACAAGGCAAAAAACGTAGGCAATGCAGCGCATTGACGAGGCTTTTTAATGCAGTTAAACGGAAAAAGACAAGTCCTAATCGAAGTTTTTAAAGTCTTCGACACTTATAACCTCATCACAAAAATCATACTCATGCTTTTGATTAGAAGCGATGATTAATAATTTATCTTGACAATATTTTTCTATCATTGAACGGTACCAATTAATACCATTGGTGTCCAGATTAGAAGTAGGCTCATCTAAAAGTAGGAGAGGGGTTTCGGTCAATAAAGCTAAGCCCAATTTAGCTCGCTGTTGCATACCCGAAGAATAGAACTTAATCAACTTATCAGCATCATTTTCTAATTGTAAAATCTCTGCAATTTCAGCAGGCGTTAAATCAGGTAGCTTTTTAAAATTTCGATAAAACAGAATGAGTTCATTTAAGCTGTATTCATTGATTAATTCCAAATAAGGAGCGCTAATACTCAAGTGCTTGAAAATATTTTCCACCTCTATTTTTTGCCCATTGATGTGATAATGAATCTCTCCTTTAGAAGGTGATAAACTCCCAGCAATAATATTGAGCAAGGTAGATTTTCCAGAGCCATTAGAAC
>JAHDDN010000302.1:1241-6604 GCA_020629335.1 Chitinophagales bacterium | reverse complement strand
AGTCTTTTCTTGCTAATAGTGGTTTCACAAAATGCAATGGCTCAATCTTGTCCTTCTAAAGGAGATAGAGGAGCGAAAATAATGGAAATGATGAAAGCTGAATTGAATCTCAGCGATGATCAAGCTGAAAAAATGGAGGCGATCCATGAGAAGTATAGAGGCCAAATGAAAACACTCAAGGATTCAGAGACGAGAGATAGAGAAGCGTTTAAGAAAATAAAAATGGCGCAGCATGAAGAGGTGAAGACTATCTTAAGTGAGGAACAAGTAAGTAAGTTGGAAGAAATGCACGCTCAACACAGAATGCATAGAGGTGATCGTTTTCATAAAAGAGGTGGCTGTGAAGGTGACAGAGGTGCTTGCAAAGGAAAGAGAGGGTTTAAAGGCAAAGAACATAGCGAACTTCGCCAAGAAATGAAGGCTTATACTAAGGAAAATATATTTCCTACCTTAAAGGAAAAAAGAGCTGAATTGGATCGTTATATTAGCGAAACAGATAAGGCGAAAATTGAATCTTTTAGAGCACAGGTGAAAGCGATGAAAGAAGAGAAAAAAGCATTTAGAAATTCATTTGATAAAGGAGAGCGACCAGATTGGGCAAATATTTCTGAGGAGGATAAAGCGAAGATGAAAGCGATGAAAGAAAAGCATAGAGCAATGAGAGAGGAAGTCAAAGAAATGGCTAAAACTTATGAGTCGCAAATGAAAGAATTAAGAGAAGATATCAATCCTAAAATCGAACAATGGCAAAATGATATGAAGGCAATCGCCAAAAAACATCATCCCGAAATGGCTGATAAAATGGATCGCCATCATAAGTTTGGGGAGAAAATGATGCATCAATTCGGAAAAGGAAAATTCCTTTTAATGGACCCCAATGCGACGGATGATTGGATGGATGAAATGGGTGATGAACTAGACCTGAATAAAACAGCAGTTAAATCAGTCAATGTATTCCCAAACCCTTCTGTCAAAGCCAATACGATCAGCTATGAAGTTACGCAAGAAGGGAATGTAAAAATTGAATTGATCGACAGAGAAGGGAATGTTCTTCAAACGGTGTCTAACGAATTTAAAGCAGTAGGTGAATACCAAGAAGATGTTGAATTAGGCAACTTAAGAGGCATTATTCACTTCTATAGAATCACAGATGTTTTAGGCTCGCAAACAGTAAGGTTTGTGGTAGGTAAGTAAGAGTAACTATCCAGCATAAATCCTGAGCAATTAGGAAAAAACGGCCATAAAGAATAAGGACCTGGAGGGTACTTGTTAGCTCTTCTTAAAGAAATTTAATCTTATCTTTGTAGCTGATTATTTAATGTAGACAAACACAAATGAAACATACACTATTACTAATATGCTTTTTGATGAGTGCTGGACTTTATGCACAAATTGATGGCGATAATATATTTGGAGAGAATCAAATCATTACGATTGAGTTGAATTTTTCTCAAGCTAATTATTTTGATGTACTAGCTCAAAATTATGAGACAAGCACTTATATAGAGGCGGATTTAGTACTTACAGATAATACAGGTACTTATGAGTTTGAAGAGGTAGGAGTACGCTATAAGGGTAATTCGAGTTATAATCATCCTGGAAATAAAAAAGCATTCAAGATTGATTTTAATAGATTTGTCAGCTCACAAAATTATGACGGATTAAAGAAGCTCAATTTTAGTAATGGCTTTAAAGACCCTTCTGTGATACGTGAAAAAATATTTTTTGATGTATCTCAGGAAGCTGGTGTACCTACTCCAAGAGCGAGTTTTGCGAATGTCTATTTTAATGGTGAGCTTTTAGGATTTTATACCGTCATCGAACAAATAGATGATCAGTTTTTAGATTGGCGAATATTGGATGATGATGGTAATTTATTCAAAGCTGGTGATAATTTTGGCGGTGGGCCAGGCGGTGGCGGAGATGCAGCCGACTTAGTTTATTATGGCGATGATCAAGCTGCTTATGAAGCTAAGTACGAATTAAAATCGAATGAGGAGGAAAATGATTGGACCGACTTAATTGAGTTGATCGACTTCATTAATAATTCTTCTTCACAGGAATTGGAAGAGGAATTAGCTAATCACTTGGAACTACAAGAATATTTGCGTTCGGCGGCTTTAGATAATTTATTTGGCAACTTTGATAGCTATACGGGTTCTGCTCGTAATTATTATATTTACCACAATCTTACTACTGACAAATGGGAGTGGATTAAGTGGGATGGCAATGAAGCTTTTGGATCTTATCCTGCTGGTGGAGGCGGTGGCCCTGGTGGTGGTGGCGGACAAAACCCTATTCAGATTGAGCCAGATTATAGTGATCCGGATCGCCCATTATTAGACGCTATATTTGATACGCCTGCTTTATATGATCAATACATGGCCCACTATTGTGATCTTTTAGCGCTCTATTTTAACTCTGAATATATAGATGCACATATTGATGAGATTAAAGAGTTGGTTCAAGATGCTGTCTATGCTGACGACAATAAAATGTATTCTAATGCCGACTTTGATACCAATGTAGAAAGTGATATTAGTGGTGGCGGCCCTGGCCCTGGAGGCGGAGGAACAACTTATGGCTTGAAGTCATTTGTAGCAGAAAGAGCTGCCTTCTTGAATAACTTGATTGATTGCTCTCAATATGAATTGCCTGAAGATACGACCACAACCAGTCTTGAAAGATGGGAAATAAAAGGAATGAAAATATTCCCTAATCCTGCAGCTCAAGCTACTACTATAGAATGGGAAGGAGAAGTAGCGCAAATTCAGTTAATCAATGTTTTAGGAGAAATCGTTTTATCTGAAAATACGCAGAGTAAAAATAATTTATCACTAGAAGTTGCAGAACTAAAAAGTGGACTTTACTTTATTCAGTTGGCAACTACTGATGGAACATTAACTCAGCCGCTAATGATTATGAATGAGTAATGTGCTCAAAAAAGTAATACAAGCGATTCATCCCATAAAGGAAGAGGTATTAGAAGAGTACCTAACTCTATGGGATGACTTTGCTTGCCCAAGAAAAACGCTCATCACCGATGAAGGACAAACAGAAAACTATATTTATTTTGTCAAAGAAGGGATACAAAAATCTTACTACTTAAATGATGGCAAACAGCATGTCATGGCTTTTACTTATCCAGCTTCTTTTTCTGGTATTCCCGAATCATTTATTACCCAAACAGCTTCCAAGTATTTTTTAGAAAGTATTACGCCCAGTAAATTTATACGTATTTCCTATAGCAATCATAAAGCTGCCTTAGAAAAACACCGATCTATCGAAACCTTTACTCGCAAATTAGTGGAAGGTATATTGGTTGGCGTAAGCGAAAGACAATATGAATTATTGGCGCTCGATATGCGGAGCCGCTTTAGGATATTTATGAAACGTAGCGCTCACCTGATCAATATCATTCCTCATAAAGATTTAGCTTCCTACCTTAGGATCAATTCGACCAACTTTAGCAAATTGCTTAATTCTGAAAAGATTTAATCAAATCTTGGTATAAACCAAGATTCCTTTCCTTAGAATAGTTGATATTTGTTTCATAATAATAGAACGATGAAACAAATCATACTCCTTATGTTACTATTCAACTTAGCCGCAAACACAGAAGCACAGGATTGGTTAGACAAAGACCTTTATCCTTTTGAGCATCATTATATGAATTTGTCAACAGGGCAAATGCATTATGTAGAGGAAGGAAATGGGGAAGTGCTTTTATTCGTACACGGAACCCCTGCTTGGTCTTTTCTGTACCGAGATTTCATAAAATACTTTTCACCTAATTATCGTTGTATTGCTATTGATCATATAGGCTTTGGACTTTCAGAAAAACCCCTAAATTTTGAAGGAACACCTGCTGTTCATGCAGCCAATTTGGGGGAATTTATTGAGCGAATGGATCTCCAAAACATCACTTTAGTAGTACATGATTTTGGAGGACCTATTGGTCTTTCAGCGGCTATCACTCACTCTAATCGCATCAAGCAAATTGTGAGTTTTAATACTTGGCTTTGGGAAACAGCGAGTAATCCAGCCGCTCAAAAAGTGGACAAGCTGATTAATAGCTGGTTGGGGCGATTCCTTTATTTGAATATGAACCTCTCACCAAAAATGCTACTCAAACAAGCTTATGCAGACAAAAAGAAACTGACAAAAGTTATCCACAAACATTATCTCAAACCCTTTCCTAATAAGGCATCCAGACAATCCCTATTGCGATTAGCAGAATCATTAGTAGGGAGTTCCGATTGGTATCAAGCACAATGGGAAGCATTCGATGCTATTAGTGATAAGCCTTATCTCCTTCTTTGGGGTACTAAAGATGAATTCATCACAACAGATTATTTGGCAAAATGGAAAGAGCGATTACCTCACGCAATAGTTCACGAATTGGATGCAGGGCATTTTGTTCAGGAGGAAGCCACAAAAGAAAGCATTAAAGCAATAGAAGATTTTTTAAACTCTAAATAACAATACCATGTTTGGAATTATCAACTTCGGCGCATTTATCATCACAGGATTGATATTAAATATAACGCCT
Organism: Chitinophagales bacterium; assembly: GCA_020629335.1. The sequence continues at coordinate 2,052 of JAHDDN010000302.1, read as the reverse complement.
GGCGCAGACACCATGTACATCTTAGGCAGAAGCATTTCTAATGGCAAAAAAGCAGGTATCTTATCTGCTCTGGGAATTGCTACTGGCTCCTTAGTCCATACCTTATTAGCAGCCTTGGGCTTATCTGTGCTCTTAGCAGAATCTCAAATGGCTTTTGATATGGTTAAGTATGCTGGAGCCGCTTATTTGATCTATTTAGGTATCAAAGCACTAACGAATAAAAGCCAAGCAGCTTTTGAGTTAGATACAGCTAATGCCGATACGAAATTAGGCAAGATATATCTCTCTGGTATTCTGACTAATGTCTTAAATCCTAAAATTGCCTTATTCTATTTGGCCTTTCTCCCTCAATTCATTGACCCTGCTTATCCTAATCCATTTATTTCCTTTGTCGCATTAGGCTTTGCCTTTACGATTACTGGAACGATCTGGTGCCTATTATTAGCGATTTTCTCTGCTAAGCTTTCGGCTAAGATCAGTAGTAACTATCGCATCAAAACTTATCTGGATAAGATTACGGGTGGGGTATTTATCTTCCTTGGAATCAAGTTAGCTATGAGTAAGTTGAAGTAATTTCGTTGGATGCAAAACAATTTGATACAATCACTGTTAATTGGGTATTGTTAATTAAATTTCAATACCCATGTTCGGATTATTTAAGAAGAAATCACCCATAGATAAATTAAGAAAAAAGCACCAAAAGCTATTGAAAGAAGCCTTTACCTTATCTAAGTCTAATCGCACCTTAAGTGATGAGAAATATGCAGAAGCGGCTAAGGTAGAAGAAGAGATAAAAGCATTGGAAGAGCAG
>JAHDDN010000302.1:0-1141 GCA_020629335.1 Chitinophagales bacterium | reverse complement strand
ACAATTAATCGAGTAACATCAGGACGAGAATAATGGCCCACTGGATCAAAGTTTTGACGCTCTTCATACACCCGATTAATATCCAGTAGTACTGTAGAAAGCACTTCTCTATCCACTATTGGCTCCAATATCCACTTTCCATCTGGACCTGCTACACAAGAACCGCCATTCGCTAACATATCAGGACAATTCTCCAATATTTTTTCTAAATGTGGCGTATCTTCAGGAATATCCTCTTTACGCATTAAGCCCGATACAGACACCACAAAAGAGCGCCCTTCCTTAGCAATAAACTCCGTTATATCTTCCGTATTACGCAAACAACCTGGCCAAGTAGCCACATGCAAATTCTCTCCTAAACCATACAATGCCGCTCTCGATAAAGGCATCCAATTCTCCCAACAATTCAATCCACCAACTGTAAAATCCTTAATTGAATGTACTCGCAAGCCATTCCCATCACCAGGTGACCAAGTCAATCGCTCCTCATAAGTCGGCTGCAATTTTCGATGCACCGACTGAATAATACCATTCGCATCAATATACACTAAGGAACAATACAAACTATGCCCTCCCCTATTCGCCGCTCGCTCTATCGTCCCCAAATAAATCGCAATAGACTGATTCTTCGCTAAGGCACAAATCCCATCCAAATCACCTGCTTCAATCTGTATGGCATTCCGAACATAATGCGCATGAATTTCCTTTTGCTCCTGATCATTAAATGCCGCCCCATTCGTAATAGATAACCAAAATGGATAACCAGGCAACAAAGCTTCCCCAAATACAATCAAATCACAACCTTGTTCCCCAGCAGCATGAACATAATTAGCCACCTTATTAATCGTTAATTCCTTATTCAACCAAACAGGCGCAATTTGTGCCACCGCAATTTTTAACTGACTCATTTTCTGATTTTAATCATTATATTTATGGGACTAAGTTAATAAATTATAGCGCAAGCTATAAATATTAATGCTGATGATTTAATTTGGGGCTTCCCGTGCGCTCGTAAGGCGAGTGCGCAGCACGAACAAAACATTATGCATTCATCATTATGCATTCATCATTCAAGCAAAGCGCCCGGTCGGGCTGTCCGTTCTTATGCGGCTATGCTGCTCCTACTTTGCTAAGTGCTGCT
>JAHDDN010000301.1 GCA_020629335.1 Chitinophagales bacterium | reverse complement strand
TCAACTTTCAAACGTTTCAACGTTTCGTAACCCGTTCCCATCCCTAAGCCATTGATTTTCTTATAAGTACAAAAAAAGTTGTATTTTGCGACTCCGCAAATGAAAGGAATATCATGAAGATGATTAATAGAATTTTATTTATTATAAGTATTAGTTTCTTATTTGGTTTTTTTTGTAGTTGTAATACAGAAAAAATGTCTAATTCCACTACTTCTTCTACTAAGAAAGATAGCTTTACGAAGCCGAATATTGTCATTCTTTTAGCAGATGATATGGGTTGGGGCGATGTGGGTTATCACAATCCCAAAGTCAAAACACCTAATATAGATCGTTTGGTGAAGGAGGGGATAGAGCTAGATCGTTTTTATGTATCTAATATGTGTACGCCATCAAGAGCTGCTTTATTGACGGGGCGTTATCCAGGTCGTGCCGCAATGACAAAGGGGGTAATTACCCCAGATCGTATGGATGGCTTATCGCCTGATGAGTTTATATTACCAGAGATGTTGGGGGAAGTAGGTTATCAAAGAAGAGCTTGCATAGGCAAGTGGCATTTAGGGCATTCCAATGTAAAATATCATCCTATCAATCAGGGCTTTACTCATTTTTATGGCCATTATGGCGGTCAGATTGATTATTTCACGCATGAGAGACGAGGGGAATTAGACTGGCATAGAGGATTTGAAAGTGATTACACAAAAGGATATTCCACCGATTTAATAGCAGATGAGTCGGTTCGATTTATAGAGGAATCAAACGAGCAAGATCCTTTCTTTTTGTATGTCCCTTTTAATGCGCCCCACTCGCCATTGCAATCCATGGACGAAGAGTTAGCGCTCTATAACTTCGATGAGTCGAGGGGAATTTTTAAATTGACGGATGAGCAATTGACAGGTAGAAATGTGGAGCGTGGTAGAGGAAATTCGCAGCGTCAAACTTATATGGCAATGGTGTCTTCAATGGATAAGGCAATAGGTAGAATTTTAAAATCTTTAGAAGATAAAGGAATTGCTGATAATACCTTAGTGATGTTCTATAGCGATAATGGAGCCGACCCGACAGAAGGCGGTAGTAATCTGCCCTTAAAAGGTAGAAAAGGAAATTTTTATGAAGGCGGAGTAAGAGCACCAGCAGTGATTAAATGGCCTGCTTATTTAGATGGCAAAAGAAAGTTAGATAACATCATGGGGCATATAGATATATTTCCAACCCTTGCTTCTTTGCTAGGTTTTAACTCTCCTCCAAAGGCTTTTGATGGCAAAAATATAATGCCGCTATTAAGAGGCGAAAAACAAGATCTAACAAGAACGTTTTATTTAGGCAGAAAAGGCATCTTAACCAATCAATGGAAGTACGTCAATGGCGAATTATACGACATTAAGAATGATCCTTTAGAGAAAAATAATTTAGCTTCCTCCTTTCCAGAAGAATATGAGAAAATGCAAAATTTATTGAAGGCCCATAAGAAGCAAGTGGAGATAGATTTTAAGCCAGACAAAAGCTACAAAATCAAAAAAGAGTGGAAGATGATGGAGAATTAAAAGTACAAGAGGCTAAATCAATTTTGATTTAGCCTCTTTATTTAGGATTACAAATTAGTGCTTTATCATCACTAAGTTTTAGAAATTAATAATGATGATAATAATTATAGGTGGTCCAACTACAAAGAATGGACAAGGGCAAATAATAGATGCACTTACTGGAACTCCAGTCTCATCGCTATTAATCTCCACTTCGTAAGATCCAGCCGGAATATAAAGGTCTTCAGTCAACTCAATATCAGCTTGGGCAAAAACTTCTTTAGCATAGTTGAAGGGGATAGGGAATGGATTAGGTGCTTCAAATGTTTGCGTACTCAACATTTGATTCATTACATCCTCGCTTAAAGGGTTCCCAATAAGCGGAATATGGAATAAGGTATGATCAGGAGTATTCTCAATATTTCCGTTATCAACTAGTGCCTGATTAGCCGCTAATACTGGATATTCACCTGGCACAGGTGGAAAAGTAGAGTTGCAAAAACCTGTCCCGTGACAAAGACCTAATACATCTGCGGTGCCAAATTCTAATATCCAAGGAGCAATTCCATTAGATGTTTCATCTACAATGGGAGCTGGAATATCAATTCTTTCTTCAACAATCTTTAATGGTTCAGTTAAGTTCTTACACTTCATATTCACCTTTAATTGTTGAGTATCTTGATTATCAGATGGAGAACTGACCATTATTTTATCTACTAGTATTGCTTCAGTTAATCCATCAAACTGAATTGCTACAGGAGTATTAATATCTAATCCTCCTGAGTTGCCGCCATTGTCTTTACTATTCCATGAAACGCCTCCGCTCCATCCGTCTTTCTCTGAATATTCCAGATGGGCATCTACATGAGAGGCAACATAGCCTGCAATACCTCCAATTATCCAAGGTAATATTTCTTGCTTACCACTGACGCTATATTCTTTTGAATACACTAATTCTCCTTCATGATAAGCTTCTAAAAGAGCATATTCGCCATTGGCTGGATAGATTTCGAGAAATTTTTGATCTCCTTCAGTACTTAGTCTAAGTCCGCTATAAACTTCATGTAAATCTGACGATAAAACTTCTAGCTCAAAGCTTCCATCATTTCCTAAGTTGACTGGTTCAAAGAAAAAGTCTACACTTTTACTATTGGCTAATTCAATTTGTACGCCATCCTCTCCGCTCTCACCAATTTCGTCAACGATTAGGCTTTGATTGCTTCCACTGCCTTCAATCATTAAATTAGCCTCGCCTAAAGCGGTATGAGTTAGGCCCTGATAGTTAGCGGTAGATGTGTTATCTTCATTAAAAGGATTAAAGTCATTTACATCTTCTTTATCGCAGCTAACTGCAAAAGTTAGCAAGCTTAATAATGCTAATAAAGATACTTGTTTGAAAAAACTCTTTAAATTTGTCATGATTAAATATTTAGTGATGATTAAATTGTTGTTCACTTCAATTTCTATGAAGTTTACATCACCAAAGATAGATGCGGAGCACTCCTTAGCCTATTACATTTTAAAGCATTAAATTGCCCTAATTTATCTCCTTTTTCATACTTTAGGAAGGTGAAAGAGCTACCGAAAATAAAAAATCCACTCTTTAACCTATTGATAAAGAGTGGATTATATTATTAGGGCTTTTGATTACATTTTTAGCTCAAAATTCCTTGAAATAGTGAAATTAGCATCCTCCATTACATTCATTTCTACAAAAAATACTTGGACTATAATAGTGTATATAAGAATTATTACTCTGTTTGGCTCTTATACAATAGGCATTCTTTAAACAATCATCGGGACTAGCACAGAAGTCACTAATATCATCAATCGTCACTATAATGACTTGTGACCCACTTCCTATTGATCCATTTCCGCAAACAGCTTTTACGATCACTCTATGACATTTCGTACTAGTATTATATAGCATAGCGATACTATTGAGATCTGTTTCAACAGTGCTTGTCGGTGTAGGAGAATCTCCTTCATAATACTCAACAATATAAAAGGAAGCATCATCTATCAAATCCCATGATAGGTTGAAAGTACTATCAGTTATTTCTTCTATTATCAAATTAGTAATAGAGAGTTCACAATCTTCTTCATTTCTATCTATAAATATAGTGGGGCCTTGCAAATATTGCCCTTCACAGCATTCGTTAGGTTCACAAAGGCTAAATATGCTGAATCTATGTAGCCCATTTGTTGATGAAAGATTAAATGATAAGCTAGTAGTACTAGTGCTTAACTCTAATATAGTGCTATTAGGCGCTTCGTATTCTAAGATATAAGATTCGGCGCCAGCTACTGCATTCCAGGATAGTGTAACTGCTCCGCTAGCTTGTTGGTAGTCTTGAATGAGTAAATTATCAGGAGCATTACAATCACTATATAAATTTGCTTGATCGCATAAATTATCCTCATCACAAGCATATAAGATAGATAGCAGTAAAATGATAATACTTAGAATTTTATAGTGCTTAAACATAATAGTGGTTTTTATAAAAAAAATAAAGGTATTAGCTATAAAAATAAGTTATATTGTATCTTAATGCAATTGAACTCGCTTAAAGTTTTATGATGAAGCTGAAAATGAGCTGTTTTTTTGTATTTCAAGGCATTTTTGAGGTGCATAGCAGCGCTAAGTGTCGAAAAAATAACGCTGAAATATAGAAAAACAGCCATTTTCTAAGCCAGCAGAAAACCTTTAAATGAGTTTATTAATTAAGTAATTCATTTGAAAACAATGAAAGAAAGGAAGCTGATAAAAGTTTTAAAAGGATTCACAAAACAAGAGTTAAAGCTATTGGATAAGTTCTTATTATCCCCATTATACAATAGTGATGAAGGGATACTTGTACTTTTCCGTTATATACAGAAATTTGCCCCCACATTCTCTCACCCTCGTTTTACAGAAGAGAAAGCTTATACCTTATTGTATCCAAAGCAGTCATTAGATGAAAAAGTTCTGAACAAGCAGTTTCATAAATTACTAAAATTGGTCGAGCAGTTTATAGTATACTTAAAGAGTCGAGCAATGAATGAGATTTATGATGAAACTATCATTGCTCATTTTTATAACAATCGTTCGCTAGAAGGTTTATACGAAAAAGAGTATAAGCAATTGAATAATCGATTGTCTAAAGCCATTCATCATGATCAACATTATTTTTACAATCAATTATTAAAAGAATCAGAGCAAACGATCTATTTGTCGAAAAAAGATAAGCGGGTAGGGGATACTAATTTACAAGCAGAAATGAATGCTTTAGATGCATTCTATTTATTAAAAAAACTACAACTTTTATGTTTGATGATCAATCGAAGTAAAATCGTTAAGTTTGATTATCATTATGATTTATTAATTGAGTTGAAAGAGTATATCCCTCGGAGCATTCATGCCAATAATCCCGTTATTATGCTCTGGTATCAATCGCTATGTTTACTTTCCTCGCCTAATAAAGAGCAGTATTATTTACTAAAAGAAGGGATTAAACAGCATGGCGATTTATTAACTAAAAATGAGGCAAGGGCCTTATATGGATTTTTAGAAAATGCTTCAAGAGTATTTAAGGAGGATAATATACAGACTTATTTTGAAGAAGTATTTGAATTGTATGAGAATCAATTAGCCAAAAGTTTATTGCTTTATAATGGGCATTTTCTATCACAAAGTTTTAAGAACATTATTACCGTAGCTTTACGGCTTAAGAAGTTTGATTGGACAAGGGATTTTTTAACTCAAAATAAAGACAAAATATTGCTGGAAGTAAGAGAGGATGTCTATCATTATAATTTAGCTCAATTATATTTTCATCAAGGAGTATTTGATAAGGTGATTGATTTATTACTGAAGGTAGAGTACAAGGATATTTATTATTTATTAGGGGCCAAGCAAGTATTAGCTAAGACTTATTACGAGTTAGAAGAGTATGAATTATTAGAAAGCTTGTTGAATTCTTTTAGAGTATTTGTCTTTCGTCAAAAAGAAAAAATAGCAGAACGGCATATCTTAACCAATCAAAATTTTATTAATTTTTTGAGCACTATTTATCTATTGAAAATGGAAGTAGATTTAGATGTTGATAAATTGAAATCTATCATTAAAAAAGTTTCAGAGACCAAGGAACTTTCAGAACGAAATTGGTTGAATGAAAAGCTCCAACTTATGCTTCCTTAGATCATTTATAGTTCATTGGGGCTTCCCCGATTATTTTTGCCATCGTCCGTAGGGGCCGTACCTATGTGTCGGCCCAACGATGGCAAAAATAATCGGGTCGGGCTGTATACTACTGGACATTTTTGAAAAACCATATTATTTGCTTGGGTAATTAAGGTCGTAGTCAGAGCCAAATAAATTCGTCATTCGTAATTTTTAATTCATCATTAATTCGGGGCTTCCGTCTGCGCTCGTAAGCGAAGCGCACAGCACAAACTAAACATTACACATTAATCATTACGCATTCATCATTTATTGGAGCTTCCCGTGCGTTTGTAGGGGCAAGCCTTGTGCCCGCCCAAATTCATTATTCATCATTACGCATTATGCATTCGCCGAAGGCGCACGGTCGGGCTGTCCACTCTTATGTGGCTATGCTGCTCCTACTCTGCTAAGTGCTGCTTGTCTGCCTTTCAGGCCAGCCATCGCATCACTAAGCGCCGTAAGTCGCATCATATACGCCACATACCGTTCCCATCCCTAAGCCAATCCAATTACAAGTATAAGTATTCATTGCAAGGAGAACCTAAGTACAAACATGAACGATAGATTGACCTATTTCTTTAACAGTGAGAAAATACTTTTTAGAAGATTTCTAATATTTGATTATCGTAGAATACTAATCTGAGAAAAAAACACCTGTTTTTTTAATTTGAAACTTAACTTGAAAATAATATTTTTTTAATAATTTGTTGAATGTTTTTAATAGTCACAATGAAATTAATAGTTATGCTTAAGTGATTTTTTTAGAGTTGTTTATTAGGTTTTTGAGTGGTTTTGGAGTTATGCTTTATTATTACAGCTTGTTTTTTAGAGACGAAATTTTTGTAAAATAATGCTTATTATTTGAGTCGAAAATGATTCCTTTAGCACGATA
>JAHDDN010000300.1:3361-6642 GCA_020629335.1 Chitinophagales bacterium | reverse complement strand
AATAAATACTTTTTATGAGCTCACATCAGTTGATTATTTTTGACTTGGGAAATGCCGTATTTCACATCACTTTTGAACCAGCCTTTAAATATTTAGAAGAAGTTTCTGGGCGCAGTCGTGCAGAAATTGAAAACTTCTTTTATACAGAGCCTATTTTTGAGGCTTTTGAACGCAAGGAAGTTACTCCTGAGCAAGTCAACGATTTCGTCAATAAAAACCTGGGGATTAATCAGACTTTTGAAGAGTTTGAAAAATATTGGAATAGCATTTATTTAGATCCCTTAGAAGGAATAGAACGCACTATTCAAATACTCAAAATCCACTACAAATTAGCCGTACTCTCTAATACCAATGAAACACATGCAAGGGTGTGGAAAGTCCGTTATGCTAATATTCTAAAGCATTTTGATAGCGTTTTTGGCTCTCATGATATAGGAGCACGTAAGCCTGAGAAAGCTGCTTATCAAACGGTATTAGAGCACTTTAATGTTATCCCAGAAAAAGCTATTTTCATAGATGATAAGGCAGAGAATATTGAAGCGGCTAATGCTATGGGCATCAATGGTATTCAGATCACTTCTAATGAACAACTCATCACTGATTTGAAAAAATTGGGTGTACTTATTATCAACTAAACGATCAATTTATGAAGGCGCTCACCTTTAATGGCAAACAGCAAATTAATTTTGAAACCGTGGATGACCCAAGCATCCTCTCTCCTACTGATGCAATTGTAAAAGTAAAGTTATGCGCCATCTGTGGCTCTGACTTACATGTCTATCGAGAACATGAAAAGGGTTTAGATCATGGTACTGTGATGGGACATGAATTTGTTGGGGAGATCGTAGAAACTGGCAAGGCTGTTACGAATCTTCAGAAAGGGGATAAAGTAGTCAGCCCTTTTTCGACCAATTGTGGACATTGCTATTATTGTCAGATTGGACTAACTTGTCGTTGTGAGCATAGTCAATTGTATGGCTGGGTGGAGCATGGACAAGGGCTGCATGGTACACAAGCTGAATATGTCCGAGTGCCATTAGCGGAGGGCAGTTTGATGAAATATGATAGTAGTATTAGCGATGCCGCTGCTTTATTCACAGGCGATATTATGGCAACTGGCTATCACTGTGCAGCTATGGCGGAAATAAAGGAGGATGGCACTTATGTTGTCATGGGCTGTGGCCCGGTGGGTTTAATGGCTATCTTAGGAGCTTTTGATCAAGGGGCTAAAGAAGTCTTCGCTATTGATGCTGTAGCTGAGCGTTTAGATCAGGCAAAAGCTTATGGCGCCATTCCTATTAATTTTCAAAAAGAAGAAGTAGTTGCCATCCTTCAGAAAGCGACTAAAGGACGTGGAGTAGATGCGGTGATGGATGCCGTAGGAAGTGATGATGCTGCTCGCTTGGCTTATGAACTCATCCGTGCAGGTGGTATTATCTCCACGGTAGGCGTACACAATAGTGATCATATGGCCTTCAATCCCGTAGAGGCTTACAACAAAAATCTGACGTATAAAATTGGTCGCTGTCCTGCCCGACATTATATGCCCATGCTATTAGATAAATTGCAAAAAGGCAAGATGGATACTTCTGCAATTATCACCCACCGATTGCCATTATCTGCTGGCCCACAAGCTTACGAAATGTTCGATCAAAAAAAGGATGGCTGCTTGAAAATATTACTAGCAGATTAAAATATTTTTTTGGGCGTGCCCCATTTATTTTTAGGCCATATTGTAGGGGCGCTACCTATGTGTGCGCCCTATGGCCTAAAAATAAATGGGTCGGGCTGTCCGCTATTATATGCCTATGTGCCTGCTATTTCGCTAAGTGCTGCTTGTCTGCCCTTCGGGCCAGCCGTCGCATCACTAAGCTACATAAGCAGTCCCATTACGGCATATACCGCTACCATCCCTCACGCAAATTCTTACTTTTTAATATTCGCCTCGTAAATTCCAATCCATTTTTTACTGGACATTTTGCTAGCCAATTCGCCAATTAAATCATAAGGGATTTCTTCGATTTTCTTGAAGCGAATACAGCTTTTCCCCATATCTAATTTGCGTTTACAGTGCTTCGGATATTCTTCCACAAACCAATCCATTAATTCCTGATCGGCATAAATCCCCATATGATAGACTGCCACAAAATTTTTCTGCGACGCTAAATTCATAAACGGCAATGGCTGGTCTGCTTTGCAGTGATAACCATCTGGATAGACGGACAAAGGAACATTATAAGCAATCATCCCATAACTCATGGACTCTTCAAATCCCTTAGGTAGATTATCTTGAATGACTTTTCGCAACTTGCTAATCGCTACAGCTCTTTCTTCTGGCAAAGCTGCTACATATTCATCTGGTGAGTTGGCTACTATTTTCATATTTTTTCGTTTTTTCAAAAGTAAGAAAAATATTTGAATTTAAGGACTTGTCACCTTTTCATTTTTGATTGCTTATATAATAGAATTGTCTCTCCTAAGGAATTTCTTTCCTATTACTCCTTTTCTTTCCAAGCAGTATTTTTTCATTTCTTAAATATAATATTATGAAATCTCTAAATGATTTTCAAGCTTCGGCTATTAAGTCGGAAGCAATGACACAGGTGCAAGGTGGCACGGGCTATGATATAATCATTGTATGGGCTAATTCTTGCTTTATCACTGAGAATATTACTGGATAGTAATATCGAAGGCTTCCTTTTAATTCCTTATAGGATTGAGAGGAGGCTTTTTTTAATTACTTATTTTTTCACTTAAACTTATTAATATGAAATCTCTAAATGATTTTCAAGCTTCGGCTATTAAGTCGGAAGCGATGACACAAGTACAAGGAGGTACAGGCTACGACATTGTAATTGTTTGGGCTGCTCAAAGCTCTTGTGTTATTATCGAAAATATTACTGGATAGTAATATAAAAAGGCTTTCTATCAATACTGCAAAGAATTGATAGAAAGTTTTTCAATAAATAATGTCACTTTTTCAATGAATTTGACTTATAGCAATGAAAGCCCAATTAAGTAAATGAACTAATCTAAATCGCCTAGCACATAACAAGCTCTTCTAATAGAGAAAATAAGGATCAACCTATCAAATAGACGAAGCCGATTATTCATAACCCAATTCTTTAAACTCTAAAACTAATTATCATGAAAACTATCAAGGATTTTGAAACAACTTCAATGAATATTGAAGAAACTAAGCAAGTACAAGGCGGTGCATTAGAACCTCAAGCAACTATTGTTTTTGGTTTAGAAACACAAGATGCCATTTTACTATGATA
>JAHDDN010000300.1:0-3261 GCA_020629335.1 Chitinophagales bacterium | reverse complement strand
GGGATTTTATTTTCGTCTTATTTTACTGTGCTTTTTTGACTCTCGATCTTAAAGAAGGATCTAACTCTATGGCTTTTTTGAAATATTGTTGAGCCCCTGCGGTGTCTCCTTTCATCAAATAAACATTTCCTAAATTAGCATGAGGCTTAGCATAATTAGGTTTCATTTCTATTGCCTTTTGATAGTAAAAGCTTGCCGAGTCCAATTTTTGTAATCGTAAATAAGCATTTCCCATATTATAAACCAATACTTCATTTCCTCCTCCTGCCTTCAAACATTTTTGATAGGCTTTTACTGCTTTAGCTGGCTGTTTCTGTTCATCATAAATTAAACCCAGATTCATCAATGCCTTGGTATCTTTTGAATTAATGGCTAAAGTCTTATTGATATACTCCAAGGCTTTTGGATAATTTTTAATCGAGCGATAGACATTACTCATACTATTCAAACTCTCATCAGATTGAGGATCTAATTCGAGGGCTTTCTCAAAATTTTTAATGGCTTCTTGGGCTTGTTTATTCTTATAATAAGCCATCGCTAAATTATGATAGCCTGCTGGCTCATCCCCTTTTAGTGAGATTACTTTAGTAAAAGTTTCTATAGCTTCTGTCAGCCGTCCACTTTCTACTTGTTGGCTTCCCAATTGATTGAGTTGAGCTACATTAGTAATATTGGCAGCAGATGGGGTACTTGCAGGCGCCGTTGTTTTCGCACTATTACTTTCCGTTTGCCTTTTAAATTGATTTTGGGAAGCAATGTCTTTGTCTTTTTCCTTATAACGATTGGACGAACTATCATAATTAGACCAAAAGAAAAATAAGCCTCCTAAAATGATAATCCCAAAAAATGCATAAAGTATATTATTGCTACCAGATTTTTTTTCTGTTGTTTCAGTCATTACTGCTGATTTATATGAAGTGTTTGCGAAGATGCGAAATTAAGGAATTTATGGCAGGATTTAGAATATAGTAATTAGGAGATAAGATAATCAAACTTTACTTACTGATAAAATCTCTTTACGCTCCTCCCCTTTGATGTTTCGAATAGCATAAAGAGTCACTACACTTGATACGCCTCTTGCTCTCAATTCCTTAATGTAGGAGATAATACGTGGCCTATCACTGACCAAAATGTCTTTTAAAGCCCAACCAACACCTTTGAGCACGAGATCCTCTGTATCAAAGACGAGATTATCACATAGGGCCAATGCTTCATCCGTATGCAAACCAGCACTTCCAACTTTACGTGTAAATAATACTACACTGGTACGGCGCAGCCACCTATTGGAATCTTTATTCCATTGTTTGGCTAAACCTAAAATAGTATCGGGATACTTATTCAAAAGTGGATGCAAAAATGAGCCTACATAACTGTCCACTTTACTCCAGCCACGCATCTGATGGATGATCCAATTTATTTCGTCTACTTTTTCAGGAGTGTAGTAATCCAATATTTGTGCAAGGATTAATAAAGCAATCTCTTGTTGCTCCCCATATCCAGATTCTAAAAGGCAATAGGCTAATTTGCGCTTTTCTTCATCGCTGAGCTGCTTGATAGCTGCACGATGATCTTTAAATACCTGCGCCTTGCCTGCTCTACGAACGCCATAACTGAGATAATTGGGATCAGGTTCGTTGGCATCTGCTTTATATGGGCTGATGGCTCCTAAACTTTGGAGTTGAGAGACTATGGAATGGTATAGAGTATCGATAGTTGTCATTTTCTACAATGAATTTACATAATTTTGATATTGGGCGTGACCTGCGTTCGTAAAAGCGAAGTGCGCAGCACGAACTTATTCATAGTTCATATTTCATTGTTCATAGTTAAGCCGAAGACGCAGGTCGGGCTGTCCGTTCTTATGTGGCTGTTCGGCGGCTATTCCGCTAAGGCCCGCTTGTCTGCCCTGCGGGCCAGCCATCGCGTACCTAAGCTACATTAGCCCCCTCTCGACGCCACATACCACTTCCATCCCTCACGCAATTTACTTTTTATTTTGCTTGTATAAAAGGAGAGTGATATGCCATTCTACAAAGTACGCCTTCTTAGTTACTGACTTATTTTTTATTTAAAATGAATTTTTCGTGTGATTCTTTCAGATCTAATTCAATATTTAGCAAGTCGTTCACAATCAATTTAAATAGCTCTAAGTCCTCAGGTTTTTTAGAACCCAATTTTTCTAATAAAAAATCTGTTAATTTTTCAATCTTTAACTTATAATCCGCTTTGGCTTCATCTATATCTGTTAGGATAGATATTGTTTCATAATCCAATAATTCAAGATTAGCATTTAATAATGATTTCCATGCGGTATTTTTTATGCTTACTCCTCTTATTCCATTAGCTTTGCTTGTGATTGCACCAACTGACAATTCTGGTTTATTCTGATAAATATTGATGGTGTCGATTAGTCGTTCATGTTCCTCAATTACAGTTATTAAATCTCTTTTGTTCTCTACTAATTCATTTTCAACGGAGTTTAAAATATTCCTAATATATTTTTTATCAATTCTATTTTCATTCCAATTATTGAGAATTAAGGCAATCAAAATACCAAAAATAATGGGTATCATTTCTTTGACTAACTTACCTATTTTATCTTTCATTTTTTTAGAAAATGCTCTCACTTTAATTTGATTATGTTTTCCTACTTATAACTAATGGTTCAATTTATTAATCCTTGACAGCCCAAGTTTTGTCTTTTTACGATTCTACTTCGTTATTTTTTCGTTTCGTAGCCCTGCTATGGGCCTCAAAAATGCCTTGTATAATCGCAAAAATCCTACAACTTAAAGTCAGAAACTTATAAACTGAACCACTAACGACCACTTGCTAATATGCTATCAATAGCAAGTATCCTACAAAATAATATTTTATCTTCTATTTACATAAGCAATGCTCAATAAAAATATTGCCCTGATTGCAATGTAAGTCTTGTACTGTCTTAGCAGAACCTTAATAGTTCTGTATTGAAGCAGATACCTATCAATTATGATTTTGAATGATTGTTTTTTATTCATTCACCCTTATCTTTGATTTGCTTCCTATTTAAGTAGTTAAACAATAAAAGCTCCAAGCAAATTCTCTTGGGGGTACAAAACGGATAACTTTTTTAAAAATCATCTAAAATATTATTTACTTCCTACTCAATACTTACTACTAATTACTCAAAAAAGGCTTAGGGATGGAAGTGGTATGTGGCGGCCATGCTGCGACCTACGAAACTTAGGCACGCGCAGGCTCCAATAAGAGACAAGCGGG
>JAHDDN010000299.1 GCA_020629335.1 Chitinophagales bacterium | reverse complement strand
ATTATTGATTGGTCTAAAAGTGTTTGTTGCAATTATTTACCCCATCGCCCTGCGGACAGTTCCTCTGGGAGAGGAAGTGTTTGTTGCTGTGATTGTAGATTGTTTCATAGTTTACTGTTCATCTTTCATAGATATTCTTTGGCTTAGGGATGGGAGTGGTATGTGGCGTCATGGCCTGGCTTATGGAGCTTAGGCAGACGTAGGCTGGCCTGAAAGGCAGACAAGTATGCCTTAGCGGAATAGACAGGACATAGGCACATAAGAACGGACAGCCCGACCGTGCGCCTTCGGCGAGTGATAAATACATAATAATAAATGATGAACTTATGATTGCCAAGTAACTTGTGTATGCAAAAGCACGGGAAGCCCCTAATTTTGTGGATCAGTTAATTAGTATATTGGTCATTTGTAGATAGTGAGTCAATATTTTTTAAAACCTTACGCTTTTTGGGTCGAAAACTTTTATTAACTACTTTATTAATTCATAATATCCGTCATGGTGTAGACGCCTTGTTTTCCATCTAGCCAACGAGCAGCCACCAAAGCGCCTTGGGCAAATCCTAGACGAGAAAAAGCTTTGTGCTCTATAGTGATTTCATCAATCTCAGAAATATAACGGATTTGGTGAGTGCCTTTTACATCCTCCTCTCTATGGGAGATGATTGGGATAATATCTGAATCAATTGCTGACTCGTTGATCCATTTATTGTAAGCGGGGTGTGTATTAAGAATACCTTCGGCTAAGGTAATGGCGGTACCACTAGGTGCATCTTTCTTTTGGATATGGTGGGTTTCGCTCATCTCAATTTTGTAATCGGGGAAATCGGACATGAGTTGAGCTAACTGTTGATTGAGTTTAAAAAAAATGTTGACTCCAATGCTAAAATTTGTCGCATAAAAAAGGCTTTGTTTTTCTTGATGTGCTCTTTCCTTAACCTCCTCAAATCGATCATACCATGCTGTTGTTCCTACGACTATCGGTAGATGGGCATCAAAGCAAAGATGAATATTGTCTATCGCACTTTCTGGATTACTGAAATCTATGGCGACATCGATGCCCTTTAAATCTGCTGCTGTCAAATTCGGGCGATTTTTAGAATTGACTTTTAAGACAATCTCATCTTTTGTTGAGATAATACTTTCTATTGCACGGCCCATTTTGCCATAGCCAAAAAGTGCGATTTTCATATGATATGATTTGGAAGTTGAAATTTAGAACCGATAAGACAAACTAAATCCTTGATATAATTTTTGATCAGGTGCCAAAAACACATTGGGTTGAACTTTAAGATTGGAAGACAGATCCTCCACATCAAAACCATAAAGATGGCCATCAACGACAGCGTCTATAATATTTAAAAGGTATAAAGCAGAAGTCAAAATAATAGCAAAATCTCGTCTACGTCTCCAACGATCTTTATAAGGCTTGAACTGCGCATCTAAAATTCCATCTTCAGGATTCCAATATAAATCAAGATAGTAGTTATGTCGTTCGTAAGAATATTGTACATAATAACCGCCTGCGGCCAGTGCAGTATAAACAATAGGTACTTTCCAAAACTTCCTATTATACATTTGGCCCCAACCTGGAAAGAGCGCAGAACGATAAGCCGCAATAATTGGCGAATGCGGGCGATCTTCTAATTGTATGTGTGCTTGGGCGTAGGCGTCTAATATGCTTAAAGCATAAACACCCATAAAAATGGAAGTGGAGTTTTTTCGATAATCGGAAGGCGAAGTATCTCTTTGATAAGCATATACCATATTAGCCGCAGCAGCTCCTACTGCTCCAGTCCAAATCAATGATTTGGCATTTTGACCAATATAATAATGTCCTAATCCAGGAAGCAGTGCTCTTAAAGCCGCATGTTCAGGATCACTTCCTCTGGCTAATAAACTATACCTTCCCCTTGAGTTATTTGGGCTAATCAAATTATTATCAATGCTATCAGAAGACAATACAATAGTGGTATCCTTTGCCACTTCCTTCAATTCATCCTGTCCCCAAAGTGGAGCAGTTATTAGAAGGGGGAGGCAAAGCCAGCAACAGTATTTTATAAATCCCATATCAAGCAAACGAATTAAACACTCCTATTATTGAATAATATCCAAAATTCTATTGAGATCTTCTGTAGAACTAAAAGGAATGACTAACTCACCATTTCCTTTTTGTTTTAACTTAATGGCAACTTTTGCTCCCAATTGAGAACGCAATTCATCTTGCACTTTGCGATGTTCAATATTTAATTCGGTCGCTTTAGAACGTACAATTCCCTTACTACTTAATAAATCCTTTACCAGTTTTTCAGTTTTACGAACAGACAATTCCTTATTAACGACTTCTTTAAAGGCGTGTAATTGCATATCAATATCCTCGATACCAGCTAATGCACGAGCATGGCCCATAGAAAGTTTAGCTGCTTTTAAAGACAACTGAACCTCTGGTGGCAACTTCAACAAACGTAAATAATTCGTGATAGTAGAACGATCCTTACCTACTCTTTCCGCTAATTGCTCGTGTAATAATTGACATTCATCAATCAGTCGTCGGTAATTTAAAGAAATTTCAATTGGATTAAGATCTTCTCTTTGGATATTTTCAATTAATGCAATTTCCAGCATTTGTTGATCATCCGCTGTACGAATAAAAGCAGGGATTCTATCTAAACCAGTAATTTTGGAAGCTCTCAAACGACGTTCACCTGCGATCAATTGATATTTGTCATGACCTAACCAACGCACTGTAATTGGCTGGATGACTCCATGCACTCTGATAGATTGTGCTAATTCTTGCAATCTTTTCTCATCAAAATCAATACGAGGTTGGAAGGGGTTAACCTCTATTTGTTCAATCGCAATCTCGTTGACCGTATTCAGTAATTCTTTTTCCGATACGACCTCCGTATCTTGCATAAATAATGCATCTAAACCTTTACCCAGGGCTAATTTTTGCCCACTTTTTTTAGACTTTGCCATAATTTAAATTTACGGTAATAATAAAAATGTAATTTGCTTTGGGGCTTCCCCGATTATTTTTTTGGCCAATCAATTGTAGGGGCGGACCTATATGTCTGCTCGCTGGCCAAAAAAATAATCGGGTCGGGCTGTACGCTCTTATACAGCTATGCATCTCCTACTTCGCTAAGTGTTGCTTGTCTCTTTATGGAGCCTGCGCAGCACTAAGCTACGTAAGTCGTTGCATGGACGCTGTATACCGCTGCCATCCCTAAGCCAATGATGTGGTGGTTTCACTTGGTGGACTATAGAATATCTAGTTAGTGCCTGATTTGACTTTTGATAGTCCATTTTTCACTAAAAGTTCTTTAGCTAAATTCAGGTAATTTTTGGCTCCCTTACTTTGAATATCATACATTATAATAGACTTACCAAAACTAGGAGCTTCTCCCAATCGAGTATTACGGTGAATCAAGGTATTAAAGACTAAGCCTCTAAAGTGTCGTTTTACCTCATCGATCACCTGATTAGAAAGCCTCAAACGCGAATCATACATCGTCAATAAGATGCCTTCGATCTTAAGATCAGGATTCAATCTCGATTGTACAATTTTGATCGTATTTAATAACTTACCCAGTCCTTCTAGTGCAAAGTACTCGCATTGCACAGGAATAATAACAGAATCAGCAGATGTCAATGCATTAACTGTGATAAGTCCTAAAGAAGGAGAACAATCTAAAAGGATGAAATCGAAATCATTTCTTAGATCTGAAATCGTTTCCTTCATTAATTTCTCACGATTAGGATGATTAATCAATTCAATTTCCGCCCCCACTAAATTTAGGTGAGAAGGAAGTAAATACATATTAGGGGTATCTGTTTCCAAAATAGCAGAACGAGGGTCTTCATCATTGATTAAGCATTCGTAAATACTTTTCTTTATTTTCTGAGGCTCATGTCCTACTCCTGAAGTAGTATTTGCTTGTGGATCAGCATCAATTATTAGGGTTTTATACTCCAGCACTGCTAAACTGGCCCCTAAGTTGATAGTAGTGGTTGTTTTTCCAACCCCACCTTTTTGATTAGCAATAGTAATTATTTTGCCCATCGTATGTTTAATTATTTATAGTATTCACCATTATACACTTTAAGGAAAAGAGAAAAGGATTACTCTTCTTCTTCAAAGCGCAATTCAACAACATCACCAATTTCTAATAAAATTAATTCCTTATTAGCATTTCCAAATTTTTCTTCTGCCTCCTCGTGGTCAATTTTGATATAACCGAATGTATCAAAGTGGCAGCCAATTATTTTATCACAATCTATAAAGTCTGAAGCAATTACCGCATCATCTACTCCCATCGTAAAGTTATCACCAATAGGTAGGATAGCAAAGTCTAAATTGGTATGCATTGGAATGAGTTTCATATCCATTGTCAAAGCGGTATCTCCTGCAAAGTAAAAGTTCCCCTCTTTAGTCTCTACTACAAAACCGCCAGGATTGCCTCCATAAGAGCCATCAGGCATTGAGCTGGTATGTATCGCATTCACATACTTAACTTTACCGAAATCAAACTCCCAACTACCTCCGTGATTAAGAGGATGCCCTTTCTCATGCCCTTGCTTAGCAAACCAATTAACAATCTCATAATTTGATACAATTGTTGCATTATTTGCCTTTGCAATACTCATAGCATCTGCCACATGATCTTCATGCCCATGAGATATCAATATATAGTCTGCTTTCACCTCATCCACCTTTATGTGCTTAGCCAAATCATTAGGACTAATAAAAGGATCAAAAAGTATGTTTTGGCCATCGACCTCAATACCAAAACAAGCATGCCCATAAAAGGTAATATTCATTCTTTTTTTGTTTTGATTGCTTAATACAGAAATAAGGAACATAATGTTCCACGACAAATTAAGCAAAAATATCTCACATATCTTAGCAATCGTCATTAAAAATCAATAAATATTTAATTTTTTATGTTTTACATCAAAAAAACTTGACATAAGATTTCATAAATTCCACATTATTAGCAATTAATAGTATTCAATCTATAACGATTAATAGGTAAATTTATTTATACTTCTGTTTTTCAGCAAATTATAGCGATACAAATTAACTAACTATATTATTAACTCAGACAGCTTTAGCAAATAATTGTTTTTCTGTTGGCAACCAGAAAGAAGTATTTAAACGTTATAAGCGAGTGAGTACATGAAAATTACATGCAACCATTTTTTAGTAATTTTCGACCTCAAGCCGCTTATAAAACCTAAAATCTTATTATCTTTGTCCTTTGTCAATAAAGACTTTATAAGTCACAACAAGAATTAAGATAAATCTATTCATTAAAAATAAATTGAAGATGAAAAACCTTTTTACTTTTATGGCATGTGTATGCCTTGTTTTTGTATCACAGCTTGACATGAATGGTCAATCTATATGTGGTTTAGATGGTGGAACAATTGAAGCTCCAGGGCCAGTTAATGCTGGAACAATTGCTCACCCAAGTGAAGGTACTGTTTTAGAGCTTGATGGATCTAATTCAAGTACATTCGCACAGTCAGGCAGTGCTGCTGATAATGGAGGTATTTATCCTGCAGATGCGTTATTACCAAACCCTGTAACTTTAGAGTTCACGAATCCTGCACCTGCAACTATTGAGAGCTCACAAGACTACAATTATGTCATTCAGATTCCTGATGGCAATGGTAGCTCTATTTTAATAGCTTCTACAGATGGGACATTCAACCCTGCTGATCCTCTTGGTGATGGATCTATGAGTATGAGTGAAGGAGATGTTGCTAATGTAGCTGGTTTTGTATTTAGTTTGGATCAATTAAATTACATCTTAAAAGAAGTAGCACAAAGTCCTTTTGTATGTCCTACTTTCTTAGAGCCATCTTTGCCTGAAGGTGTTACTTGTGATGATATTTATGCTATTCCATCATTTACAGCAGTGACTGATGCATTTGATTTAGCCTCTAACTTATTTGATTTGACAATTACTGATGCTCCTTCAGCTGTAGGTGCCTTAGTAGCGATTGAAACAGTATTAGCAGGTGTAAATGTAGGTTCAACTCCATGTTATGCTGCTACTAAATGGAATGATCCTAACGTTTCTGGTGTATCTATCACAAGTACTTTACCTGAAGGTGCTTCATTTGAAGATGAGGTAGCTGCTTTAGAAGCTGCTTGGGGTGGTTACTCTTACAGCTTATGCACAGATGCTGATTGCTCTGGTGCTGTAAGTATCATCAACCTTAACAAAATTGCTTTTGATGTTTATCCATCTCCTGCTACTGATGTTATTAAGGTTCAGTATGATCGTTACAATGATAATAGCTTTGTTGATGTAAAAGATATTAGCGGTAAAGTAGTAAAGAAAGCTCCTACGAATGCTAATGGAACTACAGAAATCAATATCAGTGACTTAGATGCTGGTTCTTATGTAGTTAGCTTTTTCTTAGATGGACAAGTTGTTTCTAAGAAAATTATGAAAAACTAATTGGTAGATTAATTAAGTTTTGAATGAAAACCACATATAGGTTAACATAAAAAATGTCAAGGCCGATAGGATGTTCCTATCGGCCTTTTTTTATTGAACTCGTTTAAAGTTTTCTGATGAAGCTGAAAATGGCTTATTCGTTATTCATGATTTGAGTTTGGTGGCGGATAGATTCTTTGTGAATAC
>JAHDDN010000298.1 GCA_020629335.1 Chitinophagales bacterium | reverse complement strand
AGCGGTATGTGGCGGCCATGCTGCGACTTACGTAGCTTAGTGATGCGCAGGCTCCAATAAGAGACAAGCAGCACTTAGCGTAGTAGGAGCCGCATAGCCACATAATAGCGGACAGCCCGACCCTTTCATTTTTTTCATTCGAGGGCGCACACATAGGTAGCGCCCCTACAGTCGAATGAAAAAAATGAAAGGGGAAGCCCCAAATAAAATAACGAATTATTCGTAGGGGCCGACCTATGTGTGCGCCCTCTTGCCAATGCGAATTTACTAATTAGACGTTGTAGTCTGATGTTTTTACAGTTGGGTTAATAAATTAATGAACCCATCATTTCACCGTCACAGAACCAGCTCCATTATAAGAATGGAACTCGCCATTGTACATGGCATCGGCACTGGCTGGCCCCATTTGGTATTCGCCTTTGGAGACCGCTCTGACCATATAGTAGAAATACTTTTCCTTTTGGGTGGCGGTAGTGAAGAAATGTACTCGGTCATCTCTTAGATCCGCATGATCAGGCTTAGAGCCATCCTTTATCCAATCCAATTCTGGAACAGCAGTAATTCGAGAATTTTCAATCTCAAAACAAGCAGGAAGAATATCTGTGATGACCACATTTTCTACCTTTTTTCGAGCGGTCGATTGTAACTCTAAGCGGACTACGATTAGGTCATTTTGTTCGATATTACTGAGGCTAATATCACGACCGTAGCGATCGAAGAAATCTTTTCGGATGCTGAGGAAATTATCCACTTCGGCTACTTTACCATCAATGGTTAAGCCTTCCAGATCCCAGAAGTAATAAAGCGGACCATTGCCTTCTGTGGTCAAAGATACTTGATCGCTTTTGAAATCTTGGTAGTTGTAGGTTTGACTGCCGCCATCAAAAGAGGCGAAATTTTGGCCATTAGCAGATAAGGTTGCGGTGGCATTAGTTGCAGCATTTTGACGAGCCATTTTACCTAAGGCCAAGAAACCAAATAATCGTTCTTGGGTATTTAGGTAGCGAGAACTTTTCATATCAGCGCTTAAGTGTTTAATCATCGTCGGAATTTGTGGATGATCTGGATTAGCTTCCAATAAAACATTGAGCGCAATAGCCCGATCTCGGATAGGAGAGGAGAAGCTACCTCCGAATTCTCTCTCACTAATCTCACCAGAAAAAGAAGCAGGCAATACCGATTGGTAACGGGCATTATCACCTGAAAGCGCATAAGCACCAGCCAGTAGATATTTGCTGTCTAAACTCAACTTATCAGGTTTGCCTTTATAATAATTCATCGTAGACACTTCTGGCTGTCCAGCGAGAGCGAGTACGTAAAGGCTATAAGCGACTTCTCTACGAGCGATGCTTTTATATTGATTTCCGTTGTAGGTATACCTGAAAGTTTCCTTTTTGGCCAATCGAGTTTTTAAGAAAGCAAACAGCTTTTTAAGCTTACGATCATTGACTTCAAAGCCTGCTTTTTGACACTCCAAAAGGAAGTGAGCGGCATAGATACTTCCCCACCAATTAGCATCGCCTAATGGCCAATAAGCCATCCCACCATTCGGGATTTGTAAATTTTCAATTTTCTTAATGGCTGCTTGGACGTTAGCGTTTGGATTATAAACTTTAGTGGCACCCGCTTTCTTTTTGAAGAGCAATTTTGTGAGATCCGCAAAATAAATTTGTGGGAATGCTTTAGAGATCGTTTGCTCTAAGCAGCCATGCGGATAACGGATTAATTTATCCAAATCCTTCGCCCATTCTACCATAGGAGAACGACTCACAATTAATTGTCCGTCGATACTATTGCTGATAAAATTATTCGGCATATCAATCGTGATGCTTTGATTGGCTTTTGCAATGCCTGAATCACTGACTTTCACTAAAGAAGAAGGCGGACGAACGCTGATTTCAACTTCTTCTGTAAAGGTTTCGCCCATAGCATTCGCATTAATACTAACTTTGGCTGGACCAATATTTTTATCTGCTAAGACTTTGAAGTCTACTCGTTTTTCACTTTTAGCAGGAATCGTGACACTTACATTTTCGTCTCCTACTAAACTAAGAGGGCCATCTAATACAATTTGAACATTGGCAGTACCTTCTTGATTCGTTGTATTGGTCAAGGTGACTGGCACATTGACATTATCCGTTGGACTCAAGAAACGAGGCAAACCGGTACTCACAACCAAAGGATCAGCCACCGTCATATAATGATCTGCATTTGCATAACGATGTTCGTCATACGCCACTGCCATGACTCTCAACTGACCAGAGAATTTAGGCAATTGGAAATTGTATTCCACATTTCCGCTGGCATCCGCTTTTAAAGGCCCACTCCAGTATCGAATTAATTTGACTCTTTTATTTTTAACAGGATTCGTTCTTTTACCGAGAGCGCCACCACCTCCTTCTAAAGGATCTGTGCCTATTATTTCAGGTAAGAGTTTGGCGTATAAATCATAAGAGTTGACGGCTAAAGCCTGCTTTTGATAAAAGAAATCATAAGGATTGGGCGATTGATAATCTTTAATAGATAAGATGCCCTCATCCACGATGGCTAAAGTAACTTCCGCATTTGGCCGAGTTTTTACTTGCACTTTTTGACCTCTGTTAGAACGGGTTTCTTGATCCGCTATAATCTCGATAGGAAAAGTGTTTTGTTGATTCTCTACTTGGATAGGCGCATAGCCATGCGCAACAGTTAAGGGTAATTGTTTGCCACTCATAGGGCGAACTAAAGTTGCACTAACATATACATTAGGAATATGCTTGTCTTCTAAGTAAATATCCAACTCGCTGGATTTATTAGCTGTTTCTAAGAAGTAATGACTCAATACATCCTCTTTTTCAATCGTTACGATCAATCGGCCATCAAAAGGCGTTTTGAAAAGTAGCTTGGCTTGTTCACCAGACTGATAAATTTCCTTACTTGTTACGATGTCAATTTTTCCTTCACTATTCACTTCAAAGGCATTGCCATCAGTGTCATTCCAGCCATAAGCGTAGAAGGTTTGTTTGACATAAGCTTTAGAATTAGGATGGCTCACACGAATTTCATATCTACCAGAACGATTCGCCATAAAATCGTAGCGATTAGTGCTACCACTTAGCTCCACTGTTTTTTCCTCTATCACTGTTTCTTTATATTCAGAACGGTAGCGGTAATTGCCTCTTGAAGCACGTTCCATCACTGTTCGCCAATCGTACTTAATAATTTGCACAATGGCTTTTTGAGTTTTTAATTTTTCATTCTTATCCAAGGCAATCAAGTTAAATGGAATTGCTTCACGGGTAGAATAATATGTATCGGCTTTTTTGATGCCGAAGAAAATGTCTTGGGTGTAGACATCTACATTTGTCGATCTATTAACAGGGCGGCCAGACTCATCAAATACGGTGGCTAATACTCGACCATTGAGTAAGCCCATATTACTATAATCTTTAGGGATTTCGAAATTAATGACCGCCTCTCCATTTTCATCTGTTTGGCCCTCTTCTAATTTATTTCCAAAAGAAGTTTTAATATCCATATCAAAATGATAATTAGGATATTCTTTCGCTTTAAATACCTTCTCTTTTAATGAAAATTCAGTTTGATAGTTTCTATCTGCCGCAGCAGGGCCAAAGAAGTTCGTCGCTTTAATAGTCGTAACCACAGTCGTATTAGGCATATAAAAACTATCATCAGTACTTAATTCCACTTTAATACGATCAGGCATAAATTCCTCTATACTAATTGGAAGTGAATTTAATAATACATCATCTCCCGTAAGCACTTCGGCAGTATAAGTACCCGTGATATAATTAGCAGGAATATCAAAAGAAGCATCAAAAGCCCCTTGATTATTTAAGTTATTGCGTAGTGTTTTAAAAGTACTACCATCAGGTAATTTTAAGCGAAGCTTAATCGGCATGGAAGCAGGAATATCATTTTTAGTGGTTCTTATAACTGTATTGAGGTTGATCGTTTCTCCTGGTCGATAAATATTTCTTTCTCCATAAATAAATGCTTCCAATTGAGCTGGATTTTGACGATGTCCTCCTACATCAAATCGAGAAGTCTCTACTACATTCTGACTGAAGTGTAAAAAATTGTAATCACTTCCTTTCTGAGCCGTAATCATTTTTAAATCAAAATACTGAGCATCTCCCTCTTTTAAATTAAGTCGAGCAATTCCTTCTGAATTGGTCGTCGCTTTTGCCATTACTTGATTAGATGCACTGATAAAAGAAATGTCCACACCAGATTTTGCGCTGGCATTATCAATGGAGTTAGCAAACACCATCACCTCATTAATCCCTTGTTTTGCGATTAATCCAATATCAGTGGCGGACACAATCTTAGAGTCGGTGACAGATATTTTTTTGGCATTACTGACTTTTACCACAAACATTCCGTCAAAATTGCTGAGCTTATCTTTGATATTAAAATTGAGCAAAGGTACACCAGCTGATCGCTCTAAAGTTTTACTTTCTCTTTCCTCACTGTAAACTAACTCACCAAAATCATCGACATTATAACTCCTATAAGATTCGTAATCCCAATAATCTTCTTCTTCATTATATACTCGATCATATTTCCATTTTTTTCCTTGGCGCAAAAACTCATGGATATTATTCTCAAATATTTTGTAAACTTCAACTTTGATCTTAGGACAATTGATTACTTTAATCGATAAGTTACGTTGCCCATACTCTGATAAATACATGGCTTTTTGATGAACAAAAGCAATACTGGGGGCTAATTCTCCAAAAGCAATTTGCTCGGTTTTATCTATACCCAATTTCCCTTTAAATACCCCTGTTAAATCTTTAGAAATAGTGAGAGAATAAGTCTTATTAAGATCAAATGCTTCACTTCTTAATGTAAAACCATTCATGCTATGATTTAGCTCATACTTAACCGCAGGAGTAATTTTGATTAGATCTTTTAAATTAGATTTATTGACTTGTTGACTAGTACTAATCACAATATTACCCTCTATCCCATTATGTTTTGCTTCAATAGCAGTAATCTCCATTTCAGCAGGTGAAGCAATACTAAATTCTTTTTCTAATTTCTTAGGACTTTTCCAGTCCAATGAAGTTAGGCTAAAGCCTTTGTCAATCGTAAAAATAATAGGCACTTCAGATTCGGCTCCTTCCACATGATTAGCAGCAATTTCTAATTCTATGCTTTTACCACTTTGCGTACTTAATAATTTAAAAGGGGAATCCTGATTATTAACCTTAATAGATAACTTATCTTGTAATTCTTGGGGAGAAATAGAATAATTAAAATGTAAATTAGCATTAATGGCTCCCGTATTACTATCCGTAGAAGAGAGCTTCCAAAACATTCCATTAGGTTGTAAGACAATATCCTCTGTGGCAAACGTAAACTCATCCTCTCCACTGATAGTGTACTTTTGTTCTTCTATCTGTTGCCCAAGCAGATCAGTTAAGCTCGCAGTATAGCTAGTTCCAGGAAAAAGCTCCTGTTGGATATGAAAACTAAGCTGATTAGCTTCATTCCACTTAAATTTCCCTTCTAATGGAGGATCAAATTTAATATACTCATTCTCATCCCAACTAAAGCGTTGATCGTCTGTAACTAGGGCTTTATCAAAAGTAAAGATGAGCGTTTTTTGATTCTTAAGTACTTCATCGAAGTTCTTATCAGTTAGACTAAAACTATTTTTTGAGGAGAATAGCTCGTTTTTACAAGCAACAAAAGATAGCAGAACCGAAAAAAGTAGAAGATAACAGAATAAGGATTTTTTCATGTCAGAGGATTTTTAGAGTATTGAATGCAAGAAGCTGCCATTCTATAAACGCATTAATTGATTTTGATGTATGCTTAAGTTAATAATATTTAAGCTTTTTTTATTCATAAAAGCAAATCTAAATCGATTTTATTTAAGTACTCATAAGAAGCGGTCCCTTTTTAGAATAATATGCTCAGTATAGGTATGTGATATTCAATAAAATTAGCGCACAAAAGACCATCTATACATCAGCTGTTTAGATAGAATGAGCTATATTTTTCAACCAAATTAATTCGATTGTTAGATGCTTATTAATAACTAATTTAATAGAGTATTTATTGACCATGATTTTTTCGTCAATTAATAATAAGTAATGATTTTTGTAAAATAAATAGAAATTTATGCCTTTAATTAACTGAAAATGTTGTAATTTAAAGTGTTTTTAAGGAACTTTAAGTCTTGAATTACGTTATTATAATATATGCCAAATTGAATTATCTATGTGCAATTTGGACAAATATTTATCTGGGTAATATTTTTTGATCTGATTAGTAGTAAGTTACGAATAAATTTCGCTAGTTCCCAAGTCTTTAGTTAACACTTGTTATTTATATAATACATAGTTTGTTATCAAGCTTTATGTATTATGAATTGTTTTGTACATTTAAATTATACGTCAATGGGATTAGGAAAAAACTTGGATATGGAACAAGGCATTGGTAGTAATTATCAAAAAGCTTATATGAATATCTTGAGTACTAACAATTGGATACTATATAAGCTAAAAACTACCCTTAGGCCTTATAGTATTACTTTTCAGCAGTATAATGTATTGAAGATATTGAACAATAACTTCCCAAATGCTTCTACTGCAAAGGACATAAGTGATAAAATGATCGATCAAACCCCCGATATATCGAGATTAATTGATCGACTCTTTAAAAAAGGTTGGATAGATAGAAAGGTTAG
>JAHDDN010000297.1 GCA_020629335.1 Chitinophagales bacterium | reverse complement strand
TTAATAAATTGAATCCTGAAAAAAAATCAATGTCTACTCAAATCACTAAGGATAGATTAAGTATTTTATGCAAAGAGATGGATTTGCCAATTACACTCAATATCGTTGATAAATCCGACCAAGGTGATCGAGGAACATTTATCAAAATGCTTTTACCCTATAAATAATATCAAAATGATTAGAACGCTTATAATAGATGATGAACCAGTAGTACGAAAAGGAATCCTTAGCTTACTCAGTGAAATTGAAGAAGAATTGATCATTGTTGGTGAAGGAGGAAACATAGCGGAAGCATTGATATTAGCTAAAAGCTGTCAACCCGACTTGGTTCTATTGGATATTAATTTACCTGATGGAACAGGTTTTGATTTCTTAAACCAATTAAGTGAGCGAAACTTTAATGTTGTATTTATTACCGCTTATGAGGAGTATGCCTTAAAAGCAATTAAGCAAGGAGCTTTAGATTATTTGTTAAAACCCGTAGATAGTGAGGAATTAGAAGAGGTAATTAAAAAAGCAGTAGCCATTTACGAAAATCAACTGACTGAGCGGCTTAAAGTTGCCAAAAGTCAATTAGAAGGAAAAGGAGAGAAAATAGTGCTCCGTTTATTTGATAGTTACCAAATCATTCGCTTTGATGAATTAGTCTATTGTCAATCTGATGGTGGATATACAACCTTTCATTTAATAGATAAACGCCAATTTACCATTTCCAAATCAATTAAAGAATATGAAAAACTATTACCAGAAGATAAGTTCTTTCGAACTCATCAATCCTATATAGTAAATATCACATTCATTGATCGATTTGAAAAAGGAGGAGGTTTATTTTTGAAAGATGAAATCTTTATTCCTGTAGCAGTGCGTAAAAGAGAGGCCCTATTAAAAAGCTTATTTTAAGCCCTGATAAGAAAGTTGTGGATTTCGCCTCTTCATCCACTCAAACATCCCAAACATTATCCCCACATAGAACAAATCGCCCAACATAGTATAGTGGAAAAATGGAATGGCGGCAATATAGCATTCCCCTAAACCTGCTAAGTTTTTTGGATAGAAAGTACCACTAGCCCAAACACCAAAATTTGATATTAAGAAGAACAGAGAGGAGGCTGACAAGCTGGCTATGGCTGTATTGATAAAATTAAGCTTATTTCTTAATATAAAGCCTAAACCAACAATCAATGCAAAGCTGACATAAATATACGGCATCATAGAAGTAAAGCCAGGAAAGGCTGCCGATCCAGTCATATACATGCCCTGCAAAATACTATCCGTAAACAACATACAGCATATAGGAACCAATAAGGCCCACTTTTTATCAATGAAATAGGCTCCACCAAATAAGGCCATTGCACCAATAGTGGTGAAATTAGGTGGGTGAGGAAGCAATCTTGATAATGCAGCTACCAATATAAATGCGAATAATATCTTGTTTCTATTTTTCATCTCTGTTTTATTTAAATACAATCAAGTCTTCAAAAAGATCAAGGAATTTAATAATTAATCACAAAGATAACCAATATCAGTATAAATAAATAGCTTGAACTTGATATAGTCTTAAATTTTGGTACAAAACCATAATTGATATTATGGTATGTCTTTATGTGTCAAGAGGTGTTTAAGCCACTTTTGGCCTTAAATGGATAATTAATGACAGAGAATAAGTACAAAATTTCATCTATTTCACTGAAAAGCATTATGCACATATGTTAAATAAATGTGCTTTCGTCTTGAAAAACATTAAATAATTGATAATCAGATTGTAACACAGATAAATATTAATATTTGTGGTTTTTGTCTAAATATTTATAAGATTAAATTGATAAATTCGATTTTGTAAAATATTGATATACAGCATTTTATTGTTGATTGCTTAAGAATTTACTTTATTTCAATATGAAAAATGTGGATAAGAGGTTGATAACTGCTAAAAGTCTGTGGATAAACATTGCTTTTTTCCACAATTGTATTTTTGATGAGACTTCATTATAAAGTTGGCACGGTAATGGACAAATATAAGACAAATACACATGAATGAATTCTAATTTTGTTATGTGTTTTTAATGAGTTCCAAAATAAGTTATTTAGGGTAACTTTCTCATTTTAATACCATTATGCAATTCGGGTGTGTCCTCTGGGAAGAGGGGACCGCCCTTTTTTAAAAAACTCTTCCAAAATAGTTCAAAACTAAGATAAGAGATAGAATTTAGGGGATCATATTTTATCTTCAAGGGACAAAGGATAGGGGTAACGAAATTTATTTTCAATGCCCCAATCCTATTCTTTAAATAAGGGCTTAGCAGCTATAAAAAAACAAAAAATAATAGGGTTTTCATAATCCTATAATTCTGCTTATTTGCTCAATGTTACATTCACCATTATGCAAGAGGGTAGGTCGTTTCTCAAACGTACCTACCCTCATTTTTTTTGGCTATTCAATAAATATGGCGCAAGTAAAAAACAATTAAGACAATAAGTATATTTATGTGTTTGGATATGTTATTCCTCTTTAAATTTCAAAGAAGCAGAGTTGATGCAATAGCGTAAGTTGGTAGGGGCGGGTCCATCAGGGAATACATGACCCAAATGAGCATCACATCTTGCGCATCTAACTTCGACTCGAACCATTCCGTAGCTATTATCGCTTACCTCCTTGATGTTTGCATCCTCCATAGGGGCATAATAGCTTGGCCATCCAGTACCAGATTTAAACTTCGTCTCAGAGTCGAATAAAGGCAAATCGCAGCAAATGCAGTTGTAATCGCCTTTTGCCTTATTATCCCAATATTTTCCAGTAAAAGCTCTTTCTGTCCCATGTTCTCTTGTAACATAGTATTGTTCTTCTGTTAATTGGGTTTTCCATTCAGCTTCTGTTTTGACTATTTTTTCTCCTTGATAATTGTCTTTGACATTATCTGATTGAGCGATATTTGATTGGGAAGTACAGGCAGTAATAAATGATAATAGTAGTATAATACTAATAAAATAGGTTTTCATGGTATAGAATTTTGTGAAATTTTGTATTTATAAAGGGAATAACGCACTATTAGCTTTAATTGTTTCTCATCTTAAGAGTGAAGTATGTAGCTTAGCTGACGAATAAGACATAAAAAAGCCCCACATCAGTGATGTGAGGCTTTCTATTCCTTAGTAAAACACTAAAAAAATCGCTGGACAAAGTTTATCAAATAGTCCTTGCCACTTCAACTTTTTTAAAACATAAGACCATCCAAATAATGAGAGCTGTAACTAAACCGAATCCCATAAATTGAATAATGATATTGAGTTTTTTAATCAAAAAAATAATTGATTCATTCTGAAAACCAGCACTGAAAATTTCTTGATATTGATTGATATTAGAGCCTACAGCTATCCAAAATTGAAAGGATACCAAGGCAGATAACAGAATAAATCCTATAAAGACACTCAAGAGTTTCTGCCTCCAGTTTATGGGTGTACAGATGACTAAGGAAAAGAAGAATGCAAAGAAAATCCCCATTTTTACCCAACTATTGGCAGGATAATGTACAGGCGTTATATCTATCGTCTTTTTTCTGGCCAATCTAGCTTGCTTTTTAGCTGATTCGATTTGTTGCTCACTAGTCATAAAAACAAGTACATCAAAATCCTTGAATTTAGCTTGCTCTTTTTTTGTAATTGGGCGATAACTTATATTACCCCCATTGTAGTAGGTGCTTACAAAGGTATTACCAAGCCAGCAATAGTATTGAGCTAATTTTTCTTTTCCTTTAGATGTTTGAGCTAATAGAACAAAACTAAAATAGAGTAAGAAAAATAAGCCAATTCGTTTAATTAGTAATTGATTGTTCATTGATATGTTTTTTCTTATTAGTCCAATCCATCCAAAATAATAGGGTAAACAGGGTAAGGCTGATGAATAATACTTGCCAAACACTGACATGCATTAGTTCAAATAAGGATGGAATATGTACTTTAAACCAATAAAGGCTAATAATTCTAAATAGATTTAAAAACATTAAGAACAGGGTTCCTATTAATAAGGCATAGAACTTATCTTTCTTAGCAGTGGGGAAAATGATAACCCCAATCCAGAATATGGCTAATCCTTCAATGCCGTCACAACCGTTCTCAATACTTATAGCAAATGAATCTGTTGCTAAAGACTCTTCTACTACTTTAACAGAATAACCAACTGCTTGAAGAATGGAACCACTGATTTGAGCGTAAAACTTAGAGAGCGGAATGACCACTCCTTCTTGAAAAAAACGACTGGCCCAAAGAATATAAAATAGTATGATTAAGCCTACGAATTTGATAAGTAATTGATTGATTTTATTATTCCATATTTTAAGTATTTTGTTTTTGAAATTTAGAGACTTTGGGGTTGATGAAGCGGTTTTTTTATACGATTTTTTGTTGTCTTTTACCATTATGGATGATTTAAGTTTAAGGGTAAAGGGCGTAGCATCAGACTACGCCCTTAGAAAGTCTCAGATGATTGGGAGACTTTTATTTAAGGTAAATGGATCAATTTAGTGAGTTTCTTCAGAAATATTTGTTATCACCAATAAATGAATGAGATAAGCAAATAGGGGAGCTGCGATAGCTGTTCCGACGATATCTATCATAGCTATGTAGCCATACATAGAGAATGTGACAGCCGTAATAATAGCGA
The DNA here is from genome assembly GCA_020629335.1 of Chitinophagales bacterium. The sequence continues at coordinate 2,074 of JAHDDN010000297.1, read as the reverse complement.
CTAAAATAGCTGTTAATAAAGCGGCTTGTTTAAAGATCGCTTGATTGAACGGATAACTATTTAATTGTTTGCTATTGAATAAATGAATTTGCGTTCTCGCTCCATTTTCAGTTTGAATAGAAGCTACAGCAACATTTAGTACAATGAAATTAAGGATCAATAAGCTAAGGATGATTAATCCCCATTCACTCATAGTGGGTACCGCACTTAATGCTTCATCACCCTCTGCACAATTAGTACAAGAATTGGCTGCGCTAAGAGTATCTGTACCATCAGTGAAACTGGCATTGTATCCTGTGCCAAATGAATGATAGAAAACAGCAGTATAGGTACCCGCAGGACTTTCCATAAAGAGCGGGCTAGTGGCCATTCCAGAGGCATCTACTACACCAGTTGAAGTGTTATTCATTATCCAGTTTTCTCCTGGATCAGAAGTGATCGTTACTGTTTCATAAAATAAGTCTACTACTCCATTACCATCTGAATCGATATTATTAGAGTCATTACAGCCACATGGATCTTGTAAAGTGGCAATTGAAGCGTTTATACCACCATTTCCACCACCATTATCGTTAGAACAATCTGGAAGTGCTTCCATATCCGTAGTACTACAGGTATTATCAAGATTATCAGTTACAGTGATATCAATTGAACCATCGACAAAGGTGCTGGCAGCGATGACACTCAGTCCCGCAGTTGATAAGTCGCCTGTTATGGTATAATCATCGCTTCCGTTAACTGTTAAGTTGATTTCTAAATTACCAGTAGGATCGCCAGCATCATCTAATTCACAACTTGCGCTTATAGCTGCTGTGATGGGGCATCCTGTAACAATATCTTCACAGTTTTCTGGTATTCTATCCCAAATTTGGATACCATCACAATTTGGGCTGATGATTTCAATTCCCCATGGGCTACCGATTGTCCCATCAATCCACATAACTAAAGTACCATTGGCATCTGTTGCAGGGTCAGAAGAAGAAGGATCGACGATTAAATCACCATCATAATTCTCTAAGGTATTGATAACTGTTCCTGGTTCAAAGCCTTCGTAAATGATAGTAGCAGTAAAATCATCGACTCCATTTTCTTCTACCACACAAGCATATTGTATGAAGTCGCAAAAGTGTACTCCTCCACAAGTTTTGGTTTCTGTGCAGGCACTACCGCTTGCATGTGTGAAATTATTGAACGGGAAACCTGTTTCATTAGCGAAGTCCTTATTATCCGTTGCGTCAACAGCACCGACTGTCCAATTAGCAACATCTAATACACCACCATTTGGGCAACGATCATTATTACTAACAATCCATGAATCTTCCCAGAAAGCTGGATCGTCTTGGGGTATTTCGTCTAAATATACCCCATAAATATCATCAACATTACCTAAGCAGGTGATATAGATATTGCGATCTCCATTAAGAAGGTTTGCTAATCCTTCTTCAAAATCTACGCTACCAGCGGGTAATCCCATAAAAGTTTCCCATGAGGGTGCATCATAGGCAATCCAAAAGCAATCTCCAGCATTCGCAGGACCAGCAGGAAATTGAAAATCGCCATCGATATAGTCAGTATCAGACAGCGTCCCGCTATCAACGGTTACTGAGTAGATGCTCATGTCGGTTACATCATCAATGACACACACCTCTAAGCCTCTTCGATCGGCTGTACGTCCATCTATTGCGCTTGAAATGACCACTCGCCCACATTCAGAACATTCTTGAGCGAAACTTGGCCAATTGAAACTTAAGGTGAACAAAAATAAAATTAGTAGTTTTTTCATAAAAATGCTTTTAAAAGTTTCATTTAATGTTTCGCAAATAACTCATATAATTAATTGATCAAGGGAGCGATTTAATATTTGTAGCTTTTCAATACATATTTGGGGTATTTGAATGTTTTTTTGAAAATGTTGGTGTGTTTCTTGCGTTAGGGATGGGAGTGGTATGTGGCGTCGAGAGGGGGCTTATGGAGCTTAGGCACGTGAAGGCTGGCCACGCAGTGGCAGACAAACGGGCCTTAGCGGAATAGCCGCCGAACAGCCGCATAATAACGGACAGCCCGACCTTGCGCC